>DASTAC010000085.1:0-5025 GCA_035713045.1 Steroidobacteraceae bacterium
GGGCATCGTGCCCCGCCCAGCGCGGTTTTGGGCAAAAAGCGTGGTTTTTGCCCAAAACCCGGCCACCTGCGGCGGCCGGGTACATCCCTGTACCGACTACCGTGTTTGTCCGTTTCATGATTCGGGGTCGACCGTCGGTCGGATGGGGAACTACTAAGAAGCGCTGGATCGGGGCTCCTGCCCCGCCCAGCGCGGTTTTGGGCAAAAAGCGTGGTTTTTGCCCAAAACCCGGCCACCTGCGGCGGCCGGGTACATCCCTGTGCCGACTACCGTGTTTGTCCGCTTCATGATTCTGGGTCGGCCATTGGTCGATGGGAAACTACTGACATGACGTGGATCGATGTAGGCAGTGCCGCGGACCTCTCCGAGGCCACTCCCCTGTCTGTCGAGGTCGACGGTCTCGCCCTCGTGGTCGTGCGCTGCGGCAAGGACGTCTACGCGGTCGAGGACCGCTGCACCCACGACGGTGAGCCTCTGGACGGCGCCGAAGTCGAGTCCTGCCAGATCATCTGTCCCCGCCACGGCGCGCGGTTCTGCCTGCGCACCGGCGAGGCGCTGACCCCTCCGGCCTATGAGCCGTTGCGCACCTATGCCGTGCGGGAGGAGAACGGACGGGTGCTGCTCGAGCAGCCTGACTGACACCGCGCGGCGCCGCGGCGCTCGACACTCGCCCCACGGCCGATCGGCCCTGGCAGGCGCGCGTACCGGGAGGGATTCCGCGCGGTATAATCGCCGGCATGAATTCAGCCTTCCTCGAGCGCCTGCGCTCGGAAATCGCAGGACTCAGGGAACAGGGTCTATACAAGGGCGAGCGCGTGCTCGCGGGACCGCAGGGAGGCACGGTGCGCACCGGGGAGCGCGAGGTGATCAACCTCTGCGCGAACAACTACCTGGGTCTCGCCAACCACCCGGTTATACGGGAGGCTGCGCACCGCGCCATCGACCGGTTCGGGTTCGGGATGGCCTCGGTGCGGTTCATCTGCGGCACGCAGACGGTGCACAAGCAGCTCGAGGAGGCGCTGAGCCGCTTCCTCGGCACCGAGGATACGATCCTCTATTCCTCCTGCTTCGATGCCAACGGGGGGCTCTTCGAGACGCTGCTGGATGAGCGCGACGCGGTCATCTCCGACGCGCTGAACCACGCCAGCATCATCGACGGGATCCGCCTCTGCAAGGCGCAGCGCTATCGCTACGCCAACAACGACATGGCGGAGCTCGAGGAGTGCCTGAAGAAGGCGAGCGGTGCCCGTACGCGCCTCATCGCGACCGACGGCGTCTTCTCCATGGACGGCATCATCGCCAATCTCCCGGCCATCTGCGACCTGGCGGAACGCTACGACGCTCTGGTGATGGTCGACGACTCGCATGCCACGGGCTTCATGGGCCCGGGCGGCCGAGGCACGCCCGAGCACTGCGGGGTGGCCTCGCGCATCGACATCCTGACCGGAACGCTCGGCAAGGCGCTCGGCGGCGCCAGCGGCGGCTACATCGCCTCGCGCAAGGAAGTCGTCGAATGGCTGCGGCAGCGGTCGCGGCCCTATCTCTTCTCCAACAGCATCCCGCCGGTCGTCGCCGCCGTGGGCCTGCGGGTCATCGATCTGCTGGAGCACTCGCCGCAGCTGCGCACCCAGCTTCACGCAAACGCCCGATACTTTCGCGAGGCACTGACGAAGCTCGGCTTCGACCTCAAGCCCGGGGAGCATCCGATCATCCCCGTGATGCTGGGCGATGCCGCCCTCGCCGTCCGCATGGCGGACCGCCTGCTCGAGCGCGGTGTGTACGTGGTCGGCTTTTCCTATCCGGTGGTGCCCAAGGGCCAGGCCCGCATCCGCACGCAGATGTCGGCCGCGCTCGACCGCGAGCAGCTCGATAGAGCGCTTGAGGCATTTGCCGCAGTAGGAAGAGAGCTTGGAATCGTAAAATGACCATACCGTTTCATGTACGGGGTTCGTACCCTCGTGAACCCGGAAATTCCTGCACGCAGCGCATGAAGAGAGTCATCAAGTGAAGGCGCTGGTCAAGAAGGAAGCCGCTCCCGGGATCTGGCTGCAGGACGTGCCGGAGCCGAAAGTCGGTCACAACGACGTGCTGATCGAGATCGGCAAGACCGCGATCTGCGGCACCGACATGCACATCTACAACTGGGATGCATGGGCACGGCGGACGATCCCGGTACCGATGGCGGTCGGCCACGAGTACTCCGGGCGCATCGTCGACATGGGCTCCGAGGTCCGCGGCTTCAAAGTCGGCGATCGGGTCTCCGGCGAAGGCCACATCACGTGCGGCTACTGCCGCAACTGCCGCGCCGGGCGCCGCCACCTCTGCCGCAACACCGTCGGGGTCGGCGTGAACCGCCCGGGCGCCTTCGCGCAGTATCTGGCCATTCCCGCCGACAATGCCTTCAAGCTGCCGGACTCGATCAGCGACGATGTCGCCTCGATCCTCGACCCCTTCGGCAACGCGACGCACACCGCCCTCGCCTTCAACATGGTGGGCGAGGACGTGCTGATCACGGGCGCGGGGCCCATCGGCATCATGGCCGTCGCGATCGCGCGCTTCGTCGGCGCGCGTCATGTCGTGATCACGGACGTCAACGATTATCGGCTGGATCTCGCGAGGAAGATGGGCGCCACCCGCGCCATCAACGTGCAGCGCGAGTCGCTCGAGCAGACGATGAAGGATCTCGGCATGCAGGAGGGGTTCGACGTGGGGCTGGAGATGTCAGGCAATGCCGCCGCCTTCCGCGACATGCTGCGCACCATGCACCACGGCGGCTCGGTTGCGATCCTCGGGATCCCGCCGGAGGAAACCTCCATCGACTGGAATCAGGTGATCTTCAAGGGCCTGACCTTGAAGGGCATCTACGGCCGGGAGATGTTCGAGACCTGGTACAAAATGGCGAGCCTGCTGCAGAGCGGCTTGAAGCTCGAGCCCATCATCACCCATCATTTTCCGGTGCAGGAGTTCGACCAGGGCTTCAGCACCATGGGCTCCGGCCGCTCCGGCAAGGTCATCCTCGACTGGACCACCGTGGCTTGATGGGGGCCGCGGCCCTCACGGGGCCGCCTGGCTGCGCCACCCGTTCGCAATCGCACCATGCGATGGGGTGAGCCGATGGTCTAGTGGCTCGCCGCCCTGCAGAAGCAGTAGGCATACACGTGTCCCGGCACGCTGAGGCGTGCCAGCTGCTTCAGGTCCCGAGCCATCGGGTCCAGACGCGTCGCGACTTCGCCCAGCCCGAACGACTGTCCCGCATCATCATGGAAGAGGGACAGGGCCGCCACCGCGACCCGCGCCTGGGTGTGCTGGAAGAGCTGGTCGGCCCATGACCGGTGCGGGCGAACGAACTCGACCTGATACTTCCTGATCCTGGCGAGCCGCGCTGCCGCCTTCACCGCATCCTCCAGCGTCCCCAGGTGATCGACCAGGCCGATTCGCCGCGCATCCGCCCCGGCCCACACGCGGCCCTGGCCGATCGCATCGATCTGCTGCGGAGTCTCGCGGCGCCCCGCGGCGACACGGTCCACGAACTGCTGGTAGCCCTCATCGATCTGCGACTGGACGAGCTGGCTGGCCTCGCTGCTGAGCGGACGATCGATGCTGAGGGCGCCGGAGAGCGGAGTCGTACCGACACCGTCGACACCGACGCCGATCTTGCTCAAGGTCTGATCGATCGTCGGGATGATCGCGAAGATGCCGATCGAGCCCGTGAGTGTCGCGGGACTCGCCCAGATCTGGTTGGCCGGCGCCGAGATGTAGTAGCCGCCCGAGGCCGCGAGGTCGCCCATGGAGACCACGAGCGGCTTGCCCGCCGCACGCAGCGCCTCGAGCTGGCGGTAGATCTCCTCCGAAGCGGCCACGCTGCCGCCAGGACTGTTCACGCGCAGCACCACGGCCTTGATGTCGGGGTCCCGCTGCGCCTCGCGGATCAGCCGTGACAGCGACTTGCCGCCGATGGTGCCCGGGGGCTGTCTGCCGTCCTGGATTTCCCCTGAGGCGACGATGACGCCGATGCGCGCGTCGCTGCTGCCGTCGTTGAGTGTGTTCTGCGCATCTACGAGCCGCGCGTAATCCACCGCCGAGATCTGGTTGAAGGATCCGGTGGCGTCGTTCTCGCCGACCAGAGCCTTCAGCTTGCGCTCGACCTGCAGCTTATTGGCGAGCTTCGTCACCAGACCCGCCTTCAGCGCCACCTGTGCCGCATTGCCGCTCGCGGCCGTGACGGCCTGCGGCAGCGAGTCGACATAGCTCGCGACGGCGCCGGCAGGAAGCTTGCGCGCACTCGTCACGGCCTGCTGGTAGCTCGACCAGAGGACATTGAGATAGTCCTGGCTCTGCTTCTTGTCCGCCTTGGACATGTTCTCGCGGGTGAAGATCTCGACCGCGCTCTTGAACTTGCCGACGCGGAAGACATTGATGTCGACGCCGAGCTTCTTCAGCAGTCCCTTGAAGTAGAGCGGATAACGGCTGTAGCCCTCGATCATCACGTAGCCGGTGGGATCGAGATAGATCTTGTCGGCCTGGGCCGCCAGGTAGTACTGGTCCTGATCGTATGCCGAGCCGTAGGCGATGACCGGCTTGCCGCTCGCCCGGAACTTCTGGATCGCGCGCGCGAGCTCCTGCAGCTCGGGCAGGCCGGCACCCTGCAGGTCATCGAGGTGCAGCACCAGCACGCGGATCCGCCTGTCGGTGGCCGCCGCGCGAATGGCATCGACGAGGTCCCACAGCCGCGTCTCCTGACGCTCCTGCCCCTGGGCGTTCTCGATGGCCCGCTGCACCGGGTCACCACTCAGCTGCTCGACGATCCGCCCTTCGGGATGGACGACGAGCGCGGCGCGGTCGGGCACCTTCGGCATCGAGGAGCTCACCGCCCAGATGATCGCGCCGAAGATGACGACGAGCAGGATCAGGTGCAGGAGCTTGCGCAGGCCGTCGAGGCCGTGCCAGATCCCGCTCAGGATCGACTTGATCATGGCGCTGCGCGCAGGACTAACGGGGCTCGCCGAGCGAACCCCGTCCGTGACG
>DASTAC010000086.1:0-37260 GCA_035713045.1 Steroidobacteraceae bacterium
CGGCTTCGGAGGAGAAGGAGGAGGTGGTAGAGGAGGTCGGCGGCTTCGCCGATGAGGGCCTCGTCGGGCTCGGTCACGGCGGCGAGCGCCACCTCCAGCCCTTCCTCGCCGACCTTCTGCGCGATGCGCTTCGGGCCCTGCGCATAGAGCCTTGCGGTATAGCTGCCCTCCGGGCGCTCGGCGATGCGCTGCTCGATCACGGCCTCGAGGGCGCCGAGAAAGGCCAGCCGGTCCGCGGCGACGGGCGCTGCCGCGGCATCGCCAAAACAGGTTTCGGTCCCGAGATGACAGACCGGGCCTGCGGGCATCGCCGTGACCAGGAGCGTGTCGCGATCGCAATCCGTGCGCACATCGGCGAGAGTGAGCGTGTGGCCGGATGTCTCGCCCTTCTCCCACAGCCGCCGCCGGCCGCGGCTGAAGAATACGACGCGGCGGCGGATGAGCGTCTCGCGCAGCGCCTCGCGGCTCATGTAACCCAACATGAGCACGGTGCCGCTGTGGGCGTGCTGGACGATGGCGGGAAGGAGGCCGCCGCCTTTCTCGAAGTCGAGGGCGGCGACGTCATCGAGGGCGAGCGGCGCGCCGGGAGCGGGGTTCTGGGTCATGATCGACACTTCGAGGGTCAGGTCCGGATTTCGATGCCGGCGGCGCTCACGGCGCGCTTGAGGTCGGGGATGGCGATTGCGCCGGTGTGAAACACGCTGGCGGCGAGGGCGGCATCGACAGCGGCTTCGCGAAACGCTTCGATGAAGTGCTCCACCGCGCCCGCGCCGCCGGAGGCCACGAGCGGCACGTCGCAGATCTCGCGCACCGCCCGCAGCTGCTCGATGTCATATCCGCGCCGCACGCCATCGCTCCCCATGCAGTTGAGGACGATCTCGCCGGCGCCGCGCTCCTGCGCCTCGCGCACCCAGGCGAGCACGTCGCGGCCGGACTCGCGGGTGCGGTCCGGGTCGCCGGTGAACTGATAGGCCCGGTAGCCGCCCTCGGTGAGCTGACTGTCGATGCCGACGACGACGCACTGGGAGCCGAAGCGCCTGCTGAGCGCGCCGATCAGCTCCGGATCGGAGAGCGCCGGCGAGTTGATCGAGATTTTCTCGGCGCCGGCGTTGAGCACTTCCTCGGCGTCGGCGACCGAGCGGATCCCGCCCGCGACGCAGAACGGAATGTCGAGCACCCGCGCGACGCGCCGCACCCAGGCGCGATCGACGGAGCGACGCTCGGGACTCGCCGTGATGTCGTAAAAGACGAGCTCGTCCGCGCCCTCGTCGCGGTAGCGCGCGGCGAGCTCCATGATGTCGCCCACGACCCGATGGTCGCGGAAGCGGACGCCCTTTACGACCTGGCCGTCGCGGACGTCGAGGCAGGGGATGATCCGTCGGGCAAGAATGGTCGCAGCTCCTCGGGTCTGATGCGCTCTTCGAGCATGGCTTTGCCGCTCACCGCCGCGGCGACGCCGATCCGTGCGAGGGCCGCGAGATCGGCCGCGTCCCGCACGCCCCCGGAAGCCTGCCAGGCGATGCGCGGCAGGCGCTCTACGGCGCTGCGGTAGAGATCGAGATTCGGTCCGGTGAGCGCACCGTCGCGCTCGATGTCGGTGCAGAGGACGTGGCGCACGCCGGCGGACGGGTAGGGAGCGACGGCCTCCCAGAGCGAGATCGCGGTCCCGGACCGCCAGCCGCGCGTGCGCACCTGCGGCTCGCCGCGCCGATCGTGGCGCACGTCGAGCGCGAGGCAGATGCGATCGGCGCCGAAGCGGCTGATCCAGGCGATGACATCATCGGGCCGCTCCACGGCGGCGCTGCCGATCACCACGCGCTCGACGCCGCCCGAGATCAGATCCTCGATGGTCTCGGCGGATCGGATGCCGCCGCCCACCTGCAGGCTCAGGCCCCGCTGCGCCGCCAGGTCCGCGATCACTGCGCGGTTGGCCAACACGCCGTCCCGGGCCCCTTCGAGATCGACCACGTGCACCCAGCTCGCACCCAGGGCTCGATATTTCTCGAGCAGCTCCCGCGGCGAGCACTCGTAGCGGGTCTCCGCGCCGAAGTCGCCCTGATAAAGCCGTACGCAGCTTCCGGCGCGCAGATCGATGGCAGGTATCAACAACATCGGGCCGATGATCTCCGAATGCTCAACTCAGCCTGAGAAAGTTTCCGAGGAGACGCGCCCCGGCGGCGGCGGACCGCTCCGGGTGGAACTGCGTCCCGGAGAAGTTGCCGCGCCGTACCACCGCCGCGATGGCCTGCCCGTAATCGACACGAGCCACCGTCACTTCCGAGGCCGGCACCGCATAGCTGTGTACGAAGTAGAAGTACTCGCCCGGCGCGATTCCCTCGAGCAGAGGGTCTTCGTGCGTGGGGATGAGCCGGTTCCACCCCATGTGCGGCACCGGACGGCCGCGGGCCGCCTGCAGGCGCCCTACGGCGCCGGGGAGGAGCCCCAGGCACTCCGTCGCGCCTTCCGCGGAGCGCTCGAAGAGCAGCTGCATTCCCAGGCAGATCCCGAGCACCGGCTGGCGCAGCTTGGGTAGCAATTGCGCCAGGCCGGAGTGCCGCAGCCTCTGCATCGCGTCCGAAGCAGAGCCCACGCCCGGCAGCACGACCCGCGGGGCCGCGGCGATGATGCGCGCGTCCGAGGTCACGGGCGCGTGCGCGCCCAGCCGCTCGAGGGCGAACTGCAGCGAGGCGAGATTGGCGCCCCCGCTGTCGATGATCACGGCGTCCACTACAACACGCCCTTGGTGCTCGGCAGCTCGCGGTCCTCGCGCCGCAGCGCCTGGCGCAGTGCCCGGCCCACGCCCTTGAAGCAGCCTTCGATCATGTGGTGAGTGTTCTCCCCCGTCACGTTGACGTGCACGGCCGCTGCGAGCGCATCGGCCAGAGAGCGGAAGAAGTGCGGCACCAGCTCCGTCGGCAGGCCACCGACGCTTTCGCGGTTGAAGCGCGCGGAGAATTGGGAATAGGCGCGGCCGGAAAGATCGATGGCGACCTGCGCCTGAGCCTCGTCCATCGGCAGCAGGAAACCGTAGCGGGCAATGCCCCTCTTCGAGCCGAGCGCGCGCCGCAGGGCCTCGCCGAGGGCCAGCGCGCAATCCTCCACGGTGTGGTGCTCGTCGACCCGCAGGTCGCCCTGACAGGAGAGCTCGAGCGCGAAGCCCCCGTGCTTGGCGAGCTGCTCCAGCATGTGATCGAAGAACCCGATGCCGGTGGCGATGCGCACGGGCGCGGGGCTGTCGAGATTCACGCGAACTTCGATCTCGGTCTCGCGTGTGCGCCGGACGACCTCGGCGCGCCGCGCCGTGAGGGTCTGGACCGCCGCCGGCCATGTCTCATCCGGTGTGCCGTCCCGCCGCACCCTGATGCCGCGCACGCCGAGATTGGCGGCGAACTGCAGGTCCGTATCGCGATCGCCCACGACCGCGCTCGTGGACAGATCGACGCCGCCCGCGCGGATGTATTCCTCGACCAGGCCGGTGTCGGGCTTGCGGCAGCCGCAGCCGTCGCTCTTGAAATGCGGGCAAACGAAGACCGCATCGAACTCGATGCCCTGGCTGCGCAGCGTCTCGAGGATGAACCGCTGCGGCCCCTCGAACGCGGACCGCGGGAAGGAGCCGGTGCCGAGGCCATCCTGATTGGTGACCAGCACCAGACGGTAGCCGTGGTCCACGAGGTCCGCCAGCGCCGCGAACACGCCAGGCATGAACCGCACCTTCTCCAGGGAGTCGACCTGCTCATCAGGCGGCTCCTCCACCAGGGTCCCGTCACGATCGATGAAGAGCGTCGCGGCGGGGCGCTTACCCGGCTCGTTCCGAGCCTCGCCTGCAGGGGGCGGCGGCTGCGCCGCGCTCGCAATGGGTCCCGGCGATTCTTTCATCGCCAGGCCTCGAGCAGCCGGCCGTTCTGCTCCGGCGTCCCTACCGTGATGCGCAAAGCGCATCCGAGTCCCGGATACCCGCGGGCATCGCGGACCAGAAGACGCGCCTCGCGGGCGCGAGCCAGCGCGGCTGCGGCATCCACGAACTCCGCCAGCACGAAGTTGGCGGCGCTCGGCCACACGCCCGTGATGCACGCCAGCCTGGGCAGCTCCGCCATGAGGCGCTCGCGCTCCTCCAGCAGCACTGCGACGGCCGCGCGCGTCGCCGCCAGCCCGGCGGGCGTCAGGCGATGGAGAGCCGCCTCGAGAGTCGGCTGCGGGATGGCATACGGGGGAATGATCTTGCGGAGCAGGGCGATCACCTGCGGATCGGCGATGAGCGCCCCGCAGCGAGCGCCCGCCAGGCCGTACGCCTTCGAGAGCGTGCGCAGGACCGCGAGATTCGGCAGCTCCGCGACCAGCCGGGCGAGACTGGGACGGCCGGCGAACTCGACGTACGCCTCGTCGACGATCACCAGGGCGCGGCCGGCCAGCTCGCGCACCACGCGCAGGACGGCCGCTTCATCGAGCAGATTGCCGGTCGGGTTGTTGGGAGAGCAGAGAAACACCAGCTTGACGCCCGGCGCGCAGCGAGCGAGCAGCGCGCCGGCATCCAGCGCGAACCCCTCCGCCGCCCGCAGCGGCGCCTGGACGACTTGCGCTCCCTGGATGCGCGCGCAGACCGAATACATGCCAAAGGTGGGCGGACACACGAGAATCGAGTCGCTCCCGGCGCGACAGAACGCGCGCGTGAGAAGGTCTATCGCCTCATCGCTTCCGCGCCCGACCAGGACCGAGGCGGGAGGCACCGAGTAGAGGGCCGCCAATGCCTCGACCAGCGCCCGCGGCTGCGGCTGCGGGTAGCGGTTCAGTCCCGCCGCCGAGTCATCCTCCGCCGGGCGCCACGGCAGCTCGTTGGCGTGCAGGCGCTCGAGGCCGTGCTCCCACGAGGCATGCTCGTAGGGCTTGAGCGCCACGATGTCGGGCCGCGCGAGCTCCTGAACCCAGCTCATGTGGCGCTTCCCTCCAGCGCGGCAAGGCGGCGCGTGACGGCGCCGGCATGCGCATCGAGCCCTTCGAGCCGCGCCAGCGCGACCGCGACGGGGCCGAGGGATCGCAGGCCTTCGGGCGAGAGCTCCTGCACGGTGATCCGCTTGACGAAATCGAGCACCGACAGGCCGCTGTAGGCGCGTGCATAGCCGTAGGTGGGCAGCACATGATTGGTGCCCGAGCAGTAATCGCCCATCGGCTCCGGCGACCAGGCCCCGAGAAACACCGAGCCGGCGCTCGTGACCTCCTCGAGCCAGCGGCGCGGCTCGCGCACCTCGAGGATCAGGTGCTCGGCCGCGTACTCGTTGGCCACTTGAAGCGCACTCTCGAGATTCCTGACGACGATACAGCGGCTGCCGGCGAGCGATTGCTCGAGGATGGCGCGGCGCGAGAGGTCGCGTGTCTGGCCTTCGACCTCGGCGGCGACCGCTTCGGCGAGCGCGCGGCTGGGCGTGACCAGGATGGCCTGCGCCTGCGTATCGTGCTCGGCCTGAGCGAGCAGATCCGCGGCGACGAACTCCGCGCGCGCGCTCTCGTCGGCGACCACGAGCACTTCCGACGGACCCGCAGGCATGTCGCAGGCTGCGCCGGCGGGATCCGCCGCCACCGCCTGCTTGGCTGCCGTGACCCATGCGTTGCCCGGTCCGAAGATCTTGTCGACCTTGGGGATGCTTTGCGTGCCGTAGGCGAGCGCTGCGATGGCCTGCGCGCCGCCCACCTTGAAAACGGACTCTATGCCGCAGAGCCTCGCCGCGACGAGCACGGCCGGATGGGCCCGGCCATCACGCCCGGGCGGTGTGCAGAGTACACGCCGCGGGCACCCGGCGATGCTCGCCGGGACGGCGAGCATGATCACTGCGGAGGGCAGGGGGGCGGAGCCGGCGGGGACATAGAGCCCAACGGCCGAGATCGGGCGGATGATGCGCTCGCAACGCACGCCGGGCATCGTCTCGACGGTCACGCCTTCGGGACTCTGCACGCGATGAAACCGCTCGACGTTCTCGATCGCCCGCTCGAGCGCGGAGCGCTGCTCCGAGCTCAGCGCGCGCTCCGCCTGGACGAACTCCTGCGGACCCGCCGCGAGACTCTCCGGCTCCGCGCCGTCGAAGCGCCGGTTGTAGGCGCGGAGGGCCTCGTCTCCGCCCGCGCGGACGTTGGCAATGATCTCGCGCGCGACGGCGGCGACATCCTCCCGCGCAGCCTGCACGGGGCGCGAGAGCGCCGCGCGGCGCTCGCCGGGGGCAAGCGATTCCCAGTCGAGGATACGCATCGCTCAGGCCAGCATCTTCTCGACCGGAAGGACCAGAAGCGCGCTCGCGCCCGCCTTCTTCAGGCTCTCCAGCGTCTCCCAGAATACATTCTCGCGGCACACGGCGTGGATCGCCACGCGGTCGGGGTGGCCCTCGAGCGGGATGATCGTCGGTGACTCGCTGCCCGGCAGGAGCTTGCGGATCTCGGCGAGCGCCGAGCGCGGCGCATGCAGCATGATGTACTTGCTCTCGCGCACCTGTTGCACGCCATCGATGCGCATGAGCAGCCGCTGCACCCATTCGTCCTTGAGCGGGGGCAGCTCGAGCGGCGTGCGGATGAGCACGGCATGGCTCTCGAGCACCGTCTCGACCTCCCGCAGGTGATTCGCCTGCAGGGTCGAGCCGGTCGAGACGAGGTCGCAGATGAGATCGGCGCGGCCGAGGCGCGGGGCGATCTCGACGGCGCCCGAGAGCGTGACGATCTCCGCGCGGACATCGCGCTCGCGCAGATACCTCTCCAGAAGGTACGGATACGTGGTCGCGATGCGCTTGTTCCGCAGCGTGCGCGATCCCTCGAACGAGGTGCCCTCCGGGACGGCGAGCGAGAGGCGGCAGCGACCGAAGTCGAGCGTGCGCACCTGTTGGAAACGGGCGGCATGGCCGCGCGCGGCGAGCTCCAGGCGCTTCTCCTCCAGCACGTTGAGGCCGACCAGCCCGAGATCGCAGACATCCTCCTGCACGAGGTCCGGAATGTCGTCGTCGCGCACGAAGAGCACATCGAGCGGCATGTTCTCGCCGTAGGCCATCAGCTGATCCTTGCCGCGCGAGACCTTCAGTCCACAGCGCACCAGCAGGTCGAGCGAAGGCTCGGTGAGGCGCCCCGACTTCTGGATGGCGAGCTTCAGGCGCAGCTCATCCATGGCGGGACGTCTCCGTCTGCGGACGGGACTTGTCCAGCCTGGAGGCGGCGAGGGCGTAGCCGCCATTGCCCGCAGCCAGGAAGCGGGCCACGCGGCCGATGGTCGTGACGCTGACTCCGGTCAGACGGTGGATCTCCCGATAGGGCAGCCCGCGTCCGAGGTAGTCGACCACCGACCACCGGTCCGCCATCGCCTGCAGCTCCGCGGGTGTGCACAGGTCGCGCAGGAACGCCCGTACCTCCTCGGCGCTGCGCAGGCTGGCGATGGCACTGTAGAGATTGCGCTCGGCGAGCGCCTCCTGGCGGGGAGTGAGGCTGCGGTGGTTCTTCATAAGGGTGAATGTACTAGCGTGCTATTACATTAGCACGGACGAGGGCGGCCGCGCAAACCGGGATGGCGGCCGCGGCAAGAGGACGCAAGCGGTGCCGTCCCCAGGGATTTCTTGACGTGTTGCATATCCGCACCTACACTGGCCGTCACTCATCGAGACCGGCTGAGGGATTAGGCCCTTAGACGCCGGGGCAACCGCCAGGACCAACCATCCTGTAAAGGTGCCAACTCCTGCGATCCGAGCCGCGCCGCGTGCGCAGCCGGATCGACAGATGAGCGGTCAGCGTAGCCTTGCGGCGCCGTCACTTCGGCGCACGGGATGGACGCGACGAACCCGCCAGGTTCCTGGCGGGCGCTCCGCAGGAGGGCCGGTGAGACCGAGCCACAGGAATGCGGAGCTTTCGATGAACGCCATTGCAGAGCCGGTCCGGGTCCCGACACCCAGCCCGGCTGCCATCGTGGATGCCGGTTTCGGCGCCGAACCGACGGTCCGCGAGGGCCTGCTCGAGATCCCCGGAGAGATGGCGCTGCATCACGGCGGCCGGTTGCTCGGTGTTCGCCTCGCCTGGCGGCTGGTCGGGCCGGCCACCGCTCCGATCGTCTGCGCCCTGGGCGGCATCTCCGCGACCCGGCGCGTCTGCCTGGGCGAGGAGCCGCGGCGCGACTGGTGGGGCGAGATCGCAGGTCCCGACCGGCCGCTCGATACCCGCCGATTCCGGGTGCTGAGCTTCGATTACCTGGGCGGCAGCGGCGAGACGACCGGCCCGCGGGAGTCGCAGCGCTTTCCCAGCGTCTCGAGCTACGACCAGGCAGAGCTCCTGGTGCGCCTGCTCAATCACCTCGGCATCAAGTCGCTGCGAGCGGTCGCCGGCGGCTCTTACGGCGGCATGGTGGCGCTCGCTTTCGGGGAACGGTACCCCGAGCGCGCAGGGCGGCTGCTCGTGCTCTGTGCCGCGGATCGCCCGCATCCGCTGGCCACGGCGTGGCGCAGCGTGCAGCGGGAAATCGTGCGCCTGACGCTCGCGAGCGGTCGCGGGGCGGATGGCCTGAAGCTGGCGCGCGCACTCGCCATGGCGACTTACCGCAGCAGCGAGGAGCTCGGCGCGCGCTTCGGCGGTCCGCCGGCGCTGGAGTCGGACCGGTTCGTGTTTCCGGTGGAGCGCTATCTCATGGCCCGCGGCGACGCTTATGCGACGCGGCATCGCCCCGAGTCCTTTCTCTGCCTCTCGGAGTCGATCGATCTGCACCGCATCGATGCGAGCCGCGTCTTCGTCCCGACCATCGCGGTCGCCGTGCGCGAGGATCAGCTCGTGCCGGTCGCGGATGTCCGCGGGATGGTCGCTCGCCTGGGCGCGGGCCGCCTGCACGAGATCTCCTCGATCTATGGACACGATGCCTTCCTCAAAGAATCACAGCAGCTTCGCGGCGTCTTCGCCGCGGCGTTGGAGAGCAACTGAGTCATGAGCAAGCTGAAACGCCGCCACGCCGCCGATCAGGTCACCCAGACCGTGCGCGCGGGCCTCGAATGCGACGACGCCACCGGCGCCGTGGTACCGCCGATTCACCTGACCTCGACGTTCGCCTTCCGCGGCTTCGGCGAGAAGCGCCGCTACGACTACACGCGCTCGGGCAACCCGACGCGGGACCTGCTCGGCGAGGCGATCGCCGAGCTGGAGGCGGGCGTCGGCGCCGTCGTGACCGCTACCGGCATGGCGGCGATCACCCTGGTCGGATATCTCATACCGGCCGGCGCGCGCATCGTGGCTCCTCACGACTGCTATGGCGGGACGTATCGCCTGTTCGACGCCTGGCGCAAGCGCGGCGAGCGGGAAGTCGAGTTCGTCGACTTTGGCGACCTCGCAGCGGTCAGGGCCGCGCTCGCCAGGCCGGCGGCACTCCTCTGGATCGAGACGCCGAGCAACCCGCTGCTGCGCATCACCGACATCGAGCAATTCGCGGCCCTCGGTCACGCCTGCGGCGCGCTGGTGGCGGTCGACAACACATTCCTCTCACCGGCCTGGCAGCAGCCGCTCACGCTGGGCGCCGATCTCGTCGTTCATTCGACCACGAAGTATCTGAACGGTCACAGCGATGTGGTGGGCGGCGCCGTGGTCGCCCGCAGCCAGGAGCTGCGCGAGCAGCTCGTCTGGTGGGCCAACTGCCTGGGCGTGACGGGCGCTCCGTTCGACAGCTATCTGACACTTAGAGGCCTGCGCACGCTGCATGCCCGCCTGGAGCATCACGGCCGCAATGCAACCGGCCTCGCGGAGTGGCTGGCGCGGCAACCCGGCGTCCGGCGAGTCTACTTTCCGGGCCTGCCGATTCATCCGGGCCACGAGGTGGCGCGCCGCCAGCAGCGCGGCTACGGCGCAATCGTCACCCTGGAGCTCCAGGGCGGCCACGAGGCCGTCAGGGCCTTCTGTGCCGAGCTGACCTGCTTCTCACTGGCAGAGTCCCTCGGCGGGGTGGAGAGCCTGATCGCCCATCCGGCCACCATGACGCATGCCGCCATGGATCCGGCCGCACGCCTGAAGGCGGGCCTCGTGGACGGGCTCATCCGGCTGTCGGTCGGCATCGAGGCATTCGAGGACCTGCGGGCCGATCTGGCCGCGGGCCTGGAGCGCGCCGCGCTCGCGAGTCCTGCGCCGGCGCAAGCGCTCGCCGCCGCCTGCTGAGCGCGGTTGGCCGGCGGCGCGGGGCCGGTGCCCCGAGGCGCACGGCGGGAGGAGGGGCCAGAAGGACCCCGCCATTATTGCTTCCAAGGAAACAAACAAGTTGGTTTCCTCGGAAACAATTCCGGCGATGAGGCAGCGCCACCCGCCCTGGCGCGGGCGTGCGCCTAGCCGGGAGCGATCCTGCTCAGCACGGCCTCTCCGACCCCGCCGGTCGACAGCGCGCGCTCGCGGCTGTGGGCGACATCGGGGGTCCGTGCGCCCTCGTCGATGGCTTGCGATACGGCCCGCTCGAGCGCGGACGCTTCCGTCTCGAGCCCGAGCGAATGCCGCAGGAGCAGGGCGGCGCTCAGGATCGTTCCGCAGGGATTGGCGATCCCCTGGCCGGCGATGTCCGGCGCGGAGCCGTGGATCGGCTCGTAGAGTCCGCGGCTGCCTTCGCCCAGCGAGGCCGAAGGCAGGAGTCCCAGCGATCCGGCCAGCATGGAGGCCTCGTCGGTGAGAATGTCGCCGAACATGTTCTCCGTCACGAGGACATCGAAGTCCCGCGGCCGCCGGATGAGGTGCATGGCCGCCGAGTCCACCAGCATGTGCTCGAGGGAGACATCCGGGAACTCATTGCGCATCACGCGCGTGGTCACTTCGCGCCACAACCTCGAGGTCTCGAGAACGTTCGATTTGTCTATGGAGACCAGTTGGCGCCGGCGCTGCCGGGCCAGAAGCGCCGCCGCCCGCACGATCCGCTCGACTTCCTGCGCGGAATAAGTACAGACGTCAGTCGCTGCGTGTGCGTCCCGACGTTTCTCGCCAAAGTAGATCCCGCCGGTGAGCTCGCGTACGAACACCAGGTCCACCCCTTCGATCACTTCCGGCTTCAGAGTGGAAGCCGACAGCAAGGCAGGGTGGACCTTTACGGGCCGCAGGTTGGCATAGACGCCGAGCGCCTTACGCAGGCCGAGGAGCCCCTGCTCCGGCCGCACCTTCGCTTCCGGTGCGGACCATTTGGGGCCGCCGATCGCGCCCAGCAGAACCGCGTCGGCTTCGAGACAGGCCTGCAGCGTGCTCGCGGGCAGCGGGTTTCCGCACAGGTCGATGGCCGCGCCGCCAAACGGCAGCTCGGTAAGGGTGAATTCGTGCCCGAAGGCGTCCGCAATCGCGTGCAGGCACCGCACTCCCTGCGCCATCACTTCCGGTCCGATCCCATCGCCGGGAAGGACGGCGATCCTCGCTCTCATGCCGGCAGTCCCGAGGCTCGGCGCTGCTCGTAACCGCGGATCTCCTGCTCTCGATTCAGGAGGAACCCGAGCTCGTCGACTCCATTCATGAGGCAATAGCGCGAGAACGGCTCGAGCGGAAAGCGTGCCGTCTGTCCCGTCGGCAGGGTCAGGGTCGAGGTCTCGACGTCGACGGTGACCTCCGCTCCCGGATGCTCCATCAGCCACGCGTGGGCCGCCTGATCCACGATCACCGGCAGCAACCCGTTCTTGAGCGAGTTATTGCGGAAGATGTCGGCGATCTGCGTGCTCACCACGGCGCGGAAGCCGTAGTCGGTGAGCGCCCAGGGCGCATGCTCGCGCGATGACCCGCAGCCGAAGTTGTGGCCCGCCACCAGGATCGTGCAGCCCTTCGCCTCCGGCCGGTTCAGCACGAATTCGGTCTTGGGCTGACCGTCGCTCCCGTAGCGCCAGTCGGCGAAGAGATGAGCGCCCAGCCCCGAGCGCGTCGTCGTCGTGAGAAAACGCGCCGGGATGATCTGGTCGGTATCGACATCGCTCGCCGGCAGCACCACGGTCCTCGATCGCAGAGTCTTGATCGGATCCACTGCTGTCACTCCTGCATCAGCTCGCGCGGGTCGGTGACCCGTCCGCGCACCGCGGACGCCGCGGCGGTCAGCGGACTTGCGAGCAGCGTGCGCGCGCCCACCCCCTGACGACCTTCGAAATTGCGATTGCTGGTGCTGACCGCGTACTGCCCCTTCGGCACCAGATCACCGTTCATTCCCAGGCACATCGAGCAGCCGGATTCGCGCCACTGCGCGCCCGCCTCGAGGAATACCTGGTGCAGGCCTTCGGCCTCCGCCTCCCGCTTGACTTCCTGCGAGCCGGGGACCACCAGCATCTGCACGCCGGGCGCCACCTTGCGCCCGCGCAGCAGTGCGGCCGCGGCGCGCAGGTCCGAAATCCTGCCGTTGGTGCAGCTGCCGACGAACACCACATCGACCGGCTGCTCGGCGACGGGACCGCCGGGCTCGAAGCCCATGTAGGCGAGGGATTTCGCGAACATCGCATCCCCGGGACGCTGCGGGATCGTCCCGGTGACCGGAATGACCATCCCCGGGTTGGTGCCGTAGGTGACCATCGGCTCGAGAGCCGAAGCGTCGATGTCGATCTCGCGGTCGAACCGCGCGCCGGCATCGGTCGGCAGCCGCCGCCATTCCTCGAGCGCCTTCTCCCAGGCCTCGCCCCGCGGTGCGCGCTCGCGGCCGGCGAGATAGGCGTAGGTGGTCTCATCCGGAGCGATCATGCCGGCACGCGCGCCGGCCTCGATCGACATGTTGCAGACCGTCATGCGCTCGTCCATGTCGAGAGCGGCGATGGTCGCGCCCCGGTACTCGATGACGTGGCCGGTGCCGCCCGCGACGCCGATCC
The DNA here is from genome assembly GCA_035713045.1 of Steroidobacteraceae bacterium. Lineage (GTDB taxonomy): Bacteria > Pseudomonadota > Gammaproteobacteria > Steroidobacterales > Steroidobacteraceae > 13-2-20CM-66-19. The sequence goes on from DASTAC010000086.1 coordinate 12,786, forward strand.
TGCCGATGATCGCGAGGATCAGGTCCTTCGCGGTCACGCCGGCGGCGAGCCTGCCGCTCACGTTGATCGCCAAGGTGCGGGGCTTTTTCTGCAGCAGGCACTGCGTGGCGAGCACGTGACCGACTTCGGTCGTGCCGATGCCGAAGGCCAGCGCGCCGAGCGCTCCATGCGTGCTCGTGTGGCTGTCACCGCAGACCACCGTCTTGCCCGGCTGCGTGAGCCCGAGCTCCGGCCCGATGATGTGGACGATCCCGCGGCGCGCATGGCGCAGCCCCAGAAGCTCCACGCCAAAGGCGTCGCAGTTCACCTCGAGCTCCCGCACCTGGCGCGCGGCCGCCTCGATGGTGATGGGAGCGCCGCCGAAGACCTGCTCGGTGCGGGTGGGCGTCGAATGATCCATCGTCGCGAAGGTCAGGTCCGGCCGCCGCACCTCGAGGCCCCGCTCGCGCAGCACCGTGAAGGCCTGCGGCGAGGTGACTTCGTGAATGAGGTGCAGATCGACGTAGAGGACGGCCGGGGTATCGGGCGTTTCGGCCACCACCTCGTGGCGGCGCCAGACCTTCTCGAAGAGCGTCTGAGCAGTCGAAGGCATTGCAGCTCCTAGACCGCCGCCTGAGCCGCGCGGGCCGCAGCGGTGCGCTCCTCGCGCGAGCGCGAGCCGGCCTGGGCCAGCTCGATGCGGTTGATGACCTCGAGGAACGCCTTCGTGCTCGATTCCACGATGTTGGTGCTCACGCTGGAGCCGCGGTAGGTGCGCTGGTTGTACTCCACGTAGACGACCGCTTCACCCTGAGCATCCTCGCCCTCCGTCACGCCGCGGATCTCGAACTTGCGCAGCATCACGCCGATGCCGGTGGCCGCCTCGATCGCCTTGAAGGCGGCATCGACCGGACCGTCGCCGGAGGCCTTGCGCTCGACCGTGCGGCCGTCGGCATGCCGCAATTGCACCATGGCCGTGGCCGGCGCATTGCTCGCGGCCATGGTGTCGAGGCTGGCGAGGCTCCAGGGTCCGGCCGCGGAGCCTTCGGCCCGCAGCACCAAGGCCTCGATGTCGCCGTCGAACAGCTCCTTCTTCTTGTCGGCCAGCGCCTTGAACTCCTCGAAGACCCGGTTGAGCTCGGCTTCCTCGAGCTCGAAGCCGAGAGCCTTCACGCGGTCGCGGAAGGCGTGGCGGCCGCTGTGCTTGCCGAGCACGAGGTGGCTGCGGGAGAGGCCCACGTCCTCCGGCCTCAGGATCTCGTACGTCGAGTGGTGGCGGAGCACCCCGTGCTGATGGATGCCGGCCTCGTGGGCGAACGCGTTCTCCCCGACCACGGCCTTGTTGCGCGGGACCGGCATGCCGGTGATGCTCGAGACCAGCCGCGATGCCGGATACAGCCGGTGGGTCTGGATGCCGGTCGTGACGTTGAAGAACGCTGCGCGCGTCTTCAGGGCCATGACCACTTCCTCGAGCGAGCAGTTGCCGGCGCGCTCGCCGATGCCATTGATGGTGCACTCGACCTGCCGGGCGCCCGCCACGACCGCGGTCAGGCTGTTGGCGACGGCCATCCCGAGGTCATCGTGACAATGAACCGAGAGCCGCACGCCCTCGATGCCGCGCACGTTCTTGCGCAGGTAGCGGAAGAGCTCGGCGAACTCATCCGGCACGGTGTAGCCCACCGTATCGGGAATGTTGACCGTGGTGGCGCCGGCCTCGATCGCAGCCTCCACCACCTGCGCCAGGAACTCGAGCTCCGTCCGCGAGGCGTCCTCCGGGGAGAACTCCACGTCCTCGCACAGTCCCCTGGCGAGCTTCACGCCTTCGATGGCGGTGCGCAGGATCTCCTCCTGCGCCATGTTGAGCTTGTACTGCCGATGGATGGCGCTGGTGGCCAGGAAGACGTGGATGCGCCGCCGCGGCGCATCCGCGAGCGCGCGCGCGGCGAGCTCGATGTCTTCCCGGTTGCAGCGGGCGAGCCCGCAGATGACCGGGCCGTGGATCTCGCGGGCGACCGCCTGCACGCTCTCCCAATCCCCCTTGGAGGCGGCAGGGAAGCCCGCCTCGATGACATCGACCCCCAGCTCCGCCAGCGCGCGTGCCACGCGCAGCTTCTCCGGCCGCGTCATGCTGCAGCCGGGGGACTGCTCCCCGTCGCGCAGCGTCGTATCGAAGATCAGCACTCGGTCTGGATTGGGAGCCATGGGGCGTCTCCTTGATGTGAGTAGGGTGCGGGGGGCTCAGGCGCGCTTGTCGTCGAGCCAGGGCATGCGGGCGCGCAAGGCCTCGCCGACCTTCTCGATCTGATGATCGATGTCGCTCTTCAGCAGCTTCTGATAGCTCTTGCGCCCGGTGGCGTTCTCCTCGATCCACTGGCGGGCGAACTTGCCCGCCTGGATCTCCTTCAGCACCTTGCGCATCTCGTTCTTCACCCGGTCGTTGACGATGCGCGGACCGCGGGTGAGATCGCCGTACTTGGCGGTCTCGCTGATGAACTGGTGCATCTTGCGCAGCCCGCCCTCGTGCAGCAGGTCGACGATGAGCTTCAGCTCGTGCAGGCACTCGTAGTAGGCGACCTCGGGCTGGTAGCCGGCCTCGACCAGGGTCTCGAAGCCTTTGACGACGAGCTCCGTGGTCCCGCCGCAGAGCACGGCCTGCTCACCGAAGAGATCGGTCTCGGTTTCCTCGGCGAAGGTCGTCTCGAGCACTCCGCCGCGCGTGCCGCCGATGCCGTGCGCATAGGCGAGCGCCTTGGGCTTTGCCTTGCGAGTCGCATCCTGGGCGACGGCGATCAGGCAGGGAACGCCGCGGCCCTGCTGGTATTGACGGCGGACGAGATCCCCGGGGCCCTTCGGCGCGATCAGCACCACGTCGAGATCCTTGCGCGGCTTGATCTGCTTGAAGTGGATGTTGAACCCGTGCGCGAAGAGCAGCGTCGCGCCGGACTTCAATGCCGGCTCGATGCTCTCGTAGAGGGACTTCTGGGCGAGATCCGGCACCAGCATGGCGACGAGGTCGGCGCCATCCGCCGCGGCGAGCGGCTCGGCGACTTCGAGACCGTCCTTCTTCGCTTTCTTCCAGCCCGCGCCGCCCTTGCGCACGCCGACGACGACATCGAAGCCGCTGTCCTTCAGATTGAGCGCATGCGCGCGCCCCTGGCTGCCGTAGCCGAGCACCGCGATGCGGGCGCCCCGCAGGGCCTTCTTGTCGACGTCTTTCTGCGAATACAACTTCATCATCTTGCTCCACACATTCAAAACGAGAACTACAAACGGCAAAAACCCCGCAGCGGCTGGTGGCCGGTGCGGGGTCTGGTGTCTTTTCTCACTCTGCCTGAGCTGCCCTCAGGTATGCGCGAGTTCCCCGCACCGGCTGCTCGCAGGGAGCAGCAGTCCGATGGGCAGTGCCAGCAGCAGCGGACGCGGCGCCTCGCACAGCGCTTCAGGCGCTGCGCAGCTCACGTCGATCTCCGCTTCGGATGCCACGGCTTGGGGTGCCCGGGGTGAAAAGGTTGAATGCCAATAGGGGCAGATGATGGTGCCGATGTCAGCACATCCCCCGCGACTTTGTCAACGTGATGGCGCGTCCGTTATGCTCGCCGCGTGTCTCAAGAGATGTTGCTGAGCGCCGCTCCCGCCGATAGCCGGCCGCTCTGGGTCGTTACGGAAGGGGAGCTGCAGGGCTGGCTCGCCAGCCAGCCTACCCCGGTGATCGCCTGGGTGCGGGCCCATGGCTTTCAGGCCGAGCGGCACCGTGTTCTCAGCCTGCCTTCCGCGGAGGGCGGCATCGGTGGCGCCGTGGCCGGCCTCGGCGCGCTCGCCGGCGCGCACGAACTGACGCTGTGGCATGCCGCGGGCCTGTCGGACCGGCTGCCGGCACAGGCCTGGCATCTCGCAACGCCACTGCCGCCCAAGGCCGCGACGCGATTGCTCCTGGGCTGGCTCATGGGCGCCTATCGCATGAGCCGCTATCGGCTGGACGGTCCGCAGGTGCCGCGCGCCGCACTGGTGCCGCCGCCGGGGGCCGACCTCGGCTACGCGGATGCGGCAGCGCGCGCCACCGCGCTCGCCCGCGATCTCATCAACACGCCCGCGAACGACATGGGGCCGGAAGAGCTCGCGGATGCGGCCCTGGATCTCGCGCGAAGCCGCGGGGCGCGCTGTCAGGTGCTGACCGGGGGAGAGCTTGCCGGATACCCCCTGTTGCGCGCCGTGGGTGCGGCCAGCGCCCGCGAGCCCAGGCTCATCGATATGCGCTGGGGCGAGCGTGACGCGCCGCGGGTGACCCTGGTCGGCAAAGGCGTGTGCTTCGACACCGGCGGCCTCGATCTGAAGCCCTCGGCCGCCATGCTTCTCATGAAAAAGGACATGGGCGGCGCCGCATGCGCGCTCGGTCTGGCCGACCTCATCATGTGCCTCGATCTGCCCGTGCAGCTCCGGGTGCTCATCCCCGCGGTCGAGAACAGTATCGGGGGAGCCGCCTACCGGCCGGGCGACGTGGTGCGCTCGCGCAAGGGACTCACCGTGGAGATCGGCAATACCGATGCGGAAGGGCGGCTCGTATTGGCCGATGCGCTCGCGGAGGCGGATATCGAGCGGCCGGACCTTCTGATCGATCTCGCGACGCTGACCGGCGCTGCGCGCACGGCGCTCGGTCCGGAGCTGCCCGCCGCGTACTCGCCCAACGACGGGTTGCTCGATGCGCTGCGAAAACACGGCGAGGAGGAGAGCGATCCGGTTTGGCCGCTGCCGCTCTGGCCGGGCTACGACGAGGATCTCTCCAGCAAGGTCGCCGATCTCGGTAACGTGGCCGCGACGCCGTTTGCGGGCTCCATCATCGCGGCACTTTTTCTGAAGCGCTTCGTCACCGAGACGCCGAACTGGCTGCACCTCGATCTCTATGCCTGGAATGGCAAGGAGCGGCCGGGCCGCCCGGTGGGCGCGGAAGCGCAATGCGTGCGCGGTCTCTTCCAGCTGCTACGCTCACGCTACCAGTGATAAGCTAAGCGGCTCACCAGCTCCAGGTACGTCGTGGCAGACCGAAAAAAACGCTCTCTTGGCGCGTCCTCGCGCCCCTCCTCGGAGGGGGGCCGCGCTTCGCGATCCCCGTCGAGACCTGCGCGCAGAGCATCGATGACCAATCCGCGGGAGTATTCGCGGCTGGTGGTCGACGGTCTCAAGCAGACGCCGTCTCGCTCCATGCTGCGCGCCGTCGGATTCACGGACGAGGACTTCGCCAAGCCGCAGATCGGCATCGCCTCCACGTGGGCGAACGTGACGCCCTGCAACATGCACATCGGCGAGCTCGCCCGCGAGGCGATCGCCGGCGCCGACGCGGCCGGCGGCAAGGGCGTGCTCTTCAACACCATCACGGTCTCCGACGGCATCGCCATGGGCTCGCCGGGCATGCGCTATTCGCTGGTATCGCGCGAGGTCATCGCGGATTCCATCGAGACGGTGGTGGGCGCCGAGGGGTTCGACGGCTTCGTCGCGATCGGCGGCTGCGACAAGAACATGCCGGGCTGCGCGATGGCGATGGCGCGCCTCAACCGTCCCTCGGTGTTCGTCTACGGCGGCACCATCCGCCCCGGGGCCGCCCGGCGCGACATCGTGGCGGTGTTCGAGGCGGTCGGCGCCCGCGCGGCGGGCAAGATCACCGACGAGGAGCTCGCCGAGATCGAGCGCACCGCCATCCCCGGACCGGGCAGCTGCGGCGGCATGTACACCGCCAACACCATGGCCTCGGCGATCGAGGCACTCGGCCTCTCGCTGCCGGGCAGCTCCGCCCAGGAGGCGGTGAGTGGGGAGAAGCGCGCCGACTGCCGTCGGGCGGGGGAGGCGGTCGTGGCCCTGGTGCGGGCGGGAATCCGCCCCCGCGACATCCTGAGCCGCAAGTCCTTCGAGAACGCGATCGCCGTGGTGATCGCTCTCGGAGGATCGACCAATGCCGTGCTGCATCTCCTTGCGATTGCCCAGGATGCGGGAGTGAAACTTCACCTCGATGATTTCACTCGAATAGGCAAGAGAGTCCCGGTGCTCGCAGACCTGAAACCGAGCGGCCGGTACCTGATGTCCGAGCTGGTGGCCATCGGGGGCATCCAGCCGCTCATGAAAATGCTGCTCGACGGGGGGCTGCTGCACGGCGACTGCCTGACGGTGACGGGGCGGACGCTGGCGGAAAACCTCGCCGAAACAGGTACGTATATTGCTGGACAGGATATCGTGCGGCCGCTGTCGCAGCCGCTCAGGAGGGACAGCCACCTCGTCATTCTGTACGGGAACGTGGCTCCCGAAGGGGCGGTCGCCAAGATCACCGGGAAGGAAGGCGAGACCTTCAGCGGGGCCGCTCGGGTATTCGACGGCGAGGAGCTGGCGACCGCAGCGATACTTTCCGGACGCGTACGTGCGGGTGAGGTGGTTGTCATCCGTCACGAAGGTCCGGTCGGCGGTCCGGGCATGCGGGAGATGCTGAGTCCTACTGGCGCGATCGTCGGCCGCGGCCTCGCGGACAAGGTCGCGCTGATCACCGATGGGCGCTTTTCCGGCGGCAGTCACGGGTTCGTGGTGGGACACGTGGCACCCGAGGCGGCGGTGGGTGGCCCCATAGGACTGCTGCGCAACGGGGACCAGATTACGATCGATGCGGTACGGCGGGAGATCCGGGTGGACCTTTCCGCGGCGGAGCTGAGCCGGCGGCGCGCGGCGTGGAAGCCTCGCAAGCCTTTCGCCACGGCGGGGGTGCTGGCCAAGTACGCGCATCTTGTGGGCAGCGCCTCCACGGGCGCGGTCACCGGCGGCGGCTCCCCTGCGCCGGTCCCAGGGCGCTCGCGAGCGCGCCAGGTCAGGCGGCGTTAAGCATCGCAGCGTCATGCAGTTGTCAGTGCGCAAATCAGCGGTTAGAGTGCGCCTCGCATCCACCGGATGCAGGCGGCGCACGCCCACGGCTACCAGCCCTCGAGGCGGCGCGGCACTGAATTACTCAGGGGGATTGAGGTTTATGCGCGCGGCAGCCCGGGGAAAGGCGTACGCGCGGATCCCAGGCATGCAGGAGTCGGCGGACCGCACCGCCGGCGAGATCGGGTCCGGATGGGACGGCTTGCGGGCAGGTGGAAAGACGGTTACTTTGCACCGCTTACGTTTCCATCCGGCAATTGCGGACATGCAACAGCGACGCCTTACTAGCTACTCATGAGCGCTTACGTACAAGACACTCAGTTCTTAACGCGCCGGACGGTCGTGCTCGGCGCCATCATCGCACTCCACATCCTCATCGTCTGGGTGCTGGCGACCGGATTGGCCCAGAGAGCCATCCAGCTCGTCGCGCCGCCGATCAAGACAACGATCGTCCAGCAGACGAAGAAGACGTTGAAACCCCCGCCGCCGCCGCCGCCGCAGTTGCAGCAGCAGCAGGTGCAGGTGCCGCCGCCGGTGATCCAGATCAACGTGCCGCAGGCTTCCCAGACCCACGCCATCACGGTCGTGAAGAAGGTGGTCAGGGCGGCCCCGCCGCCGGCTCCGGTGCGAGTCACTCCGCTGCAGGCGATCGCGCGGGATTTCCCCTCGACGAACAGCTACTACCCGGATGCCTCCCGGCGTCTGGGCGAGCAGGGCACCGTGCTCGTCAAGATGTGCATCGGCGCGGGTGGTCGTTTGGTCGGGGAGCCGCAGGTCGAGAAGAGCTCCGGCAGTCCGCGTCTCGATCGGGCCGCGATCCGGTACGCCAAGGCCACCTCCGGGCACTTCCAGCCGGAGACGCGCAACGGCGTGCCCGTGACCGTCTGCACGGCGCTTCCAATCAAGTTCCAGCTCACCGATTCGTTCTAACTGTTTCCGTCTCTCAACATGTCTCCGCCTTCCGATGCCGCAATTTCCAGCGCGGCCCTTTCGTGATTCGAGGAATTTATGGGTAATCAAATCGCATCCGTCAACAACCCTTACGGCCTGACCGGCATGTGGAACTCGGGCGACATCGTCGCCCGGGGCGTCATCCTCCTGCTGCTGCTCATGTCATTGATGTCCTGGTACATCATCCTGACCAAGCTGTGGGATCAACGTCGCCTCAAGCAGTCCGCACGTGCCGCCGAGAAGCAGTTCTGGTCCGCATCGTCGGTCAAGGATGGAGTCGAGCGCCTGAAGAAGGGCGATAGCTTCCGCGCCATCGCGGAAGATGGTCTGCGCGCCGTATCGCACCATGAGGGCCGGCTCACAGACCGCATCGACATGCACGAGTGGATCACCATGTCGCTGCAGCGCTCGGTCGACCAGGTCAACAGCCAGATGCAGAAGGGCCTGGGCTTCCTGGCCACCGTCGGCTCCTCTGCTCCGTTCGTCGGCCTCTTCGGCACGGTCTGGGGCGTCATGAACGCCCTCATCGCGATCGGTCTCGCCGGCCAGGCGAGCATCGACAAGGTCGCGGGACCGGTCGGCGGCGCGCTGATCATGACCGCCATGGGCCTCTTCGTCGCGGTGCCCGCGGTGTGGGGCTACAACTGGCTGCTCGGCCGCAACAAGGTCCTGCAGGATGCGCTGCGCAACTTCGCCGGCGACCTCCACGCGTACCTCGTCAGCGGCGCCCGCGTGTCCTCGGGTCCGGAAATGACCGGCGCCCGCCCGGCGGCCGCTCCCGCCGCAGCCGCGGCTGCCGCGGTCCGCAAGTGAGAGACAGTCGATATCACGAGAGTGCCGCAAGGCCGGCTCCGCGCTGCGCGCGGAGCCGCGCCTTCGGGCTGGCTTGGCTTTGAATTGATACCGAGCGCGCGCGACCGGCGCGGCGCGTGAGGAGCTTCTGATTATGGCGATGAACGTACAAGAGTCCGGCGAGGAGCCGGGCGTGATGGCAACGATCAACACGACGCCGCTCGTGGACGTCATGCTGGTGCTGCTCATCATCTTTCTCATCACGATCCCCGTGATCACCAAGACTGTGCCGGTCAAGCTGCCGCACGCCAACAACATTCCGACGCAGACGAAGCCGCAGGACATCACTATCGCGGTGGATGCGGCGGGCAACATCTACTGGAACGACCAGCTGGTGAAGGACGACAACCAGCTGCTGACCATGATCGAGCGGGAGGCCGTCAAGACCCCGCAACCGAACGTTCACATCCGCGGCGACAAGAACGCCGCATACAAGTCCATCGGACACGTCCTCTACGAGCTGCAGCGCGGCGGGATGGTCAAGGTGGCGTTCATTACCGAGCCCAGTCGCACGGCGCTCGGAGTGCACTGAGGAGTCCTGAACCATGGCCATGAATACCGGGGGCTCGAGCACGGGCCCCATGTGCGATATCAACACGACGCCGCTCATCGACGTTCTGCTCGTGTTGCTCGTGACGCTGATCATCACGCTGCCGATTCAGACGCACGCGGTGAAGCTGGATCTGCCTCAGAACCAGAATCCGCCGCCGCAGACCGTGCAGCCGCAGATCATCGATCTGGACATCGACTTCGACGGCACGATCGTGTGGAACGGCACTCCGGTCACGCTGCAGCAGCTCGACGGCTACTTCGCCACGGAGTCGACCAAGGATCCGCAGCCGGAAATCCATCTGAGCCCGGACGGCATGGCCAAGTACGACGTCGTCGCCAAGGTCCTGGCGGCGGCTCAGCGCAACCGGATGGAAAAGATCGGTTTCGTCAACACTTCCGAATTCGCCCAATAGTGGCCCGAGATCAGTGAATCACTGCATGAGAGACGATGTCATGAAGGTCAAAGGTAATCTGCTCGCGGCGGTGGCTTTCGGCGCCGCGCTGGTTTGCGGCGTGGGACTCGCCGGAATCACGCCGGCTCAGGCGAAGCAGGCCGCGCGGACTGTCAGCCGCGCCGTCGGCGTACCGCTGCAGGCAGCGCAGAAGGATCTGAAGAAGAACGACTACTCCGGGGCCCTGCAGGAGCTCGCCAAAGCGGATGCGGTCAGCAAGAAGACCCCGTACGAGCAGCACGTCATCCACGAGATGGAAGGGTATGCCTACGTACGCACCAAGCAGTACGCCAAAGCGGCCAAGGCGCTGGAGCCGGGTCTGACGGACGGTTTCCTCGACCCGAGCCAGATTCCGCAGCGCACCGTCGCGCTCGCGCAGCTCAACTATCAGGTCAAGAACTACGACAAGGCGATCCAGTTCGGCACCGAGGCGATCGACAAGGGCTGGGCCGATGCGCAGATGCCGACGCTGGTCGGTCAGGCGTATTACCTGAAGTCCGACTGGGCGGGCACGGTGAGCTTCGAGAAGAAGCTCATCGCCACCGACAAGAGCAAGGGCGTGGCGCCGAGCAACGAGTCGCTGCAGCTGCTGCTGAGCGCGTGCCTCAAGATGAAGAACGAGGCCTGCGAGAACAACGCGCTGCAGGAGCTGGTGATCTATCACCCGAAGCCGGAATACTGGCAGCAGCTCCTCTACGGCATGTTCAGGACGGTCAAGAGCGACAGCAACCTGCTGCAGACCTACCGTCTGGCCTCCGAGGTCGACGTGCTGAAGCGCCCCGAGGACTTCACCGATTTCGCGCAGCTGGCGATCGAGGCCGGCTCGCCGGGCGAGGCGGAGCAGATCATCGAGAAGGGGATGAAGGCGAACGTCTTCTCCGACGCTCGCACCAAGGGTAAGGCCCAGCGCTTGCTGGCGGATGCCAAGCGGGCTGCGGCGCGCGATCAGGCCGGCTTGGCCAGGAGCGCCGAGGAAGCCGCGCGGTCGAGCAACGGCAACCAGGATTACGGGCTCGGGCTGGCCTATTTCGGCTATCAGCACTACCACAAGGCGATCCAGGCGCTGAGCCAGGGCATCGCCAAGGGCGGTCTGAAGAGCCCGTCGCAGGCGCAGCTGCTGCTCGGCATTGCGCAGCTGAAGGCGGGCGACAAGGCCGCGGCGCTGAAGTCGTTCCGGGCGGTCAAGGGCAATCCGACGCTTCAGCGCCTGGCGACCCTTTGGAGCCTGCGCGCGCGTCAGGTCTGATTGCTGCGGAGCCGGTACTGCCGATAATCCAGTCAGGAGAGAACGCAAATGGCGATCAAGGCGGGCGACCGCATGCCTTCGGGCGTGCTGAAAATGATGACCAAGGACGGCCCCAGGGACGTCACGACCGAAGACCTGTTCAAGGGCAAGAAGGTCGTGCTGTTCTCGGTTCCGGGGGCGTTCACGCCCACCTGTGACGCCAAGCACCTGCCGGGCTTCGTGCAGCTGGCCGACCAGATCCGCTCCAAGGGTGTCGATACCATCGCGTGCATGGCGGTCAACGACGTGTTCGTCATGAACGCCTGGGGCAAGGCCTCGAGCGCGGGCGACAAGGTGATGATGCTGGCCGACGGCAACGGCGATTACGCGAAGGCGCTGGGCCTCGAGATGGATGCGCGCAAGTTCGGCATGGGCGTGCGGGGCCAGCGGTTCGCTCTGGTGGTCGACGACGGCGTGGTGAAGAGCGTCAACGTCGAGGAGCCGGGTCAGTTCAAGGTTTCTGCGGCTGACCACATCCTCGGCCAGCTGTAGGCCCGAGTGAGGCGATCGGGCGCTCTCTAGAGCGCTCGATATCCGCTGATGTAACAGGAGGCCGCCCGTGCAAACGGGCGGCCTTCCGCGTTCTGGGCCTGATCCCGAGCCCCGTCAGCCGAGGAGGCGCTCCAGCTCGGGAATGATCTGAAAGAGATCCCCGACCAGTCCGATATCGGCCACCTCGAAAATCGGCGCTTCGGAATCCTTGTTGATCGCGACGATGGTACGGGCATCCTTGATGCCCGTCAGGTGCTGTATCGCGCCCGAGATACCGACGGCCACGTACAGCTCCGGGGCGATGATCTTGCCGGTCTGGCCCACCTGCAGCTCGTTGGGGGCGTAGCCGGCGTCGACGGCCGCGCGTGAGGCGCCCACGGCCGCGCCCAGCTTGTCGGCCAGCCCGTAGAGTGTCTTCTGGAAGGCTTCGGCGCTCCCGAGCGCCCGTCCGCCCGAGACCACCCGTGAGGCGGTCTGCAGATCGGGCCGATCGCTCTTGGCCGCCGAGACGGAAACGAAGCGGGTATGCGAGGGGACCTGCGCGCTCACGGCGGTCTTCTCGATGGCGGCGGCGCCGCCGGTCGCGGCCGCCTGGAACGAGGCCGTTCGGACGGTCCCCACCACCTTCGCCCCGGCTTGCGCCTCGACCGTCACGATGGCGTTGCCGGCGTAGATCGGCCGGCGGAAGCGCGTGGCGCTCTCCACCGCCATGATGTCGCTGATCTGCGGGGTATCGAGAAGGGCGGCCACGCGCGGCATGAGGTCCTTGCCGAAGGTGGTCGAGGGGCCGAGCACGTGGCTGAACGGACCCGCCAGCGCGGCAATCTGCGGTGCCAGCACGGCGGCCAGCAGATGGGCGTTCGCAGGACCCTCCACGGCGAGCACGCGCGCGACACCGTTGAGGGCCGCCGCCTGAGCGGCGACAGCGCCGGCATCGGCAGCACAGACCGCGACGGTGATCTCGCCACCGGGGATGCCGGCGGCGCAGGTGACGCACTTGGCGGTGCTTGGATTCAGGCGGACGCCGTCGTGCTCGGCGACGACGAGGATGCGTATGCTCATTTACAGCAGACCCTTGTTCTTGAGCGCGGCGACCAGCTCCGCGGCGTCTCTGACCTTGATGCCCTTCTGGCGCTGTGGCGGTGGCTCGAAGCGCGTGAGCTTCAGCCGTTGCTGCTGCTCTATCCCCAGCGAGGCGAGCGTCAGCGTCTCGAGCGGCTTCTTCTTGGCCTTCATGATGTCGGGCAGCTTCACGTACCGGGGCTCATTCAGGCGCAGGTCCGTCGTGATCACCGCCGGCAGATCGATCTCCAGCGTCTCGAGCCCCGCATCCACCTCGCGTGTCACCCGGGCCTTCTCGCCGTCGAGCTCCACTTTCGAAGCGAAGGTCGCCTGCGGCCGATCCCAGAGCGCCGCCAGCATCTGTCCGGTCTGGCTGTTGTCGTCGTCGATCGCCTGCTTGCCGAGGATGACGAGAAAGGGCTGCTCGCGCTTGACGAGCTCGAGCAGGGTGCGGGCCGCCACCAGCGGCTCGATCACGCCGTCCGCCTGCACGTGCAGGGCCCGGTCGGCGCCCATCGCGAGACACGTACGCAGCTGCTGCTGGGAATCCGCCGGGCCAATGCTTGCCACCACGACTTCCTCGGCCGCGCCGCGCTCCTTGATCCGCAGCGCCTCCTCGAGCGCGATCTCGTCGAAGGGGTTGACGCTCATCTTCACCCCTTCGGTGGCGACGCCGCTGCCATCGGGTTTCACCCGGATGCGCACGTTGTAGTCCACCACTCGCTTGATGCCGACCAGGATCCGTTTCATACCGCGAACCGACTCACGTTGGCACTAATTCTCATCACTATATCAGACGTTCCCGGTAGAATCGTTCACCGGCGAGAGCCACAGAGTTCAACGGAGTTCGCTTCGACGATGCTTGGGTACGCGCTCCGCCGCATTGCCGGAACCGTCCCGACCCTGCTGATCCTGGTCACGCTGTCGTTCTTCGTGATCCGCTTGGCTCCCGGCGGTCCCTTCGCGGGACGCACTCTGACGCCGCAGGAGCGCGCCAACCTCGATCACCTCTACGGCCTCGACCGGCCTCTCGGCGTGCAGTATCTGCATTATCTCGAAGGCCTCGCTCACGGTGACTTCGGCGTTTCGTACAAGCTGCGCGACGAGAGCGTCGCGAGCCTCATCGCGCAGGGATTGCCGGTCAGTGCGACGGTCGGCTTCGCGGCGCTCGCGCTTGCGATCCTGGGCGGTGTGCCGCTCGGGGTCTGGGCCGCGCTGCGCCGCGGCGGCGTCGTCGACTACGCGGTGACGGCCCTCGCGACGCTGGCGATCGCTCTTCCGGCCTTCGTCACCGGTCCGCTGCTGGCGCTCCTGTTTGGGCTCGCCCTGCACTGGCTGCCCGTGGCCGGGTGGCAGCCCGGCGATCCCGCTTATCTCGTGCTGCCGGCGGTTACGCTGGCGCTTCCGGTGGGCGCCGCGATTGCCCGCCTGATGCGCGGGAGTCTCCTCGAGACGCTCGGCGCGACCTTCGTGCGAACCGCGCGGGCGAGGGGCCTTGGGCCCTGGCGCGTGCTGCAGCGGCACGCGTTGCGGCCCGCTCTGCTACCGGTCGTGAGTTATCTCGGGCCGGCGGCCACGTACGTCTTCACCGGCTCGCTCGTGGTCGAGACGGTGTTTGCGTTGCCCGGCACGGGTCGTTACCTCGTGCAAGGGGCGCTCGATCGCGACTACACGCTCGTCATGGGCATGGTCGTTCTGTACGGTGCGCTGACGCTCCTGCTCAATCTCGCGGCGGACCTCGTCTATGGCTGGCTCGACCCCAGGGTGCGCCATGACTGAGGCGCAGGCGCTCGGCCCGAGCGCGCCGCGGGCCCGGTGCGCCGGCCGCCGCCTGCGCGGGAATCCGGCGGTCGTTGCGGCCGCGGTGGTGCTCGCGGTGCTGGCGCTGCTAGCGGCCTTCGGGCCCTGGCTGAGTCCGTATTCGTACGATGCGCTCGATTGGCGCCACCTCGCCATTGCGCCCGGGCTCACCGCCTCGCACTGGCTCGGAACGGATCCGCTCGGACGGGATCTCTACGTGCGCACGCTCTATGGACTGCGGCTCTCGCTGCTCATCGGGGTGCTCGCGACCGCCGTGAGCGCCGGCATCGGCGTTGCATGGGGCGCAGTCGCGGGCTATGTCGGCGGCCGCACCGATTCCTGGATGATGCGGACGGTGGACATGCTGTATGCGTTGCCGTACCTCTTCGTCGTGATCATCCTGGCGACCGTGTTCGGGCGCGGCAACATCGCCATGCTGCTCCTCGCCATAGGCGCAGTGGGGTGGCTCACCATGGCACGTGTCGTGCGCGGCCAGACGCTGTCGCTGAAGCGGCGCGAGTTCATCGAGGCGGCGCGGGCGTGCGGGCTCGGCACGCCCGGCATCCTGCTGCGGCACATCGTGCCCAACCTCGCCGGCACGGTGGCGGTGTATGCCACCCTCACCATCCCGGAGCTGATCACCTTCGAGAGCTTCCTCAGCTTTCTCGGTCTCGGCGTGCAGGAGCCCCGGGCGAGTCTGGGCAGCCTCATCAGCGAGGGTGCGCGGCAGATGTTGACGGCGCCGTGGATGCTGCTCGTACCGGCGGCATTCCTGGTCACGCTCCTTCTCTGTTTCAACATCCTGGGCGACGGCCTGCGCGATGCACTCGATCCCGCCGCGCACTGAGGAGAACCCTGCCGCGGTGCTGCGGATCTCGCGCCTCAGCGTCACTTTCACGACGGCGCAGGGGGAAGTCGCCGCCGTCCAGGACGTATCGCTCGAGGTCGCGCGCGGCGAATGTCTGGGCGTCGTCGGCGAGTCGGGAGCCGGCAAGACGCAGCTTTTCCTGGCGACCCTCGGGCTGCTGCCCGCCAGTGCGCGGGTGGCGGGCAGCGTGCACCTCGGCCGCGAGCCGCTCATCGGCCGCACGCAGAGGCAGCTCGACCGCCTTCGCGGTGCGCGGGTCGGCCTCATCTTCCAGGACCCGATGACCTCGCTCACGCCGCACCTGCGGGTCGGTGAGCAGATTGCCGAGCCGATCGTCGCTCACTGCGGCGCCAGCTGGACCCAGGCGCGGCGCAAGGCGCTCGCTCTGCTCGATCGCGTTCATGTCCCCGATGCCGCGCGCCGCCTGCGCCAGTATCCGCACGAGCTCTCCGGCGGCATGCGCCAGA
The DNA here is from genome assembly GCA_035713045.1 of Steroidobacteraceae bacterium. Classification (GTDB taxonomy): domain Bacteria; phylum Pseudomonadota; class Gammaproteobacteria; order Steroidobacterales; family Steroidobacteraceae; genus 13-2-20CM-66-19. The sequence continues at coordinate 28,437 of DASTAC010000086.1, forward strand.
GAGTGATGATCGCAATCGCGCTGGCATGCGATCCAGACCTCCTCATCGCCGATGAGCCGACGACCGCGCTCGACGTCACCGTGCAGTCGCAGATTCTGGCGCTGTTCGCGCAGCTCAAGCGCGAGGCCGGCACTGCGATGGTGCTGATCACCCATGATTTCGGCGCCGTGGCGGGTGTCGCCGATCGGGTCGCCGTCATGCAGTCCGGACGCATCGTCGAGTTGGACACCGCGCTCGCGGTGCTGGAGACGCCGCGCCACGAGTACACCCGGGATCTCCTGGGGCGAACACTCACACTCGATTCCGGCCCGACGCCGCAGCCCGCGGCCGCCGCGCCGGTCGCGGCCGCTTCGCCGATCGTGCTGGGTGTCAGTTCGCTCACCGTGAAGTACCCGCGGCGCGGCTACTGGCGAGGTGGCAGCGCCCTCCCTGCAGTGGACGACGTCAGCCTGGAGCTGCGCGCCGGGGAGGCGCTCGGCGTGGTCGGAGAGTCCGGTTCCGGCAAGTCGACGCTGGCCCGGGCGGCGTTGCGGCTGATCCGCCCGACCGGCGGCCGCGTGAGCTGGATGGGTCGGCCGCTCTCGGGAGTGTCCGAGCGGGAGTTGAGGCGCCTGCGCCGCGACATGCAGATCGTCTTCCAGGACCCGCTGGCGAGCCTCGATCCGCGGATGACCGTCGGCGCGATCGTCGCCGAGCCTCTGCGGGTTCACGAGCCGCGGCTCGACGCCGGGGCGCGGGCAGGGCGGGTGAGCCGATGGCTGGCGCGGGTCGGCCTGCCGCCGCAAATGGCGAGCCGCTATCCGCACGAGCTTTCCGGCGGGCAATGTCAGCGCGTGGGCATCGCGCGCGCCATGATCCTGGGGCCCCGGCTCCTCGTCTGCGATGAGCCCGTGAGCGCGCTCGATGCGACCGTGCAGGCGCAGATCCTGGATCTGCTGGCAAGCCTCAAGAGCGAGCACGGCATGTCGATCCTCCTGGTGAGCCACAATCTTGCCGTCGTCAGGCGCCTGTGCGATCGCGTCCTGGTGCTCTACCGCGGACGCATGATGGAGCTCGCCGGATCGGGGATCCTCTTCGCGGCGCCCGCCCACCCCTACACCCGCGAGCTGCTGGATGCCGTGCCGGTCATTGATCCGCGCGTGCAACCCCGCAGGCTGGCGCTGGTGCATCCGGGTGAGTCCCGGGAGGCGCAAGGGCGGGATCAGCCGCCCGCGGGGTGCGCGTTCCGGGGCCGCTGCCCGCATGCCATCGATCTGTGCGCCGCACGGGCGCCCGCCTGGGATGCGGCGCCGGGCGGCAGCCGGGTGGCGTGTCACCGCTGGCTGGAACTCTCTAATGGTATGCTCCGAGCACCATGAATCCCGACGCCAACATCCGTCCGAGCGATAACCTGCGCCATGTCCGGTACGAGATCCGCGGCCGCCTCGCCCGGCGCGCGCACGAGCTCGAGCGCCAGGGCTACGAGATCGTCTCGCTCAACATCGGCAATCCGAAGGCATTCGGCTTCCGCACACCGGAGACCATGCGCCTCGCGATGATCGAGAACCTCTCCGAGGCCGAGGGCTACTGCCACCAGAAGGGGATCTTCCCGGCCCGCGAGGCGGTGGTGATGCAGCAGCAGGCGAGGGGGATCACCGGGGTCACGGCCGAGGAGGTCTTCATCGGCAACGGTGTGAGCGAGCTCATCGACCTGGTGCTGCGCGCGCTTCTCAACAGCGGCGATGAGGTGCTGGTGCCGAGCCCGGACTATCCCCTCTGGACGGCCGCCGTCACCCTGAACGGCGGGCGCGCCGTGCACTACCCGTGCCGGCCTGAGAACGGCTTCGTGCCCGATCCCGAGGAGATCGCGCGCCTGGTGACGCCGCGCACGCGCGCCATCGTCATCATCAATCCCAACAATCCGACCGGCGCCGTTTACCCCCGGCCGGTGCTCGAGGCCTTGGCGCGGCTGGCGGAGCGAACCGGGCTCGTCGTCTTCAGCGACGAGATCTACGACCAGATGGTGTACGAGGACGCCGAGTTCGTGCCGATGGCGACCCTCGTGCGCGACGCGCTGTGCGCTACGCTGTCGGGGCTCTCCAAGGTGTACAGGGCGTGCGGCTATCGTGTGGGCTGGGCGGTGTTCTCCGGGCGCACCCGCGCCGCGGCGGATTACCTGGGCGCGCTCGAGCTATTGAGCTCGTTGCGGCTCTGCAGCAACGTGCTCTCGCAGTGGGCGGTGCAGACGGCGCTCGGCGGCTACCAGAGCGTGAAGGACCTCGTCACGCCAGGCGGGCGCCTGTACGAATCCCGGCGCGCCATCCTGGATGCCGTCGCAGGCAGCCGCTTTCTCCGGCTCGCACCGCCGCAGGGGGCCATGTACGGGTTCATCGGTGTCGATTCGCGCGAGTTGCCGTCATTCGACGATCAGAAATTCGCGCTCGATCTCCTCGAGCAGAAGCACGTGCTGGTGGCTCCAGGCGTGAGCTTCAACGTTCCGTACCGCAATCATTTCCGCGTGACGAGCCTCCCGGATGCCGCGACGCTGCGCAAGGTCTTCGAGCGCATCGAGGAGCTGCTGCAGGGCTATGCGAGCGCGCCCGGTGCAGCCGAGCCTCAGGCCGAGCCGGGCCGCAACGTCGTCGAGGCGACCTCCAGATTCAAGTAAAATCGCACGAAAGTGCGATAAGCCTTTGTATTGATACAAGTCTCTTCCTATATCAAGAGCGTCCTCGAGCGCGGGGGGACTGTCGTGGTGCCGTCGCGCCAGCGGGCCCACGCGCTGCGGCTGGCGTACGCGGCCGAGCGGCTCGCGGGCGGCAGGAAGGTGTGGGCCAGCCCGGATACGCTGCCGCTGGAAGGCTGGCTCACGCGGGAAGTGGAGCGTCACGCCGCCACGGCCGGCAGCGGCTTGCCGCGGCTGCTCTCTCCGGCGGAGGAGTGGCTCCTCTGGCGGCAATGCACCGCTGATGCCACGCACGGGCTCGATCTCGTCAATCGCGCGTCCTTGGCCGAGTCGCTGCGCCGCTCCAGCGGCCTCGCCGCGGATCTGAGCATCGACCTGCGAGCCCTGCGGGAGCCTGCCGGCACGGAGGCGCAGCTGCTGGCCGCGGTGCATCGCGCAGTCGAGGAGCGGTGTCGGAAGTTGGGAGCAGCGCCCCTGACGGCGGCCGTTTCCGGGTTGCCGGTCATCGGCGACGGACGCCCGGTGATCTTCGCCGGCTTTCTCGCCCCTTCGCCACGGATTCAGTCGATCGTCGCCGCACGCGCGCGGCAAGGCTTCGAGAGCGCCCGTCGATCGGGCACCGAGACCGTGTCGCTGACATCGCCGAGCCTCGTGCGCGCGGCGGATGAGCGCGAAGAGCTCGAGCGCATCGCGCAGTGGTGCCGAAGCCATCTGAACGAGCGGCCGGATGCCCGTCTCCTCGTCCTGTTGACCGGATCCGGGGGCAGGCGCGAGCGGCTGGCGACCCTCATCCGTCAGGCCATCGATCCGGGAGGGCTCGACAGTCCGGCGCTGGTCGGCATCGAAGGCGGCCGGCCGCTCGCGAGCCTGTCCCTGCCCGCCCATGCGCTCCGTACCCTGGCGCTGCTCGGGGGAGAGGCGCTCGAGATGGAGAGCGTCCTCGAATGGCTGCGCGCCCCGTGGTGGGCCGAGCCTGGCGCGGCGGCCCGCGCGGGTCTGGACCTGTGGCTGCGTGATCAGGCGCGGCTGCGGCTCGATATTCCGGCGATCCTGGCGCTTCTGCACCGGGCACCCAGGCCGCTCGCCACAGCGGCCGCAGCCATCAGCGTGCGCCTGGACCAGGCGATCGCATGCGTCGGGGTGGGACCCGGCACACCGCGCGAGTGGTCGGAGAGATTCAGGGCGGCGTTGGAGGCGCTCGGGTGGCCCGGCGCACGGACGCGGATCGGCGCCGAGCAACAGACGCTGGTGCGCTTCCACGAGCTGCTCGATGAGCTCGGTCAGCTCTCGGCGGCGGCCCGCTCATTGACCCTCGGGACGGCCGTGCAGTGGCTGGTGGAGCTGGCTTCGCGGACACCCTACCGGCCGGCGGACGAGGATCCCGCGGTGACCCTCTCTGCGGCCTATGTGGATCCGGTGGTGCGCTATGACGGGCTCTGGGTGGCAGGGCTGCACGCGGAGGCCTTCCCGCCGCCGGTCGCGCCCGACCCGTTTCTGCCGCTGGCGGCGCAGATCGCAGCCGGATGGCCCGCCGCTACCGCGGCGGGCCGGTTGCAGGAGGCGCGCACCGTGGTTGCAGCGTGGCGCGCAACCGCCGCCGAGCTGATGCTCAGCGCTCCGGCGCGGTCCGAGGACATCGAGCTCTTGCCGAGCCCGTTGATCGAGGAGTGGCGTACCACCACGCCGACGTCCGACGAGGCGCGCGTCTCGATATGGCTGCCCGAGCGTCTTCATCGACCAGGACGCTTGACGGAGTGGCGGGACGTTGTCGGTGTTGAGTGGAGCTCTCAGCTGCCGCTACCCTCCGGCACGCGCAGCATCGAGTTGCAGAATCAGTGTCCGTTCCGCGCCTATGCGGAGCTGCGCCTGGGCAGTGTGCAGCTCGGGATGCCGGAGCCGGGTGTTGCGCCGGATGCGCGCGGCCAACTCCTGCACGGCGCTTTGCAACAGCTCTGGGAGCGGCTCGGCGACTCGAGCGCGTTGGCAGCGCTCTGCGCGACGGAGCTCGATGAGCTGCTCGGGTCTTGCATCGAGCGCGCGGCGGCCGCACTCGCGCCCGCGGGCGAGGACCCGCCGGCGCGCGCGGCCATGGCTCGGGAATGCCGCCGCACCGAGCGGCTGATCCGCAAGCTCCTCGACATCGAGCGGCGGCGGGCGCCCTTCACCGTGCGGCACACGGAATACTCTTCCTGGCTGCAGCTGGCGGGACGGGAGCTGCGGTTGCGCATCGATCGGCTGGATGCGCTCGAGGGCGGCGGCGTCGCGATCCTCGACTACAAGAGCGGCAGGCGGGTCAGTCCCGACTGGTATGGAGATCGGCCTTCGCATCCGCAGCTCCTGGCTTACCTGGCGGCAGTGGGAGACGAGGTCCTCGCGATGGCCACCGTGAATGTCACTGCGCGGGAGGTCAGGTTCGACGGCATCGCTGCGCGGGAGGACATGCTGCCTAAGGTCGCGGGCGTGAAAGGCCCCGAGGGAGAGTCGGGGGATCCCTGGCAGGCGCGGGTCCGCGAATGGCGCGGGCTCGTGGAGCGGCTGACCGTTGCGTTCGCGTCCGGGCATGCGGCAGTCGACCCGAAGCCGCACGCGTGCGACTTCTGCCATGTGGCGGGCATCTGCCGCGTGGGTGATGGCCTCGTCGGCACGAATGACGACGGTGCGGAGGATGCCGCGGGAAGTGTGGACGATGAGTAGCGTGCCGCGTGACGGTCTCGCCGAAGCGCGCGAGGTCGACGATCTCGCACGCGAGCATGCGATCGACCCCAGGCTGTCGGTGATCCTGCAAGCGCCCGCCGGGTCGGGGAAGACCTCGGTCCTGACGCAGAGACTGTTGCGCCTCCTGGCCGTGGTCGATGAGCCGGAGCAGATCCTCGCGATCACTTTCACCCGGCGCGCGGCGGCGGAGATGCGCGCCCGGGTCCTGCGGGCCCTGCGTGGGGATGTCGGCGAGGGGGCGCAGGCCGCGCACCTGCGGCAGCTCGCGTCCGCTGCGCTCGAGCGCTCGCAGGAGAGAGGATGGCGTCTGGCCCAGGACCCCGGGCGCCTGCGCATCCAGACGATCGATTCCTTCAACTTCCGCCTGGCCAGCCAGCTGCCGGTCACGGCCCGCGCCGGCAGCGAGCTCTCGGTCAGCGCGCGGCCGGATGAGCTCTATCGGCTGGCCGCGCGCGAGACGCTGCTCGCGGCGGATGCCGACGCGCAGCTCGCGGCTGACCTCGAGCTCCTCTTCGAGCGGCTCGACAACCGCTGGAGCCTCGTCGAGCGGCTGCTCGCCGACATGCTGCGCCAGCGCGCGCATTGGCTGCGGTACGTGTTGGGTCACGAGCCCGACATCCTGTGCCGCCGCGTGGCGGACAGCCTCGCCCGGATAGTCGAGGAGCGCCTGCGGACCGCCACCGCCTGTCTCGGCGTCGAGGTCTGTGCCGAAGCGGCGCGCCTTCCGGGTGTCGGCTCGCTGCAGGCGCAGGTGTGCCGTCTGGAATCCTGGAAGACCCTGGCGCGGCTCGCCCTCACCAACGATGGCGGCTGGCGCAAGGCCATCGACCGCAGGCTGGGGGCGGGATTCGAGAACGCCGCCGGCAAGGAGGCGCTGCGGGCTTGCATCGAGCGGCTGAGCGCGCTGCCGGCGGCGCGCGCGACGCTGCGCGAGATCGCCTCGCTACCCGACCCGGACCTCGGAGCGCAGAGCGCCGCTGCGCTCGCCGCCCTGTCGCGAGTGCTGCGTGCGGCGGCCGCGCAGCTGCAGGCGCATTTCAGCCTCGATGGCCGCGTCGACCATACCTACATCGCGGGCGCGGCGCGGGCGGCCCTCGCAGAGGCCGGGCTGCCGACGGATCTCGCCCTGACGACCGGATTGTCGCTGCGCCACATCCTCGTCGATGAATTCCAGGACACTTCCGTGGCGCAGCTCGAGCTGCTCGAGGCGCTGACCGCGGGCTGGGAGCCGGGCGACGGCCGCACGCTCTTCGTGGTCGGCGATCCGATGCAGTCGATCTATCAGTTTCGCGAGGCGGAAGTCGGATGCTTCCTGCGCGCGCGGGATGCCGGAATCGGCGCGGTGAGCCTGAGACCGCTGCAGCTGCTGCGCAACTTTCGCTCGACACCGGCGCTCATCCGCTGGACCAACGAGACCTTCGGGCAGCTCTTCCCGCGCAGCGACGACCTGCGCGAGAGCGCGGTGGCGTTCACGCCGAGCCTTGCAGGAAAGCCCGAAGGGCCCGCAGACGATGCGGATCCGGTCGAGGTGCGTCTCCTCCCCGGCGCGGAGCGTGCGGCTGAGACCGGGGCGATCGCCGATCGGATCGGCGACCTGAAGGCGCGCGATCCGCAGGCGAGCATTGCGGTGCTCGTGGCGGCGCGCTCGCATGCGCAGGCGATCGTGGCCGCGCTGCAGGGGCGGGACATCGATGCGATCGGTGTCGAGCTCGTACCGCTCGCCGAGGTGCCGGTGGTGCGCGATCTGGTGTCCCTGATGCGCGCGCTCTGCCACCTGGGCGACCGTACCGCATGGCTCGCGGTGCTGCGGGCGCCGTGGTGCGGACTGTCGCTGGCCACCCTGACCGATCTCTCGTCTCGCGGGGACTCGCGGCTCATCTGCGAGGCGGCGCGCGAGCCGCAACGGCTCGCGCGCTGGCCGCAAGAGGAGCGCACGCGGCTCGAGCGTGTCATGCGCGTGCTGGAGGAGGGCGTGGGGCAGCGCGATCGCGCCCCGCTCGCCGACTGGCTCGAGGCCGTATGGATGGCGCTCGGCGCGCCGGACGCGTATGAGGCGGAGGAGTTGCGGCACGCGCGCGCCTTTTTCGAGGCGCTCAGCGAGCGCACGGCCTCGGGAGAGTGGAGCGGGACCGGCACGCTGGAGTCGGTGTTGGCGAGCCTCTATGCGCAGCCGCGGGCACGCACCGACGCCCCGGTACAGGTCCTGACCATCCATGGCGCCAAGGGACTCGAGTTCGATCACGTGCTGGTGCCGAGCCTCGATCGGGATCGCAACCGGGGACGGGAGCCGTTGCTGCGCTGGCTCGATCTGCCGCGGCGCGAGCGCTCCACGCCCGAGGAGACCGATCTCATCATGGCCCCTGCGCCCGCAATCGGCGATGAGGACCCCGGTGAGGTCAACGCGTTCCTCAGGCGCCTGATGGACCGGCGAGCCGCCAACGAGCAGGTGAGGCTGCTCTACGTCGCCGCGACCCGCGCCAGGCGGTCCCTTCACCTCTACGCCGCGCCTGCGGTGCGCCGCGACGGAGCCGTGTCTCCCCGCCCGCGGACATTGCTCGGCTATCTCTGGCCGGCTCTGGAGATGCAATTCCAGGCCCGTACGTCGAGCGCGGCTGTCGACGCCGTCCTCCCGAGCGGGACGGCTCGGCCCGCAGGCGGCCCGCTGCGCAGGCTGGGCGCGGATTGGACTGCGCCCGAGATGCCGCGCGGCCCGCAGCTTTGGCGGCTGCCGCTCGCGCAGCGCTCGCTTGATACGCCGGAATTCAGCTGGGTGGGCGAGACGCGGCGCCACATCGGCACCGTGGTCCATGGGGCGCTCCAGGCCTTCGGCGCGGCTGCCGAGCTGCCCTCGCGTGAGTGGCTCGCGGGGCAGGCCCGACACTATCGCGAGCGACTGCGTCGTCACGGCGTGCCCGAGAGCGATCTCGACAGCGCGGCCAGTGATGTCGTCGAAGCGTTGACTCGGACAGTCGAAGACGCGAAGGGCCGCTGGATCCTCTCACGCGAGCATCGGCAGGCGGCGAGCGAGCTCGCGCTCACGGGAATGGCGGGCGGCAGGCTCACGAGCGTGGTCATCGACCGTTCCTTCATCGACGATGAGGGGACACGCTGGGTGATCGACTTCAAGACCAGCCGACACGAGGGCGGCCGGCTCGAGGAGTTCATCGGGCAGGAGCTCGAGCGCTATCGCGCACAGCTCCAGGGATATGCGGTGCTCGCGCGCGGATTGGGGCCCGAGCCGGTGCGGGCGGCGCTCTATTTCCCGCTGCTCGGTGTCTTTCGCGAGTGTCAGTAGTTCCCCATCGACCGACGGTCGACCCCGAATCATGAAACGGACAAACACGGTAGTCGGTACAGGGATGTACCCGGCCGCCGCAGGTGGCCGGGTTTTGGGCAAAAACCACGCTTTTTGCCCAAAACCGCGCTGGGCGGGGCACGATGCCC
>DASTAC010000087.1:0-13922 GCA_035713045.1 Steroidobacteraceae bacterium
GGCTTACCTGCAGCGAAGAAACGCGCAGCTTAGTTCCCCATCGCGCATGGCGCGACCCCGAACCATGAGACGGCACGAGCCGGTGCCCAGGCACAGGGGGGTGCGGCGCATGCGTCGCACGGGTAGCCAGGATGGCTACCCCGGGCTTGCGCGCAGCAGGGACAGCGTAGCGCAACTGCGCCCCGCCGCCGCGGGGTGGGGCCAGGGGCAAAGCACTGCTGCCGGTGCGCCGGCCCGGTAAGTTTCCGTCGCTTTGAATTATACTGATTGGAAAGTCCTATCAGGATAACGCCATTGGTGGAATATGCGAAACCCCTTCCAGTACGGTGCCGAGCTCAAGCCCAGCCAGATCGTCAACCGCAAGGACGAGATCCGCGACGTGACACGCGCCATCCTGGAGCAGGGGCGGATATTTCTGCTCGGCCCGCGGCGGTTCGGAAAGACAGCCATTTTGCGGGCCGCGAGCGCAGCAGCGGAGCGGCAGGGCGCGGTGGTCATTCGGCTGGACGCCGAGGCGTACCCCGGCGTGGACGGGTTGGTGCGCGCAGTAGTCCTCGAGAGCGCGCGCAAGCTCAAGAGCGAGGTGGCGAAGACGGGGGAGAAGATCCTCCGCTTTTTCTCGCGCCTGCGGCCTGTGATCAGCTATGACCCCGCGGAGAACAGCTGGAGCGCGAGCCTCAACGCACAATCCGCGATCGATGCGGACCAGACCCCGCTGTTCATCGATGCGATCGACGGGCTCGCCCGCATGGCCTCGGAGACAGGGCAACCGACGGCGATTGTCCTCGACGAGTTCCAGAAGGTGATCGAGCTGGGGGGCGAGAGCACCGAGGCTCAGATTCGAGCGGCCATGCAGCGCCACACGGAGGTGGCTTTCATATTCGCGGGTTCGAAGACGACTCTCCTCAACGACATGACGCTGAATCCAGCGCGACCGTTTTACCGCCTCGGCATTCGGCATTTTCTCGGCCCGTTGCCGCGCGAGGAGTTCGCGCCATTCATCACGCGCGGCTTCGAAGGGAGCGGCTATCGCGTCGACACTGCGGCGGTGAAGGACATCCTCGATATCGCCGAGGACGTGCCCTACAATGTGCAAGCCCTTTCGAGCGTCGCATGGGAGCTACTGGGGGACGAGGACGGGGATGCCCTCACTCCGAGACTGGTCAGGCGGGCACTGAAGCTGCTCGTGGACCGCGATGGACCCTTTTACCTTACCCTGTGGAATGGTCTGACCGTCGTCCAACAGCGCGTATTGGCGGCTGCGATTCACGAGCGAGGAGTCGGGATGACCTCCGCCGCGGTGACGCAGAAGTATCGGATCACCCCCAGCACCACGAGCAAGACTCTCAAGCTGCTCGAGGCAAGGCAGATCCTGCGGCGCGAGGAGCGGAAGAGCTCCTTCCGCTGGCGCCTGGAGGATCCGTTCTTTGCCGCTTGGCTGCGCGATTGAGCGGGGGGACGTGCCGGCGCGGCTGTTGGCTCAGGAGCGCCGGTACCCGTAGTACTCGCAGAACCAGTCGACGAACTTGCGCACTCCGACCTCGATCGGGGTTGCCGGCCGGTAGCCGACGTCCCGCACCAGATCCTCGATGTCCGCGAAGGTCTCCGGCACGTCCCCGAGCTGCAGCGGGAGGAAGTTCTTCTGCGCCCTCTTCCCCAGACACTCCTCGATCACCTCGATGTACCGCATCAGCTCCACCGGCTGGTGATTGCCGATGTTGTAGATGCGAAACGGCACGCGGCTGGTGGCCGGATCCGGCGCCGCGCTGTTCCATGTGGGCGAGGGCTGCGCCACCCGCTCGCAGGCGCGCGCCACGCCCTCGGCGATGTCCTCGACATAGGTGAAGTCGCGCCGATGATGCCCGTTGTTGAAGACATCGATCGGCTTGTCCTCGAGGATGTTGCGCGTGAAGAGAAAGAGCGCCATGTCCGGGCGTCCCCAGGGACCGTACACGGTGAAGAAGCGCAATCCCGTGGTCGGCAGGCCGAAGAGGGAGGAATAGGTGTGCGCCATGAGCTCGGTCGAGCGCTTGGTGGCGGCATAGATGGTCAGCGGGTGATCGGCGATGCGGTGCGGAGAGAACGGCATGTCGGTGTTCGCGCCGTAGACGGAGCTGGTCGAGGCGTACACCAGGTGCTCCACGGCGTTGTGCCGGCAGCCCTCGAGGATGTTGAGCGTGCCGGTGACGTTGCTGCGCACGTAGCTGTGCGGATCCTTCAGCGAATGGCGCACGCCCGCCTGGGCGGCGAGGTGCACCACGCGCTGGAATTTCTCCCGCGCGAAGAGCTCCCTCATGCCCTCATCGTCCGCCAGGTCGAGCTTGACGAAGCGAAAGCCCGGCTTCGCGCTCAAGCGCTCGAGCCGCGCCTTCTTGAGATTGACGTCGTAGTACTCGTTGAGATTGTCGAGTCCGACGATCTCGTGCCCGCGCGCGAGGAGATTGAGGGTCGTGTGATAGCCGATGAAGCCGGCGGCGCCCGTGAGCAGGATCTTCACAGGCGGCCGTCCGCCTGCGCGGCCGGAAAGACATGCTTGATGTCGTAGACCACGTGGTTCTTCCTGCAGAGGCGCCGCACCCCCTCGATTCCCATGTCACGGAACTCCCGGTGCGCGACCGCGACCACCGCGGCATCGTAGCGCTTCGGTACCAGCGAGCGGATCGGCCTCAGGCCGTACTCGTGCCGGCACTCCTGCCCGTCCGCCCAGGGATCGTAGATGTCGACCTCGGCGCCGTATTTCTCGAGCTCCCGCACGACGTCGATGACCTTGGAGTTGCGGATGTCGGGGCAGTTCTCCTTGAAGGTCATCCCGAGCACCAGGATGCGCGCGCCCTTGATGTGGATGCGCTTCTCGGTCATGAGCTTGATGATCTCGCCCGCGACGTACAGACCCATGTTGTCGTTGATCCGGCGCCCGGCGAGGATCATCTCCGGGTGATAGCCGATCGCCTGCGCCTTGTGCGTGAGGTAGTAGGGATCCACGCCGATGCAGTGGCCGCCGACGAGCCCCGGCCGGAAGGGCAGGAAGTTCCACTTCGAGCCGGCGGCGTTCAGCACCTCCTCGGTGTCGAGCCCCAGGCGGTTGAAGATCAGCGCCAGCTCGTTGATGAGGGCGATATTGACGTCGCGCTGCGTGTTCTCGATGACCTTCGCGGCCTCGGCCACCTTGATGCTGGAGGCCTTGTGCGTGCCCGCGGTGACGATGGCGCCGTAGAGCTTGTCGACGAACTCCGCGACCGCGGGCGTCGAGCCCGAGGTCACCTTCCTGATCGTGGTCAGCCGGTGCTCCTTGTCCCCGGGGTTGATGCGCTCCGGGCTGTAGCCGACGAAGAAGTCGCGGTTGAATTTCAGGCCCGATTCCCGCTCGAGGATCGGCACGCAGATCTCCTCGGTGCACCCGGGATAAACGGTCGACTCGTAGACGACCACCGTGCCCTTGGACAGCACCTTGCCCACCGTCTCGCTCGCCTTGACGATCGGCGTCAGGTCGGGCCGCTTGTACTCATCGATCGGGGTGGGCACCGTCACGATGAGGACCTTGCAGCGCTTGAGGCTGTCGAGCTCCGTGCTGAAGGAGAGCCGCCTGGCGGCCTTCAGCTCCGCCCGCGTGACCTCGAGCGTGTTGTCGCGGCCGCTCGCGAGCTCCGCGACGCGGTGCGGCTTGATGTCGAAGCCGACGGTATCGAAATGCTTGCCGAATTCCACCGCGAGCGGCAGACCCACATAACCCAGGCCGACGACGCCGATGCGGCACTTGCGAAGATGAAACATGGACTCCACTCAGGCTTGATTTGCGGCAGGCAGCGGATCGTCCTCGGCCGCGGGCCAGAGACAGCGATCGGCACTCGATTTCGCGATGAGCGCCAGCATGTCGCGGTGGGCGCGCAGCTCCTCGTCCGTGGCGGCGATGACGCGCAGCGGCGCCGGCGGCCGCACGAGCGCGCGCACCTGCCCGGCGCCGGGGCCGGAGGCGCCGGAGGCGGTCGCGGTGAGGGCCAGAGCCCCCTGGCCGCCCGTCATGGCGAGATAGACGTCCGCCAGGATCCGCGCATCGAGGAGCGCGCCGTGCAGCTCGCGGCGCGAGTTGTCGACGTTGTAGCGCTTGCAGAGCGCATCCAGGTTGTTGCGCTGCCCGGGATGCATCTCACGCGCGAGGGTCAGGGTATCGAGGACCCGGCAGAGCTCGCCCATCACGATCGCCCGGCCGGCGCGGCGCAGCTCCGCGTCCAGGAAGCCGACGTCGAACTCGGCGTTGTGAATGACCAGCTCCGAGTCGCCGATGAACTCGAGGAGCTCGTCGACGATCTCCGCGAACCGCGGCTGGCGCACGAGATCCTGGCGCTGCAGCCCGTGCACCGCCTCCGCGCCGATGTCGATGTCCCGCTCGGGATTCAAGTAGCGGTGGAAGGTACGGCCCGTGACCCTGCGGTTGAGAAGCTCGACGCAGCCGATCTCGATGATCCGGTGGCCGAGCGCAGGCTCGAGACCGGTGGTCTCGGTGTCGAGAACGATCTGTCGCATGAGCGAAGTCTACAGCCTTTCTTTCTTCATCGAGACCTCATCGCGTCGATGGCCTCGTTCGCGAGCCGATCCACCCGCTCGTTGCCCGGCACGCCCGCATGGCCCGGTACCCAATGCCACTCGATGGAGTGCCCCGCCGCCAGCTCATCGAGCCGGCGCCAGAGATCCTGGTTCTTGACGGGCTTGCGGTCCGCTGTGAGCCACCCCCGCTTCTTCCACGCGCTCACCCACTCGAGGATACCGCGCCGGACGTATTCGGAGTCCGTATAGACCCGCGCTCGGACCGGACGCTTCAACGCCTCGAGAGCACGGATCACGGCCGTCAACTCCATCCGGTTGTTGGTCGTCTGCGCCTCGGCACCGGCCAGCTCTTTTTCGCGGCCGGCGATGCTGAGCAGCGCCGCCCAGCCGCCGGGACCCGGATTACCGCGGCAGGCACCGTCGGTATAAATATCGACCACGGCCGCGGTTCCCTCACTCGACTTGTTCACGTGTTTTTTCGATCGCCCTTCTCGCCCCAATAATGAAACCGCACGAGCGCCTGGCAGGCACACGGACATGCCCGGCCGCCGCAGGTGGCCGCCCTTGAGCCAAAAACCACGCTTTTTGGCTCAACGGGCGCTGGGCCGGGCAGGGTGCGACGCATGCGTCGCACGGGTAGCCAGGATGGCTACCCCGGGCTTGCGCGCAGCACGGACTGCGCAGCACGATGCCCGGATCCAGCGCCATAAACTAATGCGGAGAAGGCTTGACGAGCCCCCCCAGCACCGCGGGCCGCTCCCGGAATCGCGGCCGGATGGGGGTCAGAGTGTAGATGCGCTTGCGCGCCTTGAGGAGATACGCGTTGGCGGGGAGCGGGTACGTGAGTCCTCGACGCAGCATCCGGCCCGTGCCCTCCCCCGCGGCGAGCCCGCCGCTCCAGGGGCCGCGGAACAAATAATGCTGCGCCGAAACTACTTCATACCCGAGCAGTACCAGCCATTCGCGGACTCTTCTCTCGGAGAGCACACGGCGCATGCCGGGCGGAAAGCCGCTGCGGCTCCAGCGGGCGCGGACGCCCCAGAGGCTCCATGGCCGAAACCCGAGCACCAGCAGCCGGCCCTCGCCGACGAGCACGCGATCCGCCTCGCGCACGATCGCATACGGGTCGGTGGCGAACTCGAGGATGTGTGGCAGCAGGACCGCGTCGATCGAATCGCTGACGATGGGGAGCTGGGTGGGCCGCGCCGAGATGTCGGCGCTCGACGACAGTCCGGGCGCGGCGACGATGGCCTGATGGCGCGTGCGGGCGCCGGACAACAACTCGCGGCCGGCGCCCCATGCGCCGATCTGCAGCAATTCCCAGCCAAACACGTCATCGAGGGCCTCCGCGAGCAACTGCGATTCCGCGGCGATGAGGGCGGCGGCGAGGGGGCTCTCCCACCACGCGAGCCGCGCGGGCCGGGGCTGCTGCAACTGAGAATTACGCGAAGACGCCATGAAGGACTGGCAATAGTGTGAAGTTAACGGTTAAATTTCCCCGTCCGATTAAGTAATGTCTTCGACCAGGGGCTCGTGCTCCGGTGCGAAAAGAAGTTAACATGCCGCTCAGAGGGCCGGGAACTTGGCGACGGATAAGATTCGAACCACACGTCACGCGCTGCTGATTGTCGCGCTTGCAGCCCTCGGTGCCTGCGCCACGCGCCAGCCCGTGAGGCCGATTGCTCCCGCACGGGTCATCGTGCCGCCCGCTCCGGTCGCGCAGCCGACGCCGCCACCGCCCCCTGCTCCGACCGCCACCGCCGCGGCGGAGGCCAGCCTCGCCCCGACGCAGTATGCCGATCTTTTCGATCGCATTCGCGCCGGCTTCATGCTCCCGGACCCGCGCGAGCGGGCGATCGACGAGCAGCTCAACTGGTACGCCTCGCACCCCGAGTACCTGCAGCGGGCCTTCGGCCGTGCGGACATGTACCTCTACTACATCGTCAAGCAGCTCGAGAAGCGGCACATGCCGCTCGAGCTCGCGCTGCTGCCCGTCATCGAGAGCGCCTACCAGCCGTTCGCCTATTCCAGCGCGCGCGCGGCGGGCCTCTGGCAGTTCATCCGCGGTACCGGCACGCGCTTCGGCCTGAAGGAAGACTGGTGGTACGACGGGCGGCGGGACGTCGTCGCCTCCACCAACGCGGCGCTCGATTACCTGCAGTCGCTGCACACCGAGTTCAACGGGGACTGGCTGCTCGCGATCGCGGCGTACAACTGCGGCGGCCTCGCCGTGCAGCACGCCGTTCAGGTGAACGAGGCCGAGCATCGTCCCATCGACTTCTGGCATCTGCGCCTGCCGCTCGAGACCGAAGCGTACGTTCCGAAGCTCCTCGCCATGAAGCGCCTGGTGGCGGACCCGGCCAGGTACGGCCTGGACTTCAGCCCCATCCCCAATCAGCCGTACTTCGTGAAGGTGCCCACCGACGGGCAGATCAACCTGCAGGTGGCGGCCCAGATCGCCGGCATCACGGCCAAGGAGGTCTACGACCTCAATCCGGCTTTCCACCGCTGGGCGACCGATCCCACCGGACCTTTCTACCTGCTGCTGCCGGTCACCGCGGCGCCGGTGTTCGAGCAGAACCTGGCCGAGCTCACGGCCGATCAGCGCATGGGCGTCGAGAACTACGTGGTCCGCCGCGGTGACTCCATCTACGGTGTCGCGCGCCGGTTCAAGACCAGTGTGGAGCTCCTGCGCAAGCTCAATACGCTGCCCAACGGGCGGCTCACCATAGGCTCCGATCTCGAGGTCCCCGCCACTGCCTACGTGCTCCCGGAGCAGGTGAGGCTGGCCGCGGCTCGGGTCGATGAGCACGCCGGCTGGGGCACCCACGTGCAGTTTCAGGTGGTGCGGCCGGGAGACTCCCTGTGGACCATCGCCAGCCGCTATCGCATGACCGTGGCGGCGCTGGCCCGGATGAATGGCCTCTCGCCACATCAGATCATCCGCCCCGGCGAGCGGCTCCGGCTCTTCACCAGAATGCCCATGGAGCGGCATGGTGAGATCCGCTTCCAGGTGGTGCGGACCGGGGACACCCTCTGGTCGATCGCCCACCGGCACGGAATGAGCGTGAAGACGCTGTTGAGCCTGAACGGCCTGCGCCGGGGCGAGATCCTGCACCCGGGCGAGCGGCTGCGGCTCTATACCCACGAGGCTCGCGGCGGACGCGTCGCCCGACCGGCTTACCGGCACGCCAGTGTCGGCAGCGCCCGTGCGCACAGGGTGTTTTACATCGTGCGCGCCGGCGACACGCTGTGGCGCATCGCGCATCGCTTCCGGGTGAAGGTTGCGCAGATCCTCGCCTGGAATGCCATCAGCCTGCACCGGCCCATCCTCGCCGGCCAGCGCCTGATGATCCGCGTCGCCTCGGCGGGGGGGTGAGGGAAATTCGACGACACTTAAAGTGTCGTCGAATTTCCCGAACGCCCAGCCAGGATGGCTGGGCCGGCAGCATATCCGCCAAGGATGGCCTGACCTTACACCCCCAATCCGGTCCAATCATCGCGTCGAATTTCCCGAACGCCCAGCCAGGATGGCTGGGCCGGGGGCATATCCGCCAGGGATGGCCTGACCTGACGCCCCCAATCCGGTCCAATCATCGCGTCGATTTTCCCGAGCGCCCCCAGGAAGGCTGCACCGGCAGCCCCCCAGCCAGTGACGGCCTGACCTGACGAGTCCAATCGACTACACTGCCCCATTCCTCACCGCTAAGGGCTTCGGAATGGGATTTCTCTCAGGCAAGCGCGCATTCATCGTCGGCGTCGCGACCGACCGCTCGATCGCATGGGGCATCGCGCAGGCGATGCACCGTGAAGGCGCGGAGCTCGCCTTCTCCTATGTGAACGACAAGATGAAAGAGCGCGTGGAGCCCCTGGCCCAATCCGTGGGCTCCCGCCTCACGATGCCCCTCGACGTGACCGTCGATGGCCAGATCGATGCCGCCTTCGAGCTGTTGAAGCGCGAGTGGGGCAGCCTCGACATCCTGATTCACGCGGTCGCCTACGCTCCCCGCGAGGCCATTGCCGGCAGCTTCGTGGAGAACACCAGCCGCGAGGCGTTCCGGATTGCCCACGACGTCTCGAGCTACAGCCTCACCGCCCTCGCCCGCGGGGCGGCGCCGCTGATGGCGGGCCGGTCCGGGGCTCTCCTCACCCTCTCCTACCTCGGCGCCGTGCGCTCCATTCCCAGCTACAACGTCATGGGACTCGCAAAAGCGAGCCTCGAGGCGAACGTCCGCTTTCTCGCGGCGGACCTGGGCCCCCGGGGCATCCGGGTCAACGGCATTTCCGCCGGCCCCATCAAGACATTGGCCGCGGCAGGGATTTCGGGCTTCCGCAAGATGCTGAGCCGGGTGGCTGATGTGGCGCCGCTCAGACGCAACGTGACTCAGGAAGACGTCGGCAACGCCGCCGCGTTCCTCTGCTCCGATCTCGCCGCGGGAATCACGGGCGAGATCCTCTACGTCGATGGCGGCTTCAGCACCGTGGGGATGTTCTTTCCCGAGGAAGCGGAAACGCCCTGAAGCGCATCCCCGAGGACAGGCCGCAGCCTGAGCACAGGGGTTGGGCGCGGGCTCGGGCTTGGGCTCGGACTTGGGGTTGAGCTTCGGCGTGGCTCGCGGCTCTGCGGCGCCGGGCTTGGGTCCGGCGCCATCGCCCCCGCGTGCAATGGGCCTGGAAATACCCCGCGCCGACCCCATTCGTGGGGAAAGCGTCCTGGAGTAGCCACAGCCCCCGTGTCCACGACTTCCCGCCGCGAGGAGCTCGACGCCCTGCGGGGCCTGCTTCTCGTCGTGATGACTCTGGATCATCTGCCGACCGGCCTGCACCTCTACGCCAATCAGCCGCTGGGCTGGGTGTCGGCCGCTGAGGGATTCGTCTTCCTGTCCGCCTTCCTGGTCGGCACGATCTATTCGCGCCAGCTGCTCGAGAAGGGCTTCGCGCACGTGCGCGAGCGCCTGTGGAAGCGGGCAGGCAAGCTTTACTTCGTGCATCTGGCGCTGCTTCTTTTCGCCTTCACGGTCGTCGCAGGCATCGCGGTCGTGACAGGCCGCCAGACCCTGCACAATCACCTCTCGTTCTTCTTTGAATCGCCGGTGAGGGCGGCGGTCTCGAGCCCTCTCCTGCTCTATCAGCCGCCGCTGCTCGACATCCTGCCGATGTACGTCGCCTTCCTCGCGCTCTCGCCGCTCCTCCTGCGCAGGGCGGCGAGACGTGGCTGGACACCCATTCTCACCGCCTCGGCCCTGCTCTGGGCCGTGTCGCAGCTGGGCGTGCGCACCTGGCTGTTCGCGAAGCTGGCGGCGTCGACGGGTATCCCCCTCAGCGCGCTCGGCTCTTTTGACTGGCTCGGCTGGCAGCTCGTGTGGGTTGCGGGACTTTGGATCGGGGCCGGCTCGCTGCGCCGAGGCGACGCATCGGGCCAGGCGTGGCTCCGGGAGTCCTTCGGCGCCGGCTCGCGGACGCTTCTTCTGGTCGGCGCGGTCGCGATCGCGATGCTGTTCTTCGCCTCGCGCCACGAGCTCGCGACGCTCGGCCTGCAGCTCGCGGCCGGCTCGCCCTGGCTCAGCAAGTGGCACCTCGGGGCGCTCCGGGTACTCAACTTCGCCGCCCTCGCCGTGGTGGTACGGCACGCCGTGCTGCCTGTGCTCGCCGTCGTCCGGCTGCCCGGGCTGTCACTGCTCGGCCGCTCCTCGCTCGCGGTGTTCACGACCCACCTGCCCTTCGCCATCCTGAGCCGGGGGCTCATCGTCGGTGAGGCGCCGCTCACCCTGGCTCAGCAGGCCTGTGTGCTGGCGCTGACCTTCGGCGCAATGCTCGGCGTGGCGTGGTATGCGGAAAGAGGGCAAAGAGGGCGCGAGCCGGGATCGCGGCGAGGCTCCTCTGCCGCGAATGCCGCCTCGGCCGCCTGAGCGGCCGCCGCATCAATACTGGAAGGCGTCGGGGTTCTTCTTGACCGTCGAGGTCGCGCGCAGCTGCGCGATATAGCCCAGCGCGTCGGCCTCGCCGGTGCGCTGCATCTGCTCCTGCTCGACGACCCTCGCCAGGTACTTGTTGGCCTGTGCGCCGGTGCCGCTGCGGATGCCCGTGACGGCGATCAGCGCCGCACCGCCGGTCTGAAGCGGTACGGCCTCGTACACCGGCCCGTGCACCGGCTTCGGCGCATCGAACGCCACGGACTCGATCTGCGTCGGGATCGATGGATCGCCGCGGCCGACGAAGTTGGGCGGAGCGGCCTTGACCTTGAGTGTCTTGGCGACCTGCTCGAAGGAGCTGCCTGACAGCAGCTGGGCGCGCGCGGCGTTCGCTGCGGCGAGCGCGGCATCCGTCTCCCGCTGCTTTTTCAGCGCTGCGACGATGCTGTCACGAACGTCCGCGAGCGGCTTGACGTGCGGCGGGTGACGCGCCACGACCTTGAAGATCACCATCTTGTCGTTGTCGAGGATCACCGGCCCGCCGAGGGAGCCAGTCGCGACGGCATTGCTGCCGAAGACCTGGCGCTGCAGCGGCATCGCCGCGCCGAGCGGCGCGCCGCCCGTGCCCTTCAGGAACTGGGGCACCTCGCCGGTCGTGAGATTGAACTGCTTCGCCAGGGCCGAGAGGCTCACGCCGGGATTATCGAGCCGGTTCTGCAGCTGGTCCTCGATGTCGCCGAAGCGGTTGCGCGCTTTGCTCTGCTGCAGCTGCGCCTGAAGCTGCGGCCGCACCTCGGCGAGAGTCTTGGTCCGGCCGGGCTCGATGCCGTCGAGCCGGATGATGTGATAGCCGTACTGGGTCTTCACCGGACCCACGATGTCCCCGACCTTCTTGATGCTGAAGAGGGCATCGGCGAACGGCTTGACGAAGCCGCTGCGCTCCATCCAGCCGAGATCGCCGCCGTTCTTGGCGGAGCCGGGATCCTGGGAGTACTTCTTCGCCAGGGCGGCGAAATTCTGCCCCGATTTCGCGAGCGCCAGGATGTGCTCGGCCTTCTTCAGGGCCGCCGCCGGATCCTTGCCGAACGGAATCAGGATGTGGCTGGCCTCCCGCCGCTGCGGCACCACATAGCTGCTCTTGGCCTTGTCGTAGGCCTGCTGGATCTCGGCGTCGGAGATCACCTCGCTGCTCGCGACCTGCGACAGGGTCAGCTGCGCGTAGCGCAGGTCCACGGATTCCGGGACCCGGTAATCGGACTGGTGGGCCTGGTAGTAGGCCTCGATCGCCGCGGGAGCGATCGGCGCGTCGCTCTTGTAGCGGTCCGCCGGAATGATCGCGTACTGGATCTCGCGCTCCTGCTCTTCCAGCGACTGCGCGCGGGCGGTCTCAGTGGGGGTCACGAACTCCGAGGAGACGATGCCGCCGAGAAGCTGCTGGCGCCTGAGGTCGTTGCGCTCCTCGTCCTTGAACTGATCGATGGAGAGGCCGTTCTCGGCCAGAACCTCCTTGGCGACCTCGGGGGAGTAGTGGCCCTGCACCTGGAAGGCCGGCTCGTGGCGGATGCCGGCGATGAGCTCAGCCTCGCTCACCCGGTAGCCGAGCTTCTCGGTACGCTGGGAGAGCAGGGCATCGCTGATCAGGGTCTCGAGCACCTGGCTCTGGGCGCTTTTCCGCACGGCCGCGGGAATATTGCCGCCGTACTGCTGCTGAAGCTGCGACTGCTCCTGGATCCAGGCATTGCGCGCCTGCTGCAGGGAGATCGTCTGGCCCCCCGCTTTGGCCGCATAGCTCGAGGTGCTGAAGTTCAGATTGACGATGCCGTAGGCGCCCCAGGCCGCGAAGACGAGCGCGAGCGCACCCAGAATGCTGTACCACAGCCACTTGTGCGTCTCGATGGTATCGGTGATTTTTTGCAGCATGCCCTAACAGCCAAGCCCTGCGGTCGCGCTATGCAAGTACCCCCTAGGCGCCGCAGCATAATGAAGAGAATGGCGGAGCGGACGGGACTCGAACCCGCGACCCCCGGCGTGACAGGCCGGTATTCTAACCAGCTGAACTACCGCTCCGACTTGGGGGGGCGAATGCTATAGGACGCTCCGGCCGCTGTCCATGAGCGCAATGCACCGAGGCCGCCCCGGGGAGGGTCGCAGCGAGGGCGCAGCAGGCCGCCGCAGACCCGGAGTCGCGCCGAAGCTCTCGGTCTGTGATCTGCGACAGTCGCGGCCGGGTAGGCGGCATGCTAGCGTCCTCGAGCCCGGCCACGGCGGCCCGCGCGTCAACCCTGGACGCTGCGGAGCGCTTGGAAGGAGCCAGGCCTTTTCCGGGGCCCTTATTTCGAGGTCGAGGTTCATGAAAGCATTGGGTTCGCCCCTGTCGGCTGCGCTGGCGCTCGCCGCGCTCATGCTCGCAGGCCAATCCCTGGTGCCGGCCAAGGCGGGGCTTGGGCAAACCGTGGCCTCGGTGCAGGCCGACCGGCTCAGCCTCAAGGGCCAGCTGCGGGTGCGACCGGGCCCCGGCTACTCCGTACAGGAGATCACCGCCGCCACCGGGACGGTCGTAAAGGAATACGTGTCGCCCGCGGGCGTGGTCTTCGCGGTCCGCTGGAGCGGGCCGGCGATGCCCAATCTGCAGCAGACGCTCGGGGCGTATTTCGCTCAGTACCAGGCCGCTCTGAAGCAGCAACGCCTCTCGGGGCCGCGCGGCGGCCACAACCACGTCGAGATCCGCGCGCCCTCTCTGGTCGTGCACGTGGGCGGCCACATGAGGCAGTACTTCGGCATCGCCTACGTGCCTTCCCTGGTCCCGGCGAATCTCTCCATCTCGGATCTTCATTAGCCGCAGCGAGGCGACGGTGCGCAAGCTGGTTCTGCTCGGCCTGATCCAGGCCCTTCTCCTCCTCGCCGGATGCGGCGGCAACTCGGGCGGCGGCGTCGTCACCTCGCCGGGAAACGGCAGCGGCAACATTGGCGCCCATGGCGCCAATACGGTGGCCATGACGGTGGACAGCGGCCCCAATGGCAACGAGGTCGACACGCCGTACATCACCGTCACGCTGTGCGCGCCGGGAAGCACGACGAACTGCCAGCAGATCGACCATGTCGAGGTGGACACCGGCTCATACGGGTTTCGCGTGATGTCCTCCGTGCTCTCCCCGTCCCTCGCCTCGGCGCTGCAGCAGGAGCAGGTGAGCACTACTGGCGACTCCATCGTCGAATGCACGCAATTCGCCGACGGCTTCAGCTGGGGGCCGGTCAAGGTAGCGGACGTGCAGGTCGCCGGAGAGTCGGCGAGTAGCGTCCCGATCCAGGTGATCGGAGACCCCGCCTACACCGCCTCGAGCGGCACCACCAGCGAGATTCCGACCGCCTGCTCGAGCACCGGCCCGGAAGAGGACACGGTCGCGACCTTCGGCGCCAACGGCATCATCGGCATCGGCCCCTTCGGCGCCGACTGCGGCTCCCTCTGCG
>DASTAC010000088.1:0-2915 GCA_035713045.1 Steroidobacteraceae bacterium
GCGCTGATCGGGTGGGTCGAGACGACGCCCGACATCACGATGCCGGAGTTGGCCACGCGGCTGTTGAGCAGCTTTGGCGTGAAGGCGCGGCCGAGTTCGCTGTCGCGACTGCTGTGCAAGGCAGGCTGGACATATAAAAAAAGCGTTGACGGCGCAGGAAGTCGAACGCGCCGACGTTGCCAAGCGGCGCCGGCGTTGGTTTCGCTGGATTCTGCCCTGGCTTTGCCAACGGCTCCAGCGGCTGGTGTTCATCGATGAAACGGCGGTATCGACCAAAATGGCTCGGCTGCGGGGCCGCGCCGTTCGTGGTCAGCGGCTCAAGGCCCGCGCGCCGTTCGCCAAATGGGGGACGCAGACGTTCATCGCCGGGTTGCGGGCCGGTGGGCTGACCGCACCTTGGATGGTTCCCGGTGCGATGGACCGCATCGCGTTCGACCTTTACATCCGCACCCAGCTCATACCGACGCTGCGGTCCGGCGACGTCGTCATTCTGGACAACCTTTCGGTCCATAAAAGTGCCCAGGCCGAAGCGGCCATCCGCGCCTGCGGCGCGCGCATGCTGTTCCTGCCGCAATACTCGCCCGACCTCAATCCGATCGAGATGGCGTTCGCCAAGCTTAAGGCACACTTGCGCGCGGCCGCCGCGAGACAGCCCGACAACCTTCTCGCCGCACTCGGCCGAGTGTGTGGTCTGTTCGAACCAGCCGAGTGCAGGAACTACTTCACCGCCGCAGGATATGCGTCCGATTAAAAGAGCGATGCTTTAGTCCGAGCTTGCGAACGGAGCAAGAACATGGCCGCACCCGCGCCACCGTGGCCCTCCTTCGGGCCAGGCCACCGCGTCCTAGCCGGGGTCCATTCCTGCTTTGTCCCGCCTGCGCCCGAGCCCGCTGGCCTGTGCCATCCTGGCCCGCATGAGAGCGGCGCTGCGAGATTCCCCGATGGAGGCGCTGGGTAGGCTACCCGCGGCGGCCATCGGCCTCGATCATGGCCCGGATACGGGTGGCGAGCCCCTCCATGGCGAAGGGCTTGGTGATCATCGCCATGCCAGGTTCAAGGACGCCGTTCGCGATGGCGGCATTCTCCGCGTACCCCGTCATGAACAGCACCTTCAGGTCCGGCCGGCGCTCGCGCGCGGCGCCGGCCAGTTGCCGGCCGTTCAGGCCGGGCAAACCGATATCGGTGACGAGCAGGTCCACGCGCTGGCGCGAGCGCAGCACCTCGAGGCCGGACGGCCCGTCGGCCGCCTCCAGCGCGCCGTAGCCGAGCTCGCGCAACACCTCGATCACGAGCCCGCGCACGACTGGCTCGTCCTCGACCACCAGCACCACGTCGCCCCTCCCGGCTTCGTGCGCCTCGGTCAGCCCTGGCGTCTGCTCGTCCTCGGCGGCCTCGCCGCGGTAGCGAGGCAGGTAGAGCTTCACCGTCGTGCCCTGGCCCGGTTCGCTGTAGATCTTGCAGGAGCCCTCGGACTGCCGCGCGAAGCCGTAGATCATGGACAGGCCTAGCCCTGTGCCTTGGCCGATCGGCTTGGTGGTGAAGAACGGATCGAAGGCGCGCTCGGCCACCTCCGGCGCCATGCCCGTGCCGGTATCGGTGACGCAGACGCAGATGTACTGGCCGGGGTTTACGCCGCTCGTCTGGGCCGCGTAAGCGCTATCGAGGTGTGCGTTGCAGGTCTCGATCGTGAGCGTGCCGCCCTCGGGCATGGCGTCGCGGGCGTTGAGCACGAGGTTGAGGACGGCGCTCTCGAGCTGGTTCGGGTCGCACAGCGTCAGCCACAAGCCGCCGGCGAGCACCAGCTCGAGCTGGATCGCCTCGCCCATGGTCCGACGCAAGAGGTCCTCCATGGAGGCGACGAGCGGGTTGGCGCGGACCGGTTTGGGGTCGAGCGGTTGGCGGCGGGAGAAGGCCAGCAGGCGATGGGTCAGCGCCGCCGCGCGGTTGGCCGAGCTCATGGCGCCGGCGATCAAGCGGTCGAGCTCTCCGGTGCGTCCCTGGGCGATACGCCGTTGCACCAGGTCGAGCGAGCCGGTGATGCCCTGGAGCAAATTGTTGAAGTCGTGCGCGATGCCGCCCGTGAGCTGGCCGACCGCCTCCATCTTCTGTGCTTGGCGCAGCGCGTCCTCGGCCCGCTCGCGCTCGGCGATCTCCACGATGAGCCGCGCGTTCGCCTCGGCGAGTTCGCGCAGGTGCAGCGCCTGTTGCGTGAGGTCGGTCAGGACACCGCAGAGCAAGGCCGCCCCGTCCTCGCGCACGAGCGGGCTGAGTGAGAGGTAGACTGGAATCTGCGCGCCCCCGGCGGTGCGGATGGTCAGCTCGCCCCGAGCGCTGGCGAGGCGCGCACCCGCGAGGAGGCGTGCCGCGGCGGCCGCGTCACCCGGCAGCACGTAGTCCTGCAGGTGCTGCCCGATGACCCGCTCCTGCGGTGTCCCGAGCATCTCGGCCAAACGCCGGTTGCAGTAGAGCACCGTGCCATCGGCGCCCAGGGTGACGGCGCCTTCCTGGATCTGCTCGATCAGCACGCGATAGGGCCGGTCCGCGGTCTCCAACGTATAGACTTGATGCTGCTTCTCTGGGCCGCCCACGACGACCGCGTCGATATCGCCGCGGCGGATCGCACCGAGCGTCTCTTCGCTCTCTTCGAGCCGCGCCTCCAACGCCTGGATGCGCGCCCGATAGACCTGGATCAGGCGCTCGGCCTCGGCCGGGCCGGAGTAGCCTTGGTCAGCGTCCATCGGAACCGGCAGAAGGCAGCGGCAGCAACTCGAGGCCCCTGAGGACCCGCTGCTCCTCGGACAGGTCACCGATGATGCGGCGGAGCGGCGGAGGCAACACCTTCACCAGCGTGGGCGCGGCCACGACTTGGTGCTGCCCGGCGAGCTCGGGCTGCTGGTAGATGTCGATGATCTCCA
>DASTAC010000089.1:0-23066 GCA_035713045.1 Steroidobacteraceae bacterium
CTCAGCATCGTCAGCCTGGACCCCTACGCGGCGCGCGACGGGACGGTGTGGATCGACCTCGCCTCCCTCGGTCTGCCGTGGGACGAGCCGCTCGACGCGTACGACGAGATCACCCGCCAGGTGTTCCCGTGGTGGGGTCCCGAGCCCTACGTCCGGCTCGATCCCGAGACCCCGGCCCACGTGATCCACCTGCGGCGGGCGTCCGAGGTCCGGTTCAGCGACGCGGACCGGCCGTGACGACCGGGCTGCCGCTCGATCCGGCGAGCGACCCTCGCTGGTACAAGCGCGCCGTCTTCTACGAGGTCCTCACCCGCGGGTTCTTCGACGGGAACAAGGACGGGACCGGCGACCTCCAGGGGCTCACCGAGAAACTCGACTACCTCGAGTGGCTGGGCATCGACTGCATCTGGTTGCTGCCCTTCTACCAGTCGCCCTTGCGCGACGGCGGCTACGACATCAGCGATTTCTGGACCGTCCTGCCCGCCTACGGCGACCTGGGCGATGCCACCCGCCTGGTGGAGGAGTCCCACCGGCGCGGCATCCGGATCATCGCCGATCTGGTCATGAACCACACCAGCGACCAGCACCCGTGGTTCGAGGAGTCGCGCAGCAGTCGCGACAACCCCAAAGCCGACTGGTACGTGTGGAACGACGACGACCACCGGTGGTCCGAGGCGCGGATCATCTTCACCGACACGGAACACTCCAACTGGACGTACTGCAACCAGCGCAAGCAGTACTACTGGCACCGGTTCTTCAGCCATCAGCCCGACCTGAACTTCGACAATCCGCACGTGGTGCGGGCGGTGAGCCGGATCATGGAGTTCTGGCTGGCTCAGGGGGTGGACGGCTTCCGGCTGGATGCCATCCCCTACCTCGTCGAGCGCGAGGGAACCAACAACGAGAACCTGCGCGAGACCCACGAGATCATCAAGCGCATCCGCAGCGTGATCTCCGCGAAATACCCGGACCGGATGCTCCTCGCCGAGGCCAATCAGTGGCCCGAGGACGTGCGCGACTACTTCGGCGACGGCGATGAGTGCCACATGGCCTATCACTTCCCGCTCATGCCGCGCATGTACATGGCGATCGCGCAGGAGGATCGCCACCCCATCGTCGAGATCATGGACCAGACGCCGGACATCCCGGAGTCGTGCCAGTGGGCGGTGTTCCTGCGCAATCACGACGAGCTCACGCTCGAGATGGTGACCAGCCGCGAGCGCGACTACATGTACCAGGCCTACGCGGCCGACACCCGCGCGCGGCTCAATCTCGGCATCCGGCGGCGGCTCGCGCCCCTGATGGAGAACGATCCCGAGCGCATCAAGCTCATGAACAGCCTCCTGCTCTCCATGCCGGGCTCACCGATCATCTACTACGGCGATGAGATCGGCATGGGGGACAACTTCTACCTCGGCGATCGCAACGGCGTGCGCACCCCGATGCAGTGGAGCCCGGACCGCAATGCCGGCTTCTCGCGCGCGGATCCGCAGCAGCTCTATCTGCCGCCCATCATGGATCCGATCTACGGCTACGAGGCCGTGAACGTCGAGGCGCAGACTCGCGACCGCTCCTCGCTCCTCAACTGGATGCGGCGCATGCTCGCGGTGCGCAAGACCTCCCAGGCGTTCGGCCGCGGCACCCTGCGCTTCATCCGCCCCGGCAACCGCAAAGTGCTGGCGTACCTGCGCCAGTACGGCGACGACACCATCCTCTGCGTGACCAACCTCTCGCGCACGGCACAACCCGTCGAGATCGATCTTTCCGAGCACAAGGGCGCCATTCCCATCGAGCTCCTGGGCCGCACCCCGTTTCCGCCGATCGGAGAGCTGCCCTACTTCCTCACCCTGCCCGCCTACGGCTTCTACTGGTTTCGCCTCAGCCGCGAGGCGGCTCCCCCCTCCTGGCACGACGAGCGGCTGCCACGCGAGGACCTGCCTGTGCTGGTGCTGGTGGAGGGCTGGAACAGCTTCTTCCCGGATAAGGTCGCCGCCTGGCGCGCCGGGCTCGCCAGCCGGCTGCGCGTGCAGCTGGAAGAGCGCATCGTGCCGCAATACATCGCCGCGCAGCGCTGGTTCTCGGGCAAAGGAGCCGCGATCACCCGCGTACGGCTGCTGGATCACGCCGAGCGCCAGGACCCGCTGCCACGTTGGTTCGCCGGCATTTACAGCGTGGAGAGCCAGGGCGTCACCGAGCATTATTTCGTGCCGCTCGCCATCGCGTTCGAGGACACGGACGAGGCGCGTTGGCGGCGTCTGCAGCCGGCCGCCCTGGCACGCGTGCGCCAACAGGCCACCGTCGGAGTCCTGGCCGACGCGTGCTCCGACGACGGGTTCGCCCACGCGATCGTCGATGCGATCGCCGCCTCGGCGGAGCTTCCCACTCAGAACGGCCGCGTACGGTTCATGCCGACGGCGAAGTACGCGGAGCTGCGCGGCGACCCGGCGGCGGAGCTGCCGGTCAGTCCGACGGGAGCCCAGACCAGCAACACCACCCTGCGGGTCGGCGACCGGCTCTTCCTCAAGATCTACCGCAAGCTGCAGCCCGGCCTGAACCCGGAGCTCGAGCTTGGCCGCTATCTCACCGAGGTCGCCCATTTCCCCAACATCGTGCCGGTGGCCGGTGCCGTGGAATACCAGGACGGCAAGTCCGCCGACTACACCATGGCGTTGCTCCAGGCGTTCGTCCCGAACCAGGGCGACGGCTGGACCTACACCGTCGACTATCTGGCGCGCTTCCTCGAGGACCGGCGCAGCGGCGTTCCGATGCTCGATGACGCACACGGCCTGTACATGTCACTCGTGAAGACGCTCGGCATCCGCACGGGAGAGCTGCACCGCGCCCTGGCCAGACCGACAGACGACCCGGCCTTCACTCCCGAGCCGATCACCGCCGAGGACGTGGCGACATGGAGTGCGGCTACCGTCGCGGCGGCGGACGCCACTCTGACCCTTCTAGCGGCGCGGCTGCCGGACCTCGCGCCCGCCATCGCGGCGGACGCCCAGTCGTTGCTCGCCCGGCGGGACGCCCTGTTGCATCGCATCGAGAGCTGCAAGAGGGCAGAGCCCCACGGCCTGAAGACCCGCCGCCACGGCGACTATCACCTGGCGCAGGTGCTGCTGAATCGCAACGATTTCATCATCGTCGACTTCGAGGGGGAGCCCGGTCGGACGCTGGCGGAGCGCCGGCTCAAACACTCGCCGCTGACCGACGTCGCGGGGATGCTGCGCTCCTTCGCCTATGCGCGTCACGCCGCGCTCGAGCGGTGCGCCGTGCAGGGCGGCGATGACTGCGGGCGCTGGGAGCCGCAGTTGCAGGCGTGGGAGCAGGAGACGCGCCGCACGTTCCTCACCTGCTACGACCAGGTCGCGACCGCCACGCGCCTGTACGAGTCGCTGCAGCAGGCGCAGCCCCTCCTCACTCTCTTCGAGATCGACAAAGCCCTCTACGAGCTGCGCTATGAGCTCGGGAACCGCCCGGACTGGACCCGCATTCCCCTCCATAGCCTCCTCGGGCTCGCCGAGTGAGGGACCTGGGAGGTGCATTGGATCCAATGTCGACCCGCCGGCGCAGCGTCGCCAGCCCGGGGCCGAGACCTCGCGAAGCGCAGCGGATCGGCGCCGTCTGGCCCGGCTACCCCTATCCCCGCGGCGCCACCTGGGACGGCGAGGGCGTCAATTTCTCGCTCTTTTCCGCCAATGCGGACAAGGTGGAGCTGTGCCTCTTCGACTCCTCGGGCAGGCACGAGGTGCAGCGCATCGAGCTGCGGGAGCGCACCGACGAGATCTGGCACTGCTACCTCCCCGAGGCCCGGCCGGGACTCCTCTACGGCTACCGGGTGCACGGGCCCTACCGGCCGGAAGAGGGGCAGCGCTTCAATCCCAACAAGCTCCTCATAGAGCCCTACGCCAAGCGGCTCGAGGGCGCGCTCCTCTGGAGCGATGCGCATTTCGGCTATCGCCTCGGTCATCCGAAGGCCGATCTCTCCTTCGACAAGCGTGACAGCGCCCCGGGCACCCCGAAATGCCGGGTGACCGATCCCGCATTCACGTGGGGCGATGACCGGCCGCCGCGCGTCCCCTGGCACGACACGGTCATCTACGAGGCGCACGTGCGCGGGCTGACCATGCGCCATCCGGGAGTCCCGCCGCAGCTGCGCGGAACGTATTCCGGGCTCGCCACCGCGCCGATGATCGAGCACTTCCTGCGCCTCGGCGTCACCACCCTCGAGCTGATGCCCGTGCATGCCTTCGTGGACGACCGGACACTGCTCGAGAAGGGGCTGCGCAATTACTGGGGCTACAACACCGTCGGCTTCTTCGCGCCGGAGCGGCGCTACTCGGCCAGCGGCCAGACCAGCGAATTCAAGACGATGGTGAAGACGCTGCACTCGGCCGGCATCGAGGTCATTCTGGACGTGGTCTACAACCACACCGCCGAAGGCAGCGAGCTCGGGCCGACGCTGTCGCTGCGCGGTATCGACAACACCGCCTATTACCGGTTGAGCCCCGGCAGCCCGCGCCATTACATGGATTTCACCGGCACGGGCAACACCCTGAACCTGCAGCACCCACGCGTGCTGCAGCTGCTCATGGACAGCCTGCGCTACTGGGTGCAGGAGATGCACGTCGACGGCTTCCGCTTCGACCTCGCCTCCGCGCTCGCCCGTGAGCTCTACGACGTCGATCGGCTGGGCTCCTTCTTCGACACCATCGGCCAGGACCCGGTGCTATCGCAGGTGAAGCTGATCGCCGAGCCGTGGGACATCGGCAGCGGCGGCTACCAGGTCGGCAACTTCCCTCCGGGCTGGAACGAATGGAACGACAAGTACCGCGACAGCATGCGCTCCTACTGGAAGGGCGATGAGCGGCTGATCGGCGAGTTCGCGCGCCGGTTCACCGGCTCCGCCGATCTCTACGAGGCGAGCGGCAGGAAGCCGCACGCCAGCATCAACTTCATTACCGCGCACGACGGCTTCACCCTCGAGGACCTGGTGAGCTACAACGAGAAGCACAACGCGGCGAACGGCGAAGGCAACCGCGATGGCGTGAGTCACAACCGCTCGTGGAACTGCGGCACCGAAGGACCGAGCGGCGATGCCGCCATCCGCGCCCTGCGCGCGCAGCAGAAGCGCAACCTCATGGCGACCCTGCTGCTCTCGCAGGGAGTTCCCATGGTGCTCGGCGGCGACGAGCTTGGCCATACGCAGCGCGGCAACAACAACGCCTACTGCCAGGACAACGAGCTGTCCTGGCTGGACTGGCGGCTCGATGAGGAGCAGGAGGCGTTTCTCGAGTTCACCTGCCGTCTCATGGCCGTGCGCCGGCGCCACCCGGTATTCAGCCGCCGCCGCTTCCTGCAGGGAGACACCGTCACGGCGGACGGCCTGCGCGAGATCATCTGGCTGAGTCCGGACGGACGGGAGATGGCCTCGGCGGATTGGGGCGTGCCGTACGCGCGCTGCCTGGGGCTTTACCTGGCGGGTGCCGCCATCGAGCGGCGCGACCGGCGCGGCAAGCCGGTGACGGACAACAATTTCATGCTGCTCTGCAACGCGCACCACGAGCGGATCCCGTTCGCCCTTCCCGCGCCGCTCGCGGAGAAGATCTGGTGGACCGTGCTCGACACCGCCGCCGAGGCCCCGTTCGGCCAGCGCCGGGTGGAGGCGGGTGCCCGCTATCCGTTGCAGGGGCGGTCGCTGGCGCTGCTGCGCGAGACGGCGTATCGATGACGGCGCGGCGGCACGAGATGCCCTTCGGCGCACAGCTCCTGCCGGACGGGCGGGTGCGGTTCCGGCTGTGGGCGCCCGCGGCCGCGCGCGTGGAGCTCGTGCTGGAGCCGGCAGAGGGGCGAGAGCGGATCCTGCCGCTCGAGAGGGCCGCCGACGGCTTTCTCGAGCTCGTCACCGCCGAGGCGCATGCAGGCAGTCTCTACCGTTACCGCATCGACGGCGAATTGCGGGTGCCCGATCCGGCATCGCGGCGCAATCCGCAGGGCGTGCACGGTCCGAGCGAGGTCGTGGATCCCGGAGCATTCCCTTGGACGGACGATGGCTGGCGCGCCCCTGCCTGGCGCGAAGCCGTCGTCTACGAGCTGCATGTCGGCACGTTCACGCCCGAGGGAACCTTCGCGGGCGTGGCGCGCAAGCTCGAGCATCTGCAGCGGCTCGGCGTGACGGTGATCGAGCTCATGCCCCTCGCGGAGTTCCCCGGCTCGAGAGGCTGGGGCTACGACGGGGTGTTGCCTTATGCGCCGGCGTCCCCGTACGGGACTCCGCGGGACCTCAAGTCGCTGGTCTGCGCCGCACACGCCCACGGCATCGCCATGATGCTCGATGTCGTCTACAACCACTTCGGCCCCGAGGGCAACTTCCTCCATCGCTATGCGCCGCAATTCTTCACCGAGCGCCACTCGACACCCTGGGGCGCGGCCATCGACTTCGAGGACCCCGGCAGCCGCCCGGTGCGCGAATTCTTCATCCACAACGCGCTCTACTGGCTCGAGGAATATCACCTCGACGGCCTGCGCCTCGATGCCGTGCACGCGATCTTCGACGGCAGCGAGCCGCACATCCTCACCGAGATCGCGCGCGCGGCCCGCTCCGGACCGGGCAGGGAGCGGCCGGTGTACCTGGTGCTCGAGAACTTCAACAACGAGGCGCGCCGGCTTGGGCCGGCGGACACCCACGGCAGGAGCGCCGGGGCCGATCCCGAGGGGGGCGAAGCGCCGGCCCGGGAGGGGCTGGGCTCGGAAGGAGTCGAGGCCGCCTTCGATGCGCAGTGGAATGACGACTATCATCACTGTCTGCACGTCCTTCTCACCGGGGAGTCGGACGGCTATTACGAGGACTATCAGGCGAACCCGCATCGGCTTCTCTGCCGCTCGCTCGCCGAGGGCTTCGTGTACCAGGGCGAGCCGCTATCAAGCGGCGAGCGCCCGCGCACGATGCGCGGGCAGGGTGCCCTGCCGCCAGGGATGGCCAGTGGCAGCGGCGAGCGCCCGCGCACGATGCGCGGGCAGGGTGCCCCGCCGCCAGGGATGGCCGATGGCACAGCGACCGGCAAGACGCGCGGGGAGCCGAGCACGCACCTGCCGCCCTCGGCATTCGTCAATTTCCTGCAGAATCACGACCAGGTCGGCAACCGCGCGCGCGGCGAGCGGTTGGCGCAGCTCACCCGCATCGAGGCCCTGCGCGCCGCGGCGGCAGTGCTCCTGCTCGCCCCTTCCCCGCCGATGCTCTTCATGGGCGAGGAGTGGGCCGCGCGCGAGCCCTTCCCGTATTTCTGCGACTTCGAGCCCGAGCTCGCGCAGAAGGTGCGCGCGGGACGCCTGCGCGAGTTCGCGCACTTCCAGGGTCCCATACCCGACCCCTGCGAAGCGGACACCTTCGCCTCGGCGCACCTGGACTGGACGCGCCTGACGAAGCCGCCGCACGCCCGGATGTTCGATCACTACCGCCGTCTCCTCGCGATCCGCCGCCGCGACATCGTTCCGCTCCTGCCTCGGATCGGGGGCGGAGCCTGTGTGGCGCTCGATGCGGACGGCGCCTTCGCGGTCGACTGGAGGCTGCGCGACCATGGCGTGCTGCACCTCCTCGCCAACCTCCGGGACCGCTCGGCGCCGGTCGTAGGCCGGCCGGCCGGCCGAATGATCTTCGCAACTCACCCCGGCATCCGGGCGGCCATCAGCCGCAACGAGCTGGCACCCTGGAGCGTGACCTGGCTCCTGGAGCGATAGCATGAATCGCCGGATCGCGGCGCCGGCCCCGGGGCGCGTTCCGCGCGCGACCTACCGGGTCCAGCTCAACGCCGGGTTCACGTTCAAGGACCTGACGGCGATCGTTCCCTACCTCGCGGAATTGGGCATCAGTCACGTCTACTGCTCGCCCTACTTCCGGGCCCGCGCGGGCAGCGTGCACGGCTATGATGTCGTCGATCACAACTCGTTCAATCCGGAGATCGGCAGCCGCGAGGACTTCGATCGGCTGGTCGCGGAACTGCGCGCGCACGGCATGGGTCACATCCTCGACATCGTGCCGAACCACGTTGGCGTCATGGGCTCCGACAACGCCTGGTGGATGGACGTGCTCGAGAACGGACAGGCCTCGATCTACGCGGATCACTTCGACATCGACTGGAATCCCGCGAGCGCGGCGCTCGCCGACAAGGTGCTGGTGCCGGTGCTGGCCGATCCCTACGGGGTCGTGCTCGAGCGCGGCGACCTCGAGCTGCGCTTCGAGCGCGAGCTCGGCTCCTTCGCGATCCACTACCACGAGCATCGCCTGCCGCTCGATCCGCGCACCTATCCCCGGATCCTCGATGCCGTGCTCGCCATCGAGCGCAATCCGGAGCTCGAGCGCTTGCGGCGCCTGTTCGGCGCGCTGCCCGACCGCCGGGGACCCTCTCCGGAGCAGATCGCCGAGCGCAACCGCGACAAGGAGGCGCACAAGCGAGCGCTGGCCGGGCTCGCCGCCGAGAACCCGGCCCTCCGTGCCGCGCTCGATCGCGCGGTAGCCCACCTCGCCGGCCGTCCGGGCGATCCCGCGAGCTTCGACCCGCTGCACGAGCTGTTGGAAGCACAGGCGTTCCGGCTGGCCTACTGGCGGGTTGCATCCGATGACATCAACTACCGCCGCTTCTTCGACGTCAACGACCTGGCGGCGCTGCGCGTGGAGAACGAGCCTGTGTTCGAGGCGACGCATCGGCTCGTCCTCGAGCTCGTGGGCGCGCGTGTACTCGATGGCCTGCGGGTCGATCACGCCGACGGGCTCTACGACCCACTCGGCTATTTCAGGCGACTGACCCGCAGGATCGCGGAGGTGACCGAGGCCGCAGGGGGCCGCGCCATCTATCTCGTCGCGGAGAAGATCACCGCCGCGTTCGAGCGGCTGCCGCAGGACTGGCCGGTCGACGGCGAGACCGGCTATCACTTCGCCAACGTGGTGAACCGCATCCTCGTCGATGCGGGCAGCAGGGCGCGCATGAGCCGGGTGTACCGCACCTTCGTCGGTGAGCCGCGGCAATGGTCCGACATCGCCTACGAATGCCAGCATCTGGTGCTGCGCCGGTCGCTGGCCTCCGAGCTCAACACGGCGGCCAACCTCCTGGCCCGCATCGCGCACGATGACCGGCGCACACGCGATTTCACGCTCGACAGCCTGCGCCACGCGCTCGCGGAGGTGATCGCCTGCTTTCCGGTCTACCGGACCTACGTGACCGACACGGTGGCCGACAGCGACAGGCGCTACATCGACTGGGCGATCGCCGCGGCCCGCCGGCGTGCATCCTCGACCGGTCAGCCGGTGCTCGATTTCGTGCGCAGCGCGCTGCTGCTGGAGCTCACCGCCACCAGCGAGAGCGCCCGCGCGCGCATGCGCCGCTTCGCGATGAAGTTCCAGCAGATCACCGCGCCCACCACGGCCAAGGGCATCGAGGATACGGCGCTCTACCGCTTCAACCGTCTGGTCTCGCTCAACGAGGTCGGCGGTGAGCCCGATCTCTACGGCTCGAGCATCAGCGCCTTCCATGCCGACGCCCAGGACCGGGCCCGAGCCAGGCCGCACGAGATGCTCGCGACCTCCACACACGACACCAAGCGCTCGGAAGACGTGCGCGCCCGCATCAGTGTGCTCTCGGAGATACCGGGGGAGTGGCGCCAGGCGGCGGATCGCTGGCGCCGGCTCAACCGGACGCGTCGGCGCGACGTGGGCGGCATGCCGGCACCCTCGCCCGATGACGAGTATCTGCTCTACCAGACGCTGATCGGAACCTGGCCGCTCGAAGAGCCGGACGAGGCCGCCCTGGAGGCGTACCGGCAGCGTATCGAGGCCTACATGCTCAAGGCCGCCCGCGAGGCCAAGACCCGCACGAGCTGGTCGGCCACGGACGCGCAGTACGAGGAGGCGCTGACGCAGTTCGTCCGCGCGGCGCTCGAGCCGCGAGAGGGAAATCTCTTCCTCACGGACTTCCGCGCTTTCAACCGGCGTGTCGTACGATTCGGGCTGCTGAACGCCCTGTCGCAGACGCTGCTCAAGCTCACGGCACCCGGGGTCCCCGACATCTATCAGGGCAACGAGACCTGGCAATTCTCCCTCGTCGATCCGGACAACCGCCGCCCGGTCGACTACGACGGGTGCCGGCGGCGGCTGCAGGAGCTCGCGAGCACGGCGACGCCGCAGTCCCTCGCGGCGCTCCTCGCCGCCGACGTCACCGACCCGCGCTGCAAGCTCTTCCTGCACGCCAGGGCGCTGCAGCTGAGGCGCCGGGACCCGGAGCTCTTCGAGAAAGGAGAGTACCTGCCGCTCAAGGTCACCGGGCGACGCGCCCCCCACCTCTGCGCTTTTGCGCGGCGCCTGGACGGACGGCTCGCGATCGTCATGGCGCCGCGCCTGTATCTGAAGCTCATGGGCGGTATGAGCGAGGCCACGCCCGATTCGCCGCGACCGCCGCTCGACGCCACGGTCTGGGAGGACACCGAGGTGCAGTTGCCGCATAGACCCGAGGCTGCGCTGCACGGTGTGCTGGACGGCGCAGAGATTCCTTACGGGGATGGTGACGGACCGGCCCTGATCAGGGCGGCGGCGGCGATGCGGTCGTTCCCGGTGGCGCTGCTGACGAGCGGCGTGTGACGTCGGCAGCGCGTCAACTCCCCGATGAGCGGCGCGTTTCATGTTTCCAGCGGGACTGACGGAGCTCACCCCATGTCAAACTCGAGAAACTGCCTGCGGGCCGTGGGCCTGCTCACCGCCGCGGCGCTCCTCGCCTCCTGCTCGGGCATTCCGCTCAAGGAGCGCGACGCCGCCCAGCGCAACCGGTTCGAGGCCTACGCCGGCAGGCCCATCGATCACCTCACCTGGCTCACCGGCTACGATGGCTGGGAGCCGATCTCGCGCGATCAGCTCGTGCTCTGGACGAACATCAACGAGGCCTATCTCATCACCGTGTTCCGGCCCTGCACCGACCTCATGTTCGCGCAGCGGATCGCCCTGCACCCGACGGCGAACACCCTCTATGCGCATTTCGATTCCGTGCACGTCGAAGGCTGGAACTGCATCATCAAGACCATCCAGCCGGTGGACTACAAGCGCATGCAGCGCGATCTGCGGCAGGAGCGCGCGGCGGCGAAAGCCGGGAAGGCCGCCGGCAGCGACTGACCGGCCGCTACCGGTAGCCGCGCGCCTGCAGCGTGAAGAGCCTCGCGTAGGCGCCATCGAGGCGCATCAGCTCCTCGTGGGTCCCGCGCTCCCTGATCCGGCCACCTTCCAGCACCACGATCTGATCGGCCATGCGCACCGTGGAGAAGCGGTGGGAGATGAGGATCGTGATGCGCTCGCGTGCGAGCTGGCGGAAATGCTCGAAGACCTCGGCCTCCGCCTGCGCATCCATCGCCGCCGTCGGCTCGTCCAACACCAGTACGTCCGCGCGGGTGCGCATGAAGGCCCGTGACAGAGCCACCTTCTGCCACTGCCCGCCGGAGAGCTCGCGGCCGTCCTGGAACCACTTGCCGAGCTGCGTGTGATACCCCTGGGGCAGCGTCTCGATGAAGGCGCTCGCCCGGCCCTTCACCGCCGCCTCGCGCCACCGCGCCTCGTCCTCGAAATAGCGCTCATCGCCCGCGCCGACGTTCTCCCCGACCCGCATCTGATAGCGGGTGAAGTCCTGGAAGATCACTCCGATCCGCTCCCGCAGCGCGCCCTCCTCGAAGCGCGCGAGATCCTCGCCGTCGAGGAGGATCCGCCCGCTCGTGGGAGAGTAGAGCCGGGTCAGCAGCTTGATGAGCGTCGTCTTCCCGGAGCCGTTCTCGCCCACCAGAGCGAGGCTCGTGCCGGGCTCGAGGTGCAGGGTGACCTCCTGCAGGGCGGGGCTCTGTGCCCCGGGATAAGTGAAGCTGACGTTCTCGAACCGTACACCGTCCTGTGGATGCGGCCCGCGCGCCAGGCTGCCGGCGGGCGGCGGCACCTCGGTCTCCAGGTACTCGTACAGGGTGGAGAGGTAGAGATTGTCCTCGTACATGCCGCTGACCGCCGACAACATCGCAGTCAGTGCCGCCTGTCCCTGCCGGAAGAAGGACACGTACATCGTCATCTGCCCCAGCGTGACCGCTCCTCCGACGGCGCTGATCGCAACCCAGGCATAAGCCCCGTACAGCGTCACCGTCGCGATCAGGCCGAGGCCAAGTCCCCAGGCATCGCGGCGCACGGTCAAGGCGCGATCCGCCTCGTAGAGAGTACGGAAGATGTCGCGGTATCTCTGCAGCAGCCGCGGTCCGAGCCCGTAGAGCTTCACCTCCTT
Source organism: Steroidobacteraceae bacterium (assembly GCA_035713045.1). Taxonomy (GTDB): domain Bacteria; phylum Pseudomonadota; class Gammaproteobacteria; order Steroidobacterales; family Steroidobacteraceae; genus 13-2-20CM-66-19. Next base: position 12,291 of record DASTAC010000089.1, read on the forward strand.
GGCGTGGTCCTCGCGCGCGAGAACCGTCTCGAGGTAGGTTTGCATGCGCGTCTCGGGCGAGCGCCAGCGAAAGAGGCGAAACGCATCTCCGGAGAACTTCGCTTCGGCGATGAAGGCGGGCAGGCCCGCGACCAGGAGGACGGCGACCGCCCACGGGGAAAAGCGCGCGAGCACGGCGGCGAAGCTGACGAGCTGAATGGCGTTTTGCGCCAGACCGAAGGTCCGCGTGACGAGGCTGAGCGGGCGGCTCGAGGCCTCGCGGCGAGCGCGTGTCAGCTTGTCGTAGAACTCGGAGTCCTCGAAGTGCCGAAGCTCGAGGGTGAGGGCCTTCTCCAGGATCATCTCGTTGACCCGCTGCCCCAGCTGCACGCGCAGCAGCGACTGCGCGGTTGAGATCCCGCGCTGCGCGGCCGCCATGGCGGCGACGAGGACGCCTTCGAGAACGACGAGACCGGCCACGCGGCCCGTTTCGGTGCCGCCGGCGCGGATCGCGGCGACGACGGCATCCACGATGAGCGAGCCGACGTAGCCGACGGATGCGGGCAGCACGCCGGCGAAGAGCGTGAGGCAGGCCAGAGAGACGCTCAGCGCACGGTTGGTGCTCCAGACGAGCTCGATGGCGCGGCGGCTGTAGCGAAAGACCCCGAAGAATCCCTTCAAGGAGAGCCGGTCGGGGGCGGGAAGCGGGCGGCGGCTATGACCGGGCGCGTTGACTGACATTCAGGCGTCAGTGTGGGGGCAGAGCGCCCGGAAGCCAATGGCGGCGCTGTGCTCTCAGGGAAGGAGGACGTTGCGCCTTTCGGCGATGGCGCGCTCGGCCATGAGGAAGGCGGCAGCGTTCCACGACTGGCCCGGCATGCCGTGGGGAGTGCCCCGGGTGCCGTGCAGCCACTCGGTGAAAGCCCAGTTGCCCACGGCGCAGGCGCGGGCGAGCTTCTGCAGCTCGAGCCGCGCCTGCGGCAGCTGGCCGGCCGCGGCGAGCGCGGTCACCCAGAAGCCGCCGACCATCGGCCAGATGCCGCCGTTGTGGTACTGCCAGACCTCGTTCTGGCGATGTCGGGCCATGTAGGGGCGCCACAGGGCGCTGCGCCGCCTGATGGGCCGCGTGACCACCCGCACGGGGTACAGGCGGCTCACCCGAGCCCGCTGCAGCGCTGCCAGCGTGCGCCGGCTCGCCTGCGGATCGGCGAGCCCACAGAGCAGCGCGAGAAGGTTGCCGAAGACATCCCCCTCCTCGCCGAAGAAGGAGAAGTTGACGAAGCTCAGATACAAGTCGCGGTTGCGGGCGCGGCGCAGCACGTACTCGTTGAGCAGGCGCGCGCGCCGGTACGAAGCGAGATCCGCGGAGAACGGATGGAACAGGCTGTTGAAGCTCGCGCGGGTTTCCGCGGCGCGCGCCAGCCCGTAGCGCTGCTTGACGGCGTACCACAGCGCGTTGGTGTAGAGCACGAAGCCCGAGCGCGGCATGATGTCCGCCCAGTCGCTGGCCTCGTTCTGCTGCAGCAGGTAGAAGCGTTGATGCTCCTGCGCGAGGAGCCACTGCAGCGCCAGCTCGATGCGTCTCGGCCGCCTGCCGCGGGCGGCGGCCGGCCGGCGCGTGCGCTCGAGGAAATCGAGCGCCAGCAGCCACCACAAGGTGGAATCGATGCAGCCGAGGTACCAGAAATCGGCCTCCGCAGGACCCTGACCGCTGCCGGTGCCCGGCGTGGGCGCTCCGGGATCCGGAAACGGGCCGACGAACTTCGGGATCTGGCCGTTCGGAGCCTGATGGCGTCCCAGCGTCCGCAGTCCCACGGCGGCCGCCCGCTCGAGCAGCGGGTCGCCGGAAAGCGCCATTCCGATCGCGCAGATGGCGGCATCCCGCCCGAAAACGGCCGTATATCCCCGCCGGCGGGCCTTGTCCCCCGCGGAGGCGGCCAGTATGCCCTGCGGTGTCATATTCCTGCGCAGCAGATCGATGGCCTTGGCGTGACAGGCCTCGACCAGAGCCTCCCCGTCCGCAGCACCCTTGAGCTTCAGCATGGCGCGCTCATATTACCGTCCTGCGCCGCGTCCTGATATGATTGATGGTCTTTGTACAGTGCGGGCCGCACCGGTACCGCCCCTCTCCCAACCCATGAACCGCCCGATCCGCAACATCGCCATCATTGCGCACGTCGACCACGGCAAGACCACCCTGGTCGATTGCCTGCTCCGGCAGTCCGGCACCTTCGCAGCCCACGAGAGGCTGACGGAGCGTGTCATGGACTCCAACGATATCGAGCGCGAGCGCGGCATCACCATCCTCGCCAAGAACTGCGCGATCGAATACGGCGGCACCCGCATCAACATCGTCGACACGCCCGGCCATGCGGACTTCGGCGGCGAGGTCGAGCGGGTGCTCTCGATGGTGGACGGTGTGCTGCTCCTGGTGGATGCGGTCGAGGGCCCCATGCCGCAGACCCGCTTCGTCACGCGCAAGGCGTTGGCGCTCGGGCTGAAGGCGATCGTGGTGGTCAACAAGATCGACCGCCCCGGTGCCCGTCCAGGCTGGGTCGTCGACCAGACCTTCGAGCTCTTCGACAAGCTCGGCGCCAGCGACGAGCAGCTCGATTTCCCCGTGATCTACGCGTCGGCACTGCAGGGCTGGGCGGGCACGGATCACCTCGAGCGCCGCCCCGACATGTCGGCGCTCTTCGAGGCGATCCTCAAGCACGTGCCCCCGCCGGCGGGCGAGCCGCGAAGCGGCGAGCGCCCGGCCACGACGGCCGGGCCGGGGGACCTGCCGCGAGGGACGGCCAGTGGCACGGAGCCGCTGCAGCTGCAGATCTCCACGCTGGATTACAACAGCTACGTCGGACGGATCGGCATCGGGCGGATTCGCCGAGGGTCCATCCGGCCCGGCCAGCAGGTCGTGCTGCGCTACGGCGCGGAGGATCGCGGCTCCGGCAAGATCGGGCAGGTGCTCTCCTTCACCGGCCTGGAGCGCCGTGCCGTGGAGGAGGCAAGCGCGGGCGATATCGTCGCGATCACCGGCATCGAAGACGTGAACATCGGCCTCACGATCTGCGACCCGCAGGCGCCGGAGGGCCTGCCGCCCATCCGCGTCGATGAGCCGACGCTCGCCATGAACTTCCAGGTCAACAGCTCGCCCTTTTCCGGACGGGAAGGGAAATTCGTCACCAGCCGGCAGATCCGCGAGCGCCTCTACCGCGAGCTGCAGAGCAACGTGGCGCTGCGCGTCGAGGACACCGACGAGCCGGATGTGTTTCGGGTTTCCGGCCGCGGCGAGCTGCACCTCACCATTCTCATCGAGAACATGCGCCGCGAGGGCTATGAGCTCGCGGTCTCGCGCCCGCAGGTGCTGACGCACATCGTCGACGGCGAGGTGCACGAGCCCTACGAGGCGCTCACGGTGGACGTGGACGACACGCACCAGGGGGCCGTCATGGAAGCGCTCGGCGCGCGCCGCGCGGAGCTCACCGACATGGCAGTCGACGGCAACGGCCGCGTACGCCTCGACTACCGCGTGCCGGCACGCGGCCTGATCGGCTTCCAGGGAGAGTTCCTGACGCTCACCCGCGGCACCGGCCTGATGAGTCACATCTTCGACGGATTCGCGCCCGTGAAGGGCGACATCCCCGACCGCCACAACGGCGTGCTGGTGAGCAACGAGCAGGGCGAGGCCGTCGCCTATGCCCTCTTCAATCTGCAGGAGCGGGGACGCCTCTTCGTGAGCCCGGGGGAGAAGCTCTACGAGGGCATGATCATCGGCATCCATAGCCGGGACAATGATCTCGTGGTGAACCCGATCAAGACCAAGAAGCTCACCAACATCCGCGCCGCCGGCAAGGACGACGCGATCCTCCTGACGCCGCCGATCCCGTTGACGCTCGAGTACGCAGTCGAATTCATCGCCGATGACGAGCTGGTCGAGGTGACACCCGCCTCCATCCGTATCCGCAAGCGGTTCCTGAAGGAGCAAGACCGCAAGCGCGCCGAGCGGCAGGACGTGGTTGCCAGCGCCTGAGAGGCGGCTAAACCGGCCGTGCGCCGGTGATGCCGATGAACTGGAGGAATTCGGAGCGGGTGCGCGCATCCTCGCGGAAGGTGCCGATCATGCGGCTGGTGATCATGGACACCCCGCGCTTGTGAACACCGCGGGTGGTCATGCACTGATGCGCCGCATCCACCACCACTCCCACCCCCCGCGGCCTCAATACCTCGTCGATGCAGCCGGCGATCTGCGCCGTCAGCTTCTCCTGCACCTGGAACCGCCGCGCGTACCCCTCCACTACCCGCGCCAGCTTGCTGATGCCGACGACCTTGTCGGTGGGCAGATAGCCGACGTGCACCCGGCCGATGATCGGCGCCATGTGGTGCTCGCAGTGGGACTCGAAGGCGATGTCGCGCAGCACGACCATCTCGTCGTAGCCGCCGACCTCCTCGAAGGTGCGCCGCAGATAGTCCGCCGGGTCCGCGTCGTAGCCCGAGAACCACTCCCGGTAGGCGGAAACGACCCGCGCGGGCGTATCGCGCAGCCCTTCGCGGGCGGGATCCTCACCGGCCCAGCGCAGCAGGGTCCGTACCGCCTCCTCGGCGGCCTCACGGGTCACGGCATCTGTGCGCCTGGCAGTCATTTAATTGATATTATATCGTACTATGTCACCGTCCGCCGACGATACCAACCTCGCCCTCTTCTGCGACTTCGAGAATATCGCCCTTGGTGTGCGTGACGCGCGCTACGCGCAGTTCGACATCACCCGCGTCCTGGAGCGGCTGCTGCTGAAGGGCTCGATCGTCGTCAAGAAGGCCTACTGCGACTGGGAGCGCTACAAGGACCTCAGGGCCGGCATGCATCACGCCGGCTTCGAGCTCATCGAGATCCCCCATGTGAAGCAGTCGGGCAAGAACTCCGCCGACATCCGCATGGTCGTCGATGCGCTCGATCTCTGCTATACCAAGCCGCACGTCGACACTTTCGTCATCATCAGCGGCGACTCGGATTTCTCGCCGCTCGTCAGCAAGCTGCGCGAGAACAACAAGGGAGTCATCGGGGTCGGCGTGAAGAACTCGACGTCCGACCTCCTCATCGCCAACTGCGACGAGTTCATCTACTACGACGACCTCGTGCGCGAGCAGCAGAAGCCGCGTCGCGCGCCCCGCAAGCGGGCGCATGCGTCCGAGAGCGCGCACGGCCCGGCGGAGAAGGACGGCGAGCATGCCCATCAGGAGGAAGACCGCAAGCAGGAAGCTTTCGACCTGGTGCTGGCCACGCTCGATGCGCTGCTCGCCGAGCGCGGCGCCGACGACCGGATCTGGGGCTCCATGGTCAAGCAGACCCTGAAGCGCCGCCGGCCGGGGTTCAACGAGACCTACTACGGCTTCCGCTCCTTCAACAAGCTGCTCGAGGAAGCGGCGCAGCGTCATCTGCTCGCGATCGAGCGCGACGAGAAGTCAGGCGGCTACGTCATTCACGCGGCGGAAACCACGGGCTGAGATCGGCGCCGGCGCGAGGCGGGCGGCCGGGGGCGGCCCGCGACGCGGCTGCCGCGCCGGCAGAGCGGAAGAGCTCGCAGGACAGGGGCGGCGCCGCACGGCGCGGATCCATCGGCACGGGCACATCCGTCAGCGGCCGCGGCCCCGCGCCGCGGGCGCTTTCCCGCCGTACAGTCGTCAACCCGTGTGCTCGCATGCGGCTGCGCCGAACCGATCCGCCGGATGATACTCGCTAGCGCGGCTCTGCGTCGTGCCGCGCTCCATTCGCAATCAGGCGGCCGAGATAGCGCTTCAGGCTCTCGATCTCATCCGGGGCGAAGCCGGCCAGATGCCGCCGCAGGGCGCGGCGCAGGGCCGGCCGGACCTTCGGGATCAGCTTCTCGCCGGCCCGCGTCAGGCGCAGGAACACCAGACGGCGATCGTCGGTGCCGCGCTCACGGCTCACCAGGCCCTTCTCTTGCAGACGGTCGAGCATGCGCGTCATCGACCCGGTGTCATGGTGAAGCGCGCGACAGAGGCTCGCCGCGGTCTCCCCGTGGCTGCGCGCAATGTTCTTCAGCACCTCGAACTGCGCTCCGGTGACCCCGAAAGGCTCGAGCTCGGTATCGAAGCTCGAGAGCAGCGCGCTGCGCGCGCGGGTGATGAGGATGCGCACGCCGGATGCCTCTTCCGGGGGACGGGACCGGGGCGCGCTCTCGGATCTGATGGGGCGCGGGCGGCGCGCGGACCGCCCCGCGGCGCCCTTGGCGCCCGCGGCGCGGGTCCTGCCGCGCGAACCTGTCGGGCCGTCGACCATTGGCTTGCTATTGAGAAAACTAACAGTAAGATTTGGCGCTCGCGAGGCTGCTGCCGCGAGGGTCACTGCTGTGGCAGTCATTTTTTCTCACTCTTGCCATGTCATTGTCAAGAATTGTTAAGGGATGCATTCGCGGCGCACTGATCGCCGCCGCCGCCGCGTCGCTCGCCGCCTGCGGCTCCTCCGGCAATGGCGCCTCGCACGCCGCCGCGGCGCCGCCGCCGGTGAAGGTCATCGTGGTGCGGCCGCAGCAGGTCCCGCTGACACGCAGCTTCACGGGACGACTGTCCGCCTTTCGGTCGGCCAACGTGCTGGCGCGCGTCTCCGGTGTGCTTCTCAAGCGGCTGTACCGGGAGGGCGCCGAGGTCAAGGCCGGTCAGCCGCTGTTCCAGATCGATCCCGCGCCCTATCGAGCGGCGCTCGACGGAGCGCTCGCCGCGCTCGCACAGGCGAAGGCCAATGCAGCCAACGCCCACATCACGGCCCAGCGCGATCGGGAGCTCATCTCGAGCCATCTGGTGTCGCTGTCGCAGCTCGATACGGACGAGGCCTCGGAGCGCTCGACCGCCGCGGCCGTGAAGCAGGCCCGGGCAAACGTCGAGACCGCGCGCATCAACCTCGGCTACACCGACGTGACCTCTCCGATCGTGGGCATCGCGGGCGAGCAGCAGGTGACGGAGGGCGCGCTCGTCGGACAGGGCACCCCGACCCTTCTGACCACGGTCGATCAGATCGATCCGATCTATGTCAATTTCGACGAGCCGGCGGCGCAGATCGAGGAGCTGTCGGCTCTCGAGCAGTCGCACCGCATCACCGCGGCCAGAACCGGCCAGGCCAAGGTACAGCTGACGCTTCCCGACGGCAGTCCGTACGGACTGCCCGGGAGGCTCGACTTCCGCGCCGCCACCGTCGATCCGACCACCGGCACCGCCGCGCTGCGCGGCGTGATCCCCAATCCCGGCCATGATCTGCTGCCGGGAATGTTCGTGGATCTGACCCTCACGGTCGGTTATGCGAACCACGCCTTCCTGGTGCCCCAGATGGCGCTGCAGCGCGATTCCAAGGGGGCGTACGTTCTCACGGTCGGGCCCGACAGCACGGTGGTCATGAAGCGCGTGCGCACGGAGGGTGCCGCAGGCTCCGACTGGATCGTCTGGAGCGGACTGTCGGCCGGCGATCGGATCATCGTCTCCGGCATCCAGAGCGCGCACCCGGGCGCCAAGGTGGCGGCCACGGAGCAGCCGGCCGCCGGCACCCGGAGCGCCGCAGCGGCGGGCGGCTCGCCCGAGGCCACGGCGCCCGGGAAGTCAGGCGCCTCGACGGTTGCCGATCGCTAGCAGCATGCCGGCCGCGCGCATCCATCTTCGCACGTGTGGTCAGAGCAGCGCCTCCGGACGCAAGCCACGGAGGCACGGTCCGCGGAGCGGCCGCGGGCCGTTTCTGCCGATCAACTAGGAGCGGAGAGTGGCGCAGTTTTTCATCGACCGGCCGGTCTTTGCCTGGGTGATCGCCCTGCTCGTGATGCTCATGGGCGGCATCGCCGCGACCCGCCTGCCGATCGACGCCTACCCCAACATCGCCCCGCCGCAGGTCGTGATCAACGCGAGCTATCCGGGCGCGAACGCGACGACGGTGGAGCAGACCGTCACGCGGGTGATCGAGCAAAAGCTCACCGGCATCGATAACCTCCTCTACTTCACCTCGCAGTCGAGCTTCGGCCAGTCGCAAATCACGCTGACCTTCAGCACCGGGACCGACCCCGACATCGCCGAGGTCCAGACCCAGAACCAGGTGGCGCTGGCCGATCCCCTGTTGCCCGCGGAAGTGGTGCAGCAGGGCGTGCATGTCTTCAAGGCCAGCACGGGCTTCCTGGGCGCCATCGCCCTGCGCTCGGGCCCCGGCGGCCCCAGCGCCCTCCAGCTGAACAACCTGGTCGCCTCGCGCGTGCTCGACCAGATCGAGCGCGTGCCCGGCGTGGGCTCCGCTACGCAGTTCGGGTCCGGCTTCGCCATGCGCATCTGGCTCAACCCGGACCTGCTGCACGCGTACGGGCTGTCGGCCTCCGATGCGCTGAATGCGGTGCGGGGGCAGAACATCCAGGTGGCGGCCGGCTCGATCGGGGCGGCCCCGGCCGTTGCGGGCCAGCAGACGACCGCCACGGTGACCAGCCAGGGCGAGTTCACCTCGGCGCAGCAGTTCAGGAACATTCTGCTGCGCACCAATCCCAACGGCACCTCCGTCCGCCTCGGCGAGGTGGCCCAGATCGGCCTCGGGCTGCAGAACTACTCCTTCGCCACCCGCGTGAACAAGACCCCCGTGGCCGCCTTCGGCGTTCAGCTGCTGCCGAACGCCAACGCGCTGCAGGTCATGAAGGCCGTCAAGGCGAAGATGGCCGAGCTGCAGAAGACCTTTCCTCACGGAGTCACCTGGTTCGCGCCCGTGGACAGCACGCTCTTCATCAACGCGGCCATCCACGACGTGGTGATCACCCTCATCGAGGCGATCGCGCTCGTGTTCGTGGTGATGCTGGTCTTCCTGCAGAGCTTCCGGGCGACGCTCATCCCAATGCTGGTCGTGCCGACGGCGCTGCTCGGCGGGCTGATCGGCGCCTACGCGCTCGGATACTCGATCAATCAGCTCACCCTCTTCGCGATGGTGCTCGCCATCGGCATCGTGGTGGACGATGCCATCGTGGTCGTGGAGGCGGTCGACCGCATCATGCACGAGGAGCATCTGCCGCCCAAGGAAGCCGCGCGCAAGGCCATGCGGCAGATCAGCGGCGCGATCGTCGCCATCACGCTGGTGCTCGCCGCGGTGTTCATTCCGAGCGCGATGCAGACCGGCAGCACGGGAGTGATCTACCGGCAATTCGCCCTCACCATCGCGCTGTCGATCGCGTTCTCGGCCTTCTTCGCGCTTTCCTGGACCCCCGCGCTCTGCGCAACCCTCTTGAGGCCGGAGCAGCTGAAGGCGAACTTCGTCTTCCGCGCGTTCAACCGGGCGTTCGAGGGCACTCGTGCCGCCTACGTCCGCCGGGTATTCGAGTCCGTCACCCACCTGCCGCGGTGGATGGCCGCTTACGCGGTGGTGCTCGCTCTCGGGGTATTCCTCTTCCTGAAGCTGCCCGGCGCCTTCGTGCCGCAGGAAGACCAGAGCGATGTCATGGCGAGCATCGAGCTGCCCGCCGGCGCGACGCTGCAGCGCACCGAGAAGGTGCTGCACCAGTTCTACAAGATCATCATCGCCAATCACGCCGCGCACGACGTCTTCCAGGTGGCCGGAAGCGGGTTCGCCGGCAGCTCGGAGAACTCCGGCCGGGCCTTCATCCACCTGATCCCCTGGAGTGAGCGCAGCCAGACCGCCGAGCAGTTCATCCGCTGGGCCAACCGCACCGTGCACCGTGAGATCCACGACGCCCAGGTATTCGTCGTGAACCAGCCGGCGATCCGCGGCCTCGGACAGTTCGGCGGGTTCGACTTTTACCTGGAGGACCGGGCGGGCCTCGGACGCACGGCGCTGACGAAGGCCCAGGAGACGCTGCTCGCCCGGGCCGCCAAGGACCCGATCCTCTCGGATGTCCGGGTCAACGGCCTCGCGCCTCAGCCGGAGCTGCTCCTCACCGTCGATCGCGTACAGGCCCAGTCGATGGGGGTGTCCGTGAGCGACATCTACACCGATATCCAGCTCATGCTGGCGCCGGTGTTCGCCAACGACTTCTTCTACGACGGGCGGGTGCTGCAGGTGCTGCTGCAGGCCGATGCGAAGTACCGCATGGGACCGCAGGACCTGGAGCACTTCTACGTGGCGAGCGCCAACGGCGCGATGATCCCGCTGTCGGATTTCGTGAAGACCCGTTGGATCATCGCCTCACCGTCGCTGACCCGCTACGACGGCTACCCGGCCGTGGAGATCGTAGGGTCGGCCGCCAAAGGGTACAGCTCCGGCCAGTCCATGGACGAGATGGAGCGGCTGGTCACCAAGTATCTGCCCGCGGGCATCGGCTACGACTGGGCGGGCCAGTCGCTGCAGGAGATCTTCTCCGCTGCGCAGGCGCCGGCGCTCTTCACGCTGTCCATCATCGTCGTCTATCTGGCCCTCGCGGCGCTGTACGAAAGCTGGAGCGTCCCGCTTTCCGTGCTGCTGGCCGTTCCGGTGGGTCTGATCGGCAGCACGCTGGCGACACTCGCCCGCGGGCTGCCCAACGACGTCTACTTCAAGGTGGGGCTGATCGCCATCATCGGGCTCACCGCGAAAAACGCCATCCTGATCGTCGAGTTCGCGGTCAACGAGCGGCGCAACGGCCGCAGTCTCCACAATGCCGTGCTCGAAGCCGCCCGGCTTCGGTTCCGGCCCATCATCATGACTTCCTTCGCTTTCATCTTCGGCGTGTTTCCGATGGTGGTGTCGTCGGGAGCCGGCGCCAACGGCCGCCACGACATCGGCACCTGCGTGGTCGGCGGAATGCTCACCGCCGCGGTGCTGGGTGTGCTGCTCATCCCGCT
>DASTAC010000090.1:0-39776 GCA_035713045.1 Steroidobacteraceae bacterium
GACGCTGCGGTAGAACGTGACGGGAAGCCGGCCGGCCGGGTCGTTCCGGCCGCTCAGCGTCGCCGCGATGGCGGTTCCGCCTTCCTCGCCGGCATACCAGGTCTCCAGGATGGCGTTGGCGTGCGCCTTCTCCCATCGGACGGAGAGCGCGCTGCCGTTCATGAGCACCACCACCAGCGGCTTGCCGGTGGCCGCCACGGCGCGCACGAGATTCTCCTCCGGCTTCGGCAACCCGAGTCTGGTGCGGTCGCCGTCCAGGAATCCGGGCAGGTGCAGGTGGCTCTGCTCGCTCTCCAGATGACTGGTGATGCCGACGACGGCGATCACCACGTCGGCATTGCGCGCTGCGGCGATTGCGGCCGGATCGGGTGTGTCATTCGCAGGGAAGACCGGATGGCGCCGATGGGTCGCAAGGAACGGAGTCCCGGGCACATAGGTGATGTGAGCCTTCGGGAACTGCGCCTCGAGCCCTTGGAGGAAGGTCACCGTATGGGTGGGTGTGCCGTGATAGTTGCCGAGCAGCACGCCGGTCTGGTCGGCGAGCGGACCCACCACGGCGATGCGCTTCACGTCCTGCTGCAGCGGCAGCACCCCGTCGTTCTTCAGCAGGACCATCGATTCCTCGGCGAGCCGCAGCGCCAGCTCGCGGTGCGCCGGGCTGTCGAGCTCCTTCTGCGGAATGTGGCTGTAGGGGTCCAGCGACGGCGGGTCGAACATGCCGAGCCGGATGCGCGCGGTGAAGAGGCGGATCAACGCGGTGTCGATCGCGCTCTCGGACAGGTAGCCTTGCTGCACCGCCCGGATGAACGGCTCGTAGTCGCCGTCGCCGGCGGCGTCCGCCTGGGTGAAATCCGGGAAGTCGGCGCATTCGTTGTCCATCCCGCGCTCGACGGCGATCGCGGAGGCTTGCGCCTGGGTGGGCCGGTAATGATGGCCGGTGAAGATGTCGTGCACGGCGTCGCAGTCGGAGACCACGTAGCCCTGGAACTGCCAGGCGCCGCGCAACGTGTGCTGCAGCAGGAACCGATTCGCGCAGTCCGGCTCGCCGTTGAGCGCGGTGTAGGCGCACATCACCGAGCCGGCGTGACCGTCCACGATCGCGGCGCGAAACGCCGGCAGGTACGTGTCTTCCAGGTCATGCCGACTGATGTCGTAATCGGCGAAGTGACGCATGCGCTCGGGCCCGCTGTGCGCATCGAAGTGCTTCGGGGTGGAGATCGCGAGGTAGTAGTGCGGATTCCGGCCCTGCATTCCGGTGACGTAGGCGACGGCCATGCGCCCGGTGAGGAACGGATCCTCTCCATAGGTTTCCTGGCCGCGGCCCCAGCGCGGATCGCGGAAGATGTTGACGTTGGGCGCCCAGAAATCGAGGCCGTGGAAGATCGTGGAGCCGCCGGCGCGCATCGCGTCCTCGTGCACGACGCGCCCTTCGATCGCGATGTCATGGGCCATCCGATGAATGCCCGCGGTGTCGAAGGTGGCGCCGAGCCCGATGGGCTCCGGGAACTCCGTCGTGCCCTTCGCCAGGTCGCCGTGGAGAGCCTCGCTCCACCAGTTGTAGGCGGGCACGCCCAGGCGCGGAATGGCGCGGGCGGCATTGACGAGCTGCGAGGCCTTCTCGCGCAGCGTCATGCGATGCACCAGATCCGCCGCGCGCACCTGCGGCGCCAGGCGGGTGTCGAGGTATGCGGGAAGGGGGGCGCCTGCGGCGTGGGCGCCAGCGGAGAGAACCGCCAGGCCTGCCAGCAGCGCAGGCTGCCAGCCTCGGAACCGGATGATCATGCGCAGCTCCCCTCACTCGCTTGTGCAGCGTCGAGGGCGATGATACCAGAAGGATTGGTAGCGCTACCGTTCCTGGTCGCGGTCGGGACGCACACGATAGAGCGCCGCGCCGTGCGCGGGGAGCCGCACGCGCAGCAGCTCTGCGGTACCGATGTTCCGCCGCCGCCACAGGTCCCGCAGCGCATAACGGGATCCGGTCAGTGACAGCGCGCTCCATGGCAGACGGATGGTGCGGGTCCTGTCCTTCAAGTTGAAGACGGCCAGATACCAGCCGGGCCGGCCCGGCCGCGGCGCGGTGCGCGGCCGCGACAGCCACACGGACGTCCCTGCGGAAGAGAATGCCTGATGGGCGTCCACGGAGCGCTGGTCGACCGCGATGACCTCGGGATCGTCGAGAAGCGACAGAGTCCAGGGATCCATCTCCGTGAGGTTGCCGCCCATGAATAACGGCGAGCGGGCGATGCACCAGAGTGTCACATAGGTTCGCTGCTCCGCGCGTGTCAGACGGGTCCGCCGCGGCGGTCCCCAGCCCGGAGCCGGCCGCAGCTCCCCCAATGCCAGCATATCGGCATCGGGCCAATGTCCGGCCTCGGCGAGCGGCGCCCAGCGTGCGGCGCGCTGAAACTGATCGCCCACGCCCTGGGGGTAGGACGCGCTGCTGTGCCACAGATCCCAGACATCGTTCGAGATCCGCCACATGCCGGCATAGCGGCGCAACTGCGCGAGCTTGGCGAGCGGTGCCGGGCCCGGCGAGAGGCTGAGGATCATGTTGCGCCCGCTGCGGCGCAGAGCGGTGGCGAGCATGCGGATCTCCCCGCCGGCATAGGGATGGCTCGCGATGCAATCGGCTTTGATGAAGTCGACACCCCACGAGGCGTAGAGGCGGGCGATGGAATCGTAGTACGCCTGGCCGGCGGGACCTTGCGCCACGCCGTAATTGTCGGGGTTCCACGGGCACGCGGCATGCACGTCCGCCGCTTGCGCAGCGGTGTACGGCGAGCCCTCGATGGGCAGATTTCTCGCGACCGCCTCCTTAGGAATACCGCGCAGGATGTGAATGCCGAACCTCAAGCCCAGGGAATGCACATAGTCGGCGAGCGACCGCAGCCCGGCGCCGTGCGCCGTGGACGGGAAGCGGTTGGGAGCCGGAACGTAGCGGCCGTAGCGGTCCAGGACGAGGATCTCGCCGGCAGAGTTGCCGGACGGCGTCGGGTTGCGAGCGAACCATTCCGCGTCGATGACGACGTACCGCCAGCCGTAGCGCTTCAGATGCCTGCTCATCCAAAGCGCGTTGGCACGGAACTGCGCCTCCGTGACGGTGGTACCGTAGGCGTCGTAGCTGTTCCAGCCCATCGGGGGGTGCGCGGCCGCCTCCCCGGCGGCAGCCGCGCCGGGGCGTGCTGCGGCCGTGCCAAAGGTGACGAGGGCAAGCCCGGCCGCGACGATGCCGATGGTGCGACGCACGGCCGAGGCTCTCATGCGTTGCTCAGAGCGTGCGCACGGGAACGAACGCTGCGCCGTCGCCGCGCGTGAGTCTGTTGCGCAGTGGCAAGAGGAAGGGCTCGGCGCTGATGTCGAAGAGATCGCCAGGCTCGCACCGCACCTCGTCGGCGAACGAGAGCGTGGCTGTCCCGAAGAAATGCACGTGCACGTCGCCCGGACGGCGGAAGTTGACGTACTTGAAGTGATGGTGCTCGAGATTGGCGATGGTATGCGACATGTTGGCCTCCCCGGTGAGGAAAGGCTTTTCCCAGATGAGGCGGTCGCCGCGATAGACGCGGCTCGTGCCGCGCACGTCGGGCGGCAGCGGCCCGAGCCGCAGCTCCGGACCGAGGGCGGCCTGGCGCAGCTTCGAATGCGCGAGCCAGAGATAATTGTGCCGCTCCGTCACGTGGTCCGAGAACTCATTGGCCAGGCAGAAGCCGAGCCGCACCGGCAGGCCTTGCGGGTCGATGAGGTAAATGCCGGCGATCTCGGGCTCCTCGCCGCCGTCGAGGGCGAAGCCGGGCATCTGCAGCACGGCGCCGCTCGGGACGATGCTCGCGCCATCTCCCTTGTAGAACCACTCCGGCTGCGCGCCGGCTGTTCCCGCGGGCGGCTTGCCGCCGGCCAGCCCCTCGAGGAACATCCGCATGGAGTCGGTCTGGGCGCTCCCCGCTGCGGCGAGCGTGTGCATCCGGTCGCGGCTTTCCGCGGAGCCGAGGTGCGTCAAACCCGTGCCCGTCAGATAAAGATGCGCCGTGTCCGGATGCTCGATCGGCGCCAACAGCCGTACGTCCGGGCTCGCGCCCCTGATATCGACCCTCTGCGCCGTCATGTGCCGGCGTGCCGCATGCTCCAGCGATATGCCCTCCGCGACAGCCCTGCCGGCGAGCTCGTACGTGGAGGAGACGCCCTCGAGCCTCACCGCACGGCCGTCCTCCTCCACTGCCGCCACGCACCTCGCACCGCCGGCAAGCTCCATCTGCATGAGTCGCAAAGACATGGAAAATCCTACCCCCAAGCCAAAAGGATCACCGCGCGATGATAGACCAGGGTCCGGGATCTTGTCTGAGTAAATCTCACGTCGTGCTTGACAGCCGCTGACCTCACCGATATCTATGGGCGATCATGGCAGTGCAATCAGACGGCGGTTCGGGTCTCGCGCAGGGTGACCGGACGGCTCCGCGGCAGAGCTACACGGCGGCTCTCGTGGTGCTCGCGGTCGTATTCTTCATGTGGGGATTCGCCACAGTCCTCAACGACATCCTGGTGCCGCATCTGAAGGCCGCCTTCCGGCTCGATTACGCGCAGTCGCTCCTCATCCAGCTCGCCTTCTACCTCGGCTATCTGGTCATGGCCGTTCCGGCCGCGAAGGTGCTCGAGCGCACGGGCTACAAGCTTTCCGTGGTGCTGGGACTGATCGGCATGGCGGTGAGCGCGGTCGCCTTCGTGCCGGCCGCCATGATGGTCTCGTATGGGCTCTTTCTGGTCGCGCTGTTCCTCCTCGCCTCCTCCATCACCCTGCTGCAGGTCGCGGCCAATCCGTACGTGGCGGTGATCGGCAGGCCGGAGACGGCCTCCAGCCGGTTGAACCTGGTGCAGGCCTTCAACTCCTTCGGCACCATGCTGGCGCCGATCTTCGGCGGGCTGCTCATCATCGGCCGCAGCGCCACGGGCGCCACGCATGGCGCGGTCGTCCTCTCGGCCCAACAGCGCGCGGCGGACGTGCAGACCGTGGAGCTGCCCTACGTCATCATCGCCGTCGTCCTGCTGGCGCTGGCACTCGTCGTCTGGCGCGTGCGGCTGCCGGACCTCGGCAAGGCGACCCGGCGCGCGGCGCGCGCCGAGCGCGCGAAGCACAGTCTCTGGCGGCATCGCAATCTGGTGTTCGGCGTTCCGGCGATCGTGCTCTACATGATCTGCGAGATCGGAATCGGCTCCACGCTGGTCAACTTCATGTCGATGCCTGCGATCGGCGGCATGACCCATGAGCGGGCCTCGGAATACCTGACCCTCTACTGGGGCGGCGCCATGGCCGGTCGGTTCGTGGGTGCGGCGCTGCTGCGCTGGATGACTCCCGAGCGGCTGCTCGCCGCCTTCAGCGTCGGCGCCCTGGCGCTGGCCGGGACCGCCATCGCCGCGAGCGGGCACCTCGCCATGTGGAGCCTGATCGCGGTGGGCCTGTGCAACTCCATCATGTTCCCGACGATCTTCACGCTGGGCATCCGGGGACTGGGTCCGCTCACCGAGGAGGGCTCGGGCCTGCTCATCATGGCGATCGCCGGCGGCGCGCTCGCGGATCTGCAGGGCGTGCTGGCCGACCACATCGGCCTGCAGCTGTCGTACGCCATGCCCTGGGCGTGCTATCTCTTCATTCTGTTCTACGCGGTGTGGGGCTGCCGCCCGACGGGCGCCCTGCACGACGAGCGCCTCGCGAGCTGACCCGGCTCCTGCCGGTCGTATCGAGCAGGGCGAGCTGTACCAGCTCCGCCATGGCCGCGTGCGCCGCAGCCGCATCGCGCGATGCCACCGCCTCGTACACCCGCTCGTGGTCCGGGAGAGGATCGCGAGGCAGCGGGCGCTTGCGCTGCTTGAAGATCGTCGTCCAGGCGACGGCCGCCGCCACGCCGCTCGTCAGAGAAACGAGAAACGGGTTGCCCGATGCCTCGAGGAGCGCGGTGTGGAAGGCGCAATCCGCCTGCCGCCCCTCGGCCAGCGCGAGCGAGCGCGTCCCCATCGTGTCGAGCGCCTCGCGCATGACCCGCAGGTGCTCCGCGGTACGCCGTTGTGCCGCCAGTGCGGCGGCTGCCGGCTCCACCACGGTGCGCAGCTCGAACAGTGCGCTCAAGAGGCGCTCTTCGGGCGTGCCGCTGAAGATCCACGAGATCACATCGGGATCGAGGAGGTGCCAGTGCCGCGGCTCGCTCACCCGGGTGCCGAGCTTGGGCCGCGATTCGATCAGACCCTTGGCCGCGAGAATGCGCACGGCCTCGCGATAAGCCGTGCGGGATACCTTCAGGCGCTCGCTCGCCTCGATCTCCCCGTTCAGCACCCGGCCTGGCGCAATGCGGCCCGAGACGATCCGCACGCCGATGTCGCGGGCAATGGTGCCGTGCAGGCGCAGCGCCCTGCCGCGCTCAGCAGTGTGGTGCGATGCCAGGACCTTCGGTCGCATCGGCGGCGTCCTCTCGGCCTGCTTGCTCGAGGCTCAGTATAGACCCTGAGCGCCAGATCAAGGAGAAGCCGCGTCAGCCGTGATCGTGCCCGTGCGGTCCGTGGACGTGTCCGTGCGACAGCTCTTCCTCCGTTGCCTGGCGCACGCCCTCGATCTGGATGTCGAAATTGAGGTGCTTGCCAGCGAGGGGATGGTTGCCGTCGAGCGTCACCATGTCGCCCACCACGCGAGTCACTGTCACTGTGCGCGGCCCCTGCTCGGTCTGCGCATGCAGGTGCATACCGGGGTGCACGTCCTTGATGCCTCGAAGCGCGCGACGCGGGACGCTTTGCACGAGCTCGTTGTCGTACTCGCCGTATCCTTCCGCAGGCGAGACCCGCACGCTGACCTTGTCCCCCGTGTCGTGGCCCGTCAGCTCCTTCTCCAATCCGGGGACGATGTTGCCATGTCCGTGCAGGTACGCGAGCGGCTCGCCGGAGGCGGAGCTGTCGATGACGGTGCCCTCGTCGTCCTTCAGGGTGTAATGGATCGTGACGACGCTGTCCTGGGTGATGCTCATCGGGGGCTCCGGATGTCGGGAGCCTCGCAGTCTATACCAGCGGATCAGGGGGGTCGAATCGTCAGTCCGCCGGAAACGCGATCGTGGTCATCAGCGCGTTTTCCGCCTGGCGCGAATCGAGGCGGGTGTGTTGCACGACGATGGGGACGTCGGACTCGATGACGCTCGAGTACTCCGTACGGTGCGGCACCGGCTCCGGGTCGCGCAGAGCGTTGAAGCGCACGTGGCTCCACTGCGGGATGTATCCCTCGGCTACGGCCCAGCGCCGCCGGCCGACGCCCGTGTGGCGCTGCTGTGATTGCTCGCTCATCTGCGGTGCCCTCGACACGCTTCCCGCAGGAAGCGTGCCGCTGCCGCCCCCCCATCAGCCGGTGCGGGCGGCCAGGCTCGAGAGGATCCAGATCGTTCCGGCGATCATGAAGAAGAGGAGCAAGCCGGAGAAGAGGATGAGGTGAAGGTCGTCCGTGTTCTGCCGCGGCGGGTCGATGTGCAGGAAGCAGCGGAAGTGAACGATCACCTGCGCCAGCGCACAGGCGCCGATCCCCACATACAACCCGTACTCCCGCAGCGCTGCCCAGTTGACCAGCCCGAAGGGCAGGAGAGTCAGCAGGACCGCCAGGCCGTATCCCCAGAGGTACTGGCGCAGCTCGCGCGTGTATTCGGCGCGGTTGTCGGCCGATCCGCCGTCACTCGGGCTCATGCGAGGCCTCCGAGGTAGATGAAGGAGAAGATCACGACCCAGATGATGTCGAGAAAATGCCAGAAAAGACCCAGGCGAAGCAGCCCGAGCTTGACGTCCCGGTCGATGCCGAAGCGCCGTATCTGAACGATGAGGGCGAGCATCCAGACGATGCCGCTGAAGACGTGAATGCCATGCAGCGGCACCAGCGCGAAGAACGCCGACAGATAACCGCTGCGCCCCGGACCCGCACCATTGTGCAGCATGGAGAGGAAGTCCTGCACTTCCAGCCGCAGGAAGAGGCCCCCCAGGCACATCGTCGCCACCAGCCAGCCGACGAGCGCACCCGTGCGCTTGCTGTATTTGAGCGCGAGCGATGCCATGCCGAACGTGAAGCTGCTCGAGAGCAGCGCCAGCGTCTCGATGAAGGCGCTCTTGATGTCGTAGAGCTGCTTCGGGCCGGGTCCGCCGGCGCGCGCATGCAGCATCACGGCGTAGGTGGCGAAGAGCAGACCGAAGACGATCGCATCGCTCATGAGGAAGACCCAGAAGCCGAAGAGCAGCTCGCCGCTCTTCCCGCGGGTGTCCGGATGCGCCGGTCCGAGGTTGATCCCCGGATGCTCGAGCCGCGGCACGGCGCTCATTCGGCGCTCTCCAGGGCCGCAAGTCCGGCGTTGGCGGGCTTCACTTCGGTGCCGCGCGTGACCGGCTGGGTCACCGAGACGGTCGCGAGCCAGCGCAGATGGCAACGCTCGACCTCGTGCGCCGGAATGATCCTCTCCGTGTCCCGCACGAAGCCTCGGCCCACCATCGCCGCGACGATGGCGAGTGTGGAGGCCACCACCAGCCACCACATGTACCAGACCAGGCCGAAGGCGGCGAGGAAGCCGAACACGCAGACGATCATGCCCATGGCGCTGTTCTTCGGCATCTCGATGTCCTCGAACCTCGAGGGTGCGCGGTAAGCCGTCCCCGCCTCCTTGGCGGTGGTGAAGGGGTCCCGCCCC
The DNA here is from genome assembly GCA_035713045.1 of Steroidobacteraceae bacterium. Classification (GTDB taxonomy): domain Bacteria; phylum Pseudomonadota; class Gammaproteobacteria; order Steroidobacterales; family Steroidobacteraceae; genus 13-2-20CM-66-19. The sequence continues at coordinate 8,685 of DASTAC010000090.1, forward strand.
GTCACCACCGGAAGCACGGAGAAGTTGTATTCGGGCGGAGGGGCCGCGGTCCACCACTCGAGGCTGCGGCCGTCCCAGGGATCGCCGGCCGGCACGGCGAGCTCCTCCCGCCGCCGGATCGAGACCAGGAGCTGGATCAGGAGGCCTGCGAGGCCGGCGAGGATCACGAGCGCGCCGATGAGCGCGACGATCATGTACGGCTGGTAGACCGGATCGAAGTAGTCGAGGGTGCGCCGCGGATAGCCGAGGAGGCCTGCGGCGTAGAGCGGAAAGAATGCCAGAACGAACCCGACGATGAAGCACAGCGCCGAGAACATGCCCCAGCGCTCGTGCAGCCGGAAGCCGAAGGCCTTGGGAAACCACATGTGGTATCCGGCCAGCAGCCCGAACAGGGTGCCCGGCACCAGCATGTTGTGAAAGTGCGCGATGAGGAACTGGCTGTTGTGGACCTGGAAATCGACCGAGGGATTGGCGAGGACGATCCCGGTCATCCCGCCGATGACGAACAGCATGGAGAAAGCCAGCGCGTACACGAGCGGCACCGTGAACCTCACGCGGCCCCGGAACATCGTCCAGAGCCAGTCGTACACCTTCACTCCGGTCGGGATGCCGATGAGCATGGTCGCGATCCCGAACACGGCGTTGATGTTGGCGTTCTGACCCATCGTGAAGAAGTGATGCAGCCAGACCGTGAACGACAGGCATGCGATCGCCATCGTGGCGATCACCAGCGAGGTGTATCCGTAGAGCGTCTTGCCGGAAAAGGTGGAGAAGACCTCCGAATAGACGCCGAACGCCGGCAGGATGAGGATGTACACCTCCGGGTGGCCGAAAAGCCAGAACAGGTTGACGTAGTTCATGAAATTGCCGCCGAAGTGATCGGTGAAGAAGTGGAACCCCAGATAGCGATCGAGCGCCAGGAGTCCCGTCGCGACCGTCAGCGGCGGCATCGCGAAGATCATGAGGATGCTCGTGCAGAGCGCGGTCCAGGTGAAAAGCGGCAGGCGCATGAAGCGCATTCCCGGCGAGCGCTTCTTGTACACGGTCACGGCGAAATTGATGCCGGTCATCATCGAGCCGAGGGATGACAGGGAAACGGCCCAGATCCAGTAATCGACGCCGACTCCGGGATTGAAGGCCGCCTCCGTGTAGGGGGGGTAGCCGCTCCAGCCCCCCGTCGAGAACTTGCCGATGTCGAGCGAGATCATCACGAGTGCGGCACCCGCAGCCGTGAGCCCGAGACTGATGGAGTTCATGACCGGAAAGGCGACGTCGCGCGCGCCGATCTGCATCGGCATCACGTAATTGATCAGCCCGGTGAGGAACGGCATCGCCATGAAGAAGATCATGATCGTGCCGTGCGTCGTGAAGAACTGCTCGAAGTGATCCGCCGACAGGAAGCCGCCGCCGAGCGAGAAGGCCATCTGCCCGCGCATGATGTTCGCCTCGAGCAACGCGCGCGCCAGCATCACGAAGGCGATCACGATGTACATGATCCCGATCGGCTTGTGATCGACGCTGGTCAACCACTCCGACCAGAGAACCCGCCACTTGCGGTAGCGCGTGATCAGCAGAGCCGTCACCGCCGCTCCCGCCAACACCATGAACGCGGCCGTCGTCGCGATCGCGCCGTTGACGACATTCTGGCGGGTCGGGTAATGGAGCATTTCCCAGAAGGGAAGGGTCTCGACGCTCAACCGCCCGAAAACGATGTGGAGGATGGACATGCTCGTCAAGGTGCCGCGGGATTGGCCGTGGAATCGGTGTGAAACGAGCGCACGATGCGATCGAAGAGGCCGCCTGGCACGGTGCTGAAGTACACCGCGCCGCGGGTTCCGTGCGCGACGTGCAGGGCCTTGCGCGTAACCACCAGCGTCGTCCTCTGGGCGATCGTGCGGTACGCCGAAGCCGACAGGGGAATGCCCTTCGCGCGAACGCGTCCGACCCACTCCTTGAACGCCGCGGGCGTCAGGGCTCGCGCCAGGAAATGCTGCTCGAAATATCCGTCGCCGTTGAACTGCTGGTTCTGTCCCTGAAAGAAGCCGGGCTTGCTCGCCTCCAGATGCAGCCGGGTGATCCTGCCGGGCATGGCGTAGATCTGGCTGCCGAGGGCGGGGATGATGAGCGACTCCACCACGGTGCCGGAGGTCAGCTGCAGCGACAGCGGCCGTCCCGCGGGGAACGCCAGCTCGCCCATGCTCGCGATGCCCAGGTCCGGATAGATGAAGAGCCACTTCCAGTCGTAGCCCACGACCTGCACCCGTAGCGGCGGCCCGGTCGAGGGCAGCGGCCTGTAGGGATCGAGCGCGTGCGCGTTCTGCCACAGCCAGACCGCGAGCACGATCACGATGGCGAACGGAATTGCCCAGATCGCTATCTCGAGCGGCCAGGAGAAGGACCATTTCGGGGTGTAGCGTGCCGACCCGCCGTAGCGGTAGCGCCAGGCGAACCACGGCGTAACGATCAGCACCGGCACCACCACGATGAGGAGCATCACGATGATTTCGAAGAAATGGACGCGCTGCGCCGCGGCAACGGGACCGTGCGGCGCGAGAAAGCTCAGCGATGGAGCCGAGCGCGAGGGAGCGAAGGCTGGCGGCGTAGGCGCCCTGGTGCAGCCGTCCAGGCAGGCGAGAGCCGCCCACGCAAGCAGAACGTGACACCGCCGTGACGATGACGTACGGGTCTCCCCCTCAGTGCCTGGCCGCGCGGCCGCGGCGGGAGCGCGCCGCGGCAACCGCGGCCCAGGCGAGACCGGCACCGGCCGCGCACGCCGCCAACAGCAGCCGGCGATGAGTGCTCATCCAAAGCTCGCCGCTGGAGCCGCTCGCACGATCGGTGAACCTGCCGTGCGCGCCATGGTCTCCCGGAACGGTTTGCCACAAGTTGTCGCGCCGGCTCGGCTCGATCGGCTCGGGCGCGAGCTGCGCGCGGTACGCGTAGCGCGCCAGATAGCGGTCGAGGAGGGGTGCGACGAACCGGTTGCCCCAGATCGCGGCCACCGTGCTGGTGCCGACGAACACCTCGCGACGGCGGTGCCGTGAGGCCCACACGATGGCGCGTGCGGCGACCTCCGGCTCGAAGATCGGAGGTACCGGCTGGGGCTTGTGCGAAACGCGCGCGCGGCACCAGTCGAACTGCGGAGTGTTGAGTGCCGGCATCTGCACCATCGTCACCCTCACACGGCTGCCGGAGTGCAGCAGCTCCGTGCGCAGCGAGTCGGTGAATCCCCTGATGGCCGCCTTCGCACCGCAGTAGGGTGCCTGCAATGGAATGGAGCGGTAGGCGAGGGCGGACCCGACCTGCACGATCGTGCCGCGATCGCGGGATGTCATCCGGCGAAGCGCTGACAGCGTACCGTTCACGGTGCCGAGATAGGTGACTTCCGTGACGCGGCGGACTTCCTCGGGGCGCAACAGCGCCACGGGCGAGAAGACCGTGACCATGGCGTTGTTGACCCAGACGTCGATGGGACCGAGCTGCGACTCGATGGTGAGCGCGGCGCTCTCGACGGCATCGGCATCAGACATGTCGAGGGGGATGGCGAGAGCCCGACGGCCGTGGCTCGCCACCTCCGCGCGCGCGTTGTCGAGCGCCTCGCCGTTGCGCGCCAGCAGCGCCACATCGAACCCGCGCCGCGCGAACTCGCGTGCCGCGGCCCGGCCTACTCCGGCGCTCGCTCCGGTTACGACAACTACTTTGCGCCGCTCTCGGCCGATCAGTCTCATTCTTCGCGAACGCGCACGCGCGGCCCGGGTTCCGTGGAGGAGGGACCGCGAAGCCGCGAGGGACATGCGAAGGCGCGGACGGGACGGGGTTGCAGGCTGGCTGAGCCGGCGCCGCGCCGGCCGGGAATGCCGCTTGCCACCGGGAATGCCCGTCTTCCGGCGGCGGTGGTGCGTGATGGATATTCCCGAGCGTTGCAGGAAGCTCGCTCCGGCGGCGGCGCTGTGGATCATGGCCGCGGCCGCGATTTTCGCGGGGCTGGGCAGCTATCCTCTTTCCGACAACAACGAGGGGCTCTACGCCGCCATCGCAGCCGGGATGCTGCGCACCGGGCACTTCCTCATTCCGCAGATCGCCGGGCTGCCCTACATCGAGAAGCCGCCGCTGCTCTACTGGCTGATGGCCGGCTCGTTCGAGCTCTTCGGTCAGAGCGCGTGGGCTGCGCGCCTGGTGCCCGCGGCCGCGGCGTTTGCGACCTGCGTGACACTGCACGTCTTCATCCGGCGATTGGGCCTGCGCCGTGAGGCCAACGTCGCGGTCATGGTATTTGCCACCTGCGCCGGCGCGATAGTCCTCGCGCACATCGTGCTCTTCGACATGCTGCTCGCGCTCGGGCTCATGGTCGCTCTCGCCGGAACCTGTCTCTGGTACGTCGGGCGGGGCGAGTCGAAGGGCGCTCTCAGGGTGGCGGCCGTGGGTCTCGCCGCCGCGATCCTCACCAAGGGCCTGGTCGCCGCGGTGCTTCTCGGCGGCACGCTTCTGGTGGTTGCCTGGATGGAGCCTCGCGGCTCCCGCGGCTGGCTGCGGCGGCTCGCGGACCCGGGCGCGGCGGCCCTCCTGCTGGTCCTGGCGCTGCCCTGGCACGTGGCGGCGGCGATCGAGCAGCGGGGTTTCTTCTGGTTCTACTTCATCAACAACCAGGTCATGCGCTTCCTCGGGGTGCGCCGTCCGCACGACTTTCACGAAGGACCCTGGTATTTCTACCTGCCGCTGCTCGCGCTCTCCTCGCTCCCGTGGCTGTTTCTGGCGCCCGCGCTCGCAGTCCGGGCGCGGCCGGCCGTCGACTCGCGCCGGCGGGCGGAGCGCTTCCTGCTCGTGGCCGCCGCCGTGCCCCTCGTGTTCTTCTCGGTTTCGCGCGCCAAGGCGGATTACTACACGGTGGTGTGTCTGCCGCCGCTTGCGGCCTGGTTCTCCCTGCGCCTCGGCCGGTTGACCGAGACCGGCTGGCGGATGCTGGCGGCTTGCGCGGCGGCGACGGCTGGCGTGATGTCGGGAATCGTTGCGTGGGCCTGCATCGCGGCGCCACGGCTGTCAGGTCGGGGCGCGGTGATCGTCGCGATGCTGCGTGACCGCCCGGAGCTGGCAGTCGCGGTGACGATCGGACTCGTGGTCGCGCCGCTGACGGCGTGCGTCGCGGTGCGCCGGCGCGCGTACCTCATGGGCCTCGGATCCTTCGGTCTGCAATCGGTGATCGTGGTGCTCGCTCTGATGATGCTCGCCGCAGGCGCCGCGGACCAGTTCTCGGACGGCCCGGTGGCACGGGCCGCCTGCGATGCGCCGGGTCGGCCGCCGCTGCTGGTGTTCCAGACTCCGGAGGCGGTCTCGGCGGCTCTGTTCTACTGCCGCTCGCGCTTCCAGGTCGTGGACTCGCACAGCGGTGATCTGTGGTTTGCGCAGCACATGCACTACGGCGCCGGAAGAATCTTCCTCGATGACGAGCAGGCGATCCGCAGCGTCGGCCGAGGGCGCCGGTCCCTGCTCGTCCCCCATCGCGATCTCGCGAGCTTCGAGCGCTCCCCGCTCGCCGCCGGCGCGGCTGCGATCGTGCGCGCGCCCACCGCGACCTTGTTCTCGCTCGCGGCCCGCCCGGCGCGGCTCCTCACCGCGCGCGCCCGGACGCGGCCGGCCCCCGGCGGCGGTTGGCCGCAGATCCGCTGACGGGCGGGACGCGCGCCTCGGACGGGTATGGCGATTGCGCCACGGCACTCTTCTATCGGGATACCTGGTTCCTGAGCCGTTATGAGCTCACCGTGAACGGCACGGCGCCGGTGCCGCTCGCGAGCCACGAGGGTGGCGGCGCCTGGGCGTTTCACGTGCTCGATTGCGGCCGCAGGTCGACCGAGTGAGGCTTGAGGGCGTTCGCGTTGGCCAAGCCGCTGTGGATGCCACCTTTGTGCGCTCGTCCGACGATAACGTCGGCGTGACCTGGTCGAACCGCGAAGGCTTGCTGATCGTGGAGACCGTCCCGGGCGGGGCGCCAGCCCACCCGATCGGGTGAGCCTACGCCTTGGCCAGCAACCCCTGTACCATAGGTGCCGTCCGACCCGGAGTTCCGGCGTGCCGCCATCGCATCCCACGACCGCCCAGAAAATCGCGCTTTACGTGCTCATCGGCGCGTTGGTGCTCATCGGCGCCTGGATGCTGCGGCACTTCATCCCGGCGCTCTGCTGGGCGGTGGTGCTGGCCATCGCGACTTCCTCGGTGTACGACAGCTGGCTGGCGAAGTTTCATGGCCGGCGCCGCGATGTCTGGGCTGCGCTCACCTTCACCGTGATCGTCGGGACGGTGTTGGTGGTCCCGCTCATCTATGGAGGCGTCGCGGCCGGTCGCGAGGCGATCGTCATCGCGCGGGAATTTGCCGCTTCCACCGGGCGCGGACCGCCCCCCCTGCCGTCGTGGCTGGTGCAGATTCCGTGGCTCGCACGCTGGGTCCGCGACTTCTGGGTGCAGTATTTCGGGCCCGCAGGCGGGGGTGCAGCCGGGCACCTCCATGCAAGTCCGGCCATGATCGAGTGGACGCGTGTGGTCGGAGTGGAGGTGGCCCGGCGGATCGTCACGCTGGCATTCACGCTGCTCGCGCTCTTCTTCGTCTACCTCAACCGTGACCGCTTGAGCATGCAGGTTCCGGGAGTCTTCCGGCGCCTCTTCGGCTCCTCCGTGGACCGGTTGCTGCGGCGTGTCGCTGTTGCGATCCGCGCGGCGGTCGATGGCATCGTCTTCGTCGCGGTAGGAGAGGGGGCGGTCATGTGCGGCGTGTACGCGCTCGCCCACGCACCCCATCCAATACTTTCCGGCGTCGTTACCGGCGTCTTTGCAACCATCCCCTTCGCCGCGCCGATCGTTTTCGGAACCGTGGCGGTTGTGTTGCTGGTGCAAGGCTCGATCGCAGCGGCCGTCTTCGTCGGCACGGCGGGAATAGTGGTGCTCTTCATCGCCGATCACTTCGTGCGTCCCGTCATCATCGGCGAGGGCGCGAAGCTCCCCTTCCTCTGGGCGCTCCTCGGCATCCTGGGCGGAGTCGAGTCATTCGGACTGGTCGGCATCTTCATCGGCCCCGCGCTGATGGCCGCGCTGGTCTCGCTCTGGCGCGGTTGGGTGGAGGATATGCCGGCGGACGGACCGTAGATCTCAACGCCGCGCGCGGCCGTGCAGGAGAGCCGCCGGATGCTCATCGAGATAATTGGCGAGCGAGCGCACGGCCCGCGCCGCGCCGGACAGCTCGTCGAGTGCATGCTGCAGGTTCCCGCTCGGCGCCGCGGCGCTGGCGCCCATGGCGAGCCTGGCGGCCGCGGCTGTCGCGTCCATCTGCCGTGCGGTCGCGCGCAGGCTCGCCACCGTCACGCGGACTTCGCGCAGGGTCGGTGCCAGTTGCGGGCCGGCCTGGCTCGAGATCCGCTGCAGCGCGGCGAGCGTCGCATCGAGATGCGCGATGCTGTCGCGCAGTTGCGGTGAGGACGTCAGCGAGCGCAGCTGATCGGTGATCGCGCGCAGGTTGTCGGCAATCCTCGCGAGCGGCAGCGAGCCGATCTCCGCCGGCAGGCCCCCGAGGCCGTTGCCCCGGGCCGCGGGAATCCGCGGGTAGCGCCCGGACGTATCGAGCCGCGCCCGATGCGCGCCGGGAACGATCCTGAGGTCCACTTGCTCGCCGCCGACGAGCGGCACCGCACGTGTCAGGCTGGCGCGCAGACCCGCGGCGATGAGCTTCGACAGCGTCGCGTTCATGACGGGTTTCCAGTCGCCGTCGGGCGGTGCGGGCCCGGTGAGATGGAAGCGTGTCGGATCGAGCGCGAGCAACACGGGCGTCGAGATACGGCCGGTCCGGGGATCGACCGAGAGACCGATACCGGCGACCTCCCCGACCGTGAAGCCGCGCAGCTTCACCGGGGCGCGCGGCTTCAGCTCCCCCACGGCGCCATCGAAGTCGACGCGATAATGGAGCGATACCGCCAGGGTTTCGCGTGGGCCTCCCTCGGTGCCTGTGAATTTCCGTGCCGGCCTTCCGGGCCCGGGCACCATCACGATGGTGGGCCCGGCGATCAGGGCCCGCAGCGATGAGAGATCCGAGAAGCTCGGGTGCGCCCCCTCCAGGACGAACCGCGTGCCGGTGGTGATCTTGGGCGCGAGCTGGCGGTCGATTTCCAGATGCGCGATGACGTGCCAGTCGTCGCGCGCCAGTGCAACACTGGTGACCTTGCCGACGTTCAGGCCGTGATACATCACCCGCGTGGCGCCCGCCTGCATGCCGGCCGCATCGTCGTAGGTGACGGTGACGTCGATCCCGCGCGCGCTGAGCGAGCGCAGCAGCAGCCACAACACGATGCCCACGGCGGCGATCGGGACCGCCCAGATCCAGTCTGGCCACCGGCTGCGGCGCGCGACTGCCATCGTGCGCCTTGGCTCTCTTGCAGCATGCTCGTCGATGGTCATGACTGCCGCTGAACGCCGCGCCGCTCACCCGCGAGCGCCGCGTCCCACATGAGTCGCGGATCGAAGGCGTGCGAGGCAAGCATGGTGACGACGACGACGAGGAGGAACGCCGGGGCGCCGTTGGCGGCATTGGTACTCACCACTCCGCCGAATTGCATCAGTGGGAGGAATACGGCGATGGTGAATATATCGACGCAGGACCAGCGTCCGATCTCATCGATGAGACGGCACATCCGGGTCTTCAGCACGAGCCGCCGCCGTGTACCGCGCCTCACCGAGACGAGACACCAGCTGAGTCCCGCGAGCTTGAGCAGCGGAATCGCGATGCTGGTGAAGAAGATGAGCACGCCGAGCGGCCAGAGGTGCGCCTGGAAGAGCTCGAGGATGCCGTCCACGATCCGATGTGGCACCGTGACGCCGAGCTGGCTGTCGATGCTCATCGGATACAGGTTGGCGGGGAAGAACAGCGCGAAGCCCGCGATCACCAGCGCCGTCGTGCGCACGACGGAGTCGGGCTTGCGCGCGCTCAGTGTCAGGCCACAGCGCGGGCAGCGAGAGCCCTCGGCCGCGGCAGGCTGCACGAGGTCGCAGGATCCGCAGGAGATGGCCGGCTGGTCCTCGGGCGGCGCGGCGCTGTCCGGCGAGAGGGCACGCCATACCGCGCGCCGGTCGAGTGTGGCCCGGGAGAGCATGCAGAGAAATGCCGCGACTGCGAGACAGATGCCGCCCCAGCCTATCGCCACCGGCATGACCGCGGCGATGCGGCTGTAGCCGACCGCGCTGCCGATGAGGAAGACATCCGGCATGGCCCATTGGTCGAGGGCCAGCGACCAGCGAAAGCCGGGGCCCAGCCAGCGCGGCCTGCGCCCGAGCTGCAGCAGGGCGAGCACGAGCGAGAGCAGCCCGAATCTCACGAAGGGCAGGACGACGGCGAACGCCGCGACCAGCAGCGCCACGATCACCCACTGGTGTTGCCACAGCGAGACGACGCCCCCTCCCAGTCTGCTCTGGCGTGTCATCCCGAGCATCGAGACGTGCAGGAGAGGCGCGAGGTTGGCCGGGAAGAGCAGCACGAATGTCGCGGAGGCGCAGGCGAGCGCCCCGGTGATGCTGCGGCGGTTGGCGCGCTCCAGGCGACTTTCGCATGTGGGGCAGGTGGCGATGGCTCCCCAGGGAAGCGGCGGGATCTCCTGTAGCGTTCCGCAGTCGGTGCAGGCGATGGTCATACGAGCGAGCGCCCCGAGGATCCGCGCTGCACGTCGCAGGGCGGATCCTCGGGGAGCTCTGGACTATAACGGCACCTTGGGGAGCTCCGTTCCACACGGACGACGAGGAAAAGCCGTCCGTGCCGGCCCGGACCGACCGGACAGGCCTGCAACCGGGCGGGAATACATCCTGCCCGGGACAGTGCCGCAAGCGGCTGTGGGGCGCGCTAGAACCGGCGCGGGGGACCGCCGCGCGGGCGCTCCTGCGCCTCGTTCACCCGCAGCGGACGGCCGCCGAAGTCGGTGCCGTTGAGAGCCTGGATGGCGCGAGCGGCATCCGCGCTCGACATCTCCACGAACCCGAAGCCGCGCGGGCGGCCGGTGTCGCGGTCGTTGATGAGAGAGACCTTCTCGACGGTGCCGTGCTTCGAGAACAGGGCACGCAGCGACTCTTCGGTCGCGGAGAACGGCAGGTTGCCAACGTATATTCTAGTCACAGGACGTCACTCACCCTGAATGCACTGACGATCTTGCTGCGGCAGGACCCCTCCTGCCGAGCCTGACACATTACCGGAATCGGCCGCACGGTGCGCGGTTTTGTCGCGGAGGCGTCACTCGAAAGCGAGATAGATGCTGTAGCTGGCGATGAGCACGATGAGCACCGCCGATATGATCAGCTCCGCGCGCACGCTGCGCACCAGATGCGTCTTGGGGTCGTCGATCAGAGCCGTGGTCCTGACGAAGCGGGTGGTCGCGAGCACGATGAGCGCGAGGCCGCCGCTGATGAATGCCAGCCCCTCGTAGCGCCCGAGCGATCCCCCGAGGCGTTGCAGCAGCAGGCGGTTGCCGATACCTGCGGTGCGTGCCAGGGTGAGCACGAAGAGATTGAATTTCTCGATGACGAACCCGAGCGCGATCACCGCGATGCCCGTGCGCACCCAGGCGAGAAATGTCCGCTCGTTCGCCGCGTGATCGCTGAAGCTTTGAATCATGATCGCCTCCGGGTCCCGTTCAGACGGATGACTGCGGGCCGAGGCCCCGCCGCGCGGTTTCGATGAAGTTGTGCACCACCGAGGAGCCCTCGTCGGTGCGGTAGGCGATCCCGAGGAGCGCATGCAGGGGCTCGCCGCTCAGCGGCAGGTAGGTGACCGCGCTCGCCTGCAGGCACCGCATGCTGTCGGGGACGATCGAGATGCCCAGGGAGGCCGCGACCAGATTGATGGTCGAGGACAGCTGGGGCGCGTACTGGCCGACCTTGGGCGTGAATCCCGCCGCCTCGCACGCTGCGATCACGGTGTCCGCGAGTCCCGGCCGCACCGCCCGGGGGTAGAGAATGAAGGTTTCCCCGGCGAGCGCCGCGAGCTCGATCCGTCCTCGGTTGGCGAGCGGATGTCCGCTCGGCACGGCGGCGACCAGCGGCTCGCGCTCCAGCAGATCCAGCGTCAACCCGCGCTGCGCCGGCAGCGGCGGTCTCACGAAGGCGGCATCGAGGCGCCCCTCCCGCAGCGCCTCGATGAGCTGCGTGGACGGGTGCTCCTCGAGGGAGATCTCCACGGCGGGATACTCGGAGCGGAAGCTCCGCAGGGTCGAAGTCATGAGCGAGTTGAAGGAGGCCGACTCCGTGAAACCCACCCGCACCCGGCCGGTGGCGCCGATCGCCGCCCGGCGGGCGGCCTGGGCGGCGCTGCGCGCCTCGCCCAGGATGCGGGCGGCCTCGGCCGCGAAGATCCGGCCGGCGTCGGTGAGCTCGATGCGGTAGGCGGAGCGGTCGAGGAGGGCCACTCCGAGCTCCGCCTCCAGCGCCTTCACCTGCTGGGTCAGCGGCGGCTGGGAGATCCCGAGCCGCTCGGCGGCGCGGGTGAAATTGAGCTCCTCCGCGACGGCCAGGAAGTACCGGAGATGACGCAGCTCCATGACGATACTTTTCTCATATAAAGAATACATCTTCAACGTATTTTCTTTGCCATGTTCGCGCGTCTAAAGTGGCGATATGACGAACAGCGAAACCTCGGCTGCGACCGGGCCGAAACCGAAGAAATCCGTCGCCCTCTCCGGCGTGGTCGCCGGCAATACGGCCCTCTGCACCGTCGGCCGCACCGGCAACGACCTGCACTACCGGGGGTACGACATCCTCGAGATCGCCACGACGTGCGAGTTCGAGGAAATCGCGCACCTCCTGATCCACGGCAAGCTGCCGACACGAGGCGAGATCGCCGCCTACAAGAGCAAGCTCAAGGCTCTGCGGGGGCTGCCGGCCGCGGTGCGCGCCGTCCTCGAGCAGTTGCCCGCAGCCGCACACCCGATGGATGTGTTGCGCACGGGCGTCTCCGCCCTCGGCTGCGCGCTGCCGGAGAAGGACGATCACGCCGCTGCCGGCGCCCGCGACATCGCCGACCGGCTGATCGCCTCGCTCGGCTCGATGCTGGCGTACTGGTATCACGTGAGTCACAACGGGCACGCGCCGCTCCTCGAGACGGAGGACGACTCGATCGGCGGCCACTTCCTGCACCTGCTGCATCGGCGGCCGCCGCCCGCCTCCTGGGTGCGCGCGATGCACACCTCGCTCAACCTCTACGCCGAGCACGAATTCAACGCCTCGACCTTCACCGCGCGCGTGATCGCCGGCACCGGCTCGGACCTCTACTCGTGCATCACCGGCGCCATCGGCGCATTGCGCGGCCCCAAGCACGGCGGAGCCAACGAGGTGGCGTTCGAGATCCAGAAGCGCTACGACAGCCCCGACGCCGCCGAGGCCGACATCCGCGCGCGCCTCGCCAGCAAGGAGGTCATCATCGGCTTCGGCCACCCGGTGTACACGGTGTCCGATCCCCGCAACCAGGTGATCAAGGAGGTCGCGCGCAGTCTCTCCAGGGAGAGCGGCGAGATGAAGATGTTCGCCATCGCCGAGCGCATCGAGTCGGTGATGATGAGTGCCAAGAGGATGTTCCCCAACCTCGACTGGTTCTCCGCCGTCTCCTACCACACGATGGGCGTGCCGACGGCGATGTTCACGCCGCTTTTCGTGATCGCGCGCACTTCCGGCTGGGCCGCGCACGCGATGGAGCAGAGGGCCGACGGCAAGATCATCCGCCCCACGGCCAACTATGTCGGGCCGGAGCCGCAGCGCTTCGTGCCGCTCGACGAGCGCACCTGACGTCACCGGAGAGTCCATGTCCTCCTCCCACGGCACCGCGCGGCCCTCCCCGGATCGCGTCCTCACCGACATCGCCGATTACGTCCTCGGCGCCGAGATCCCCAGCGAGCTCGCCTACGAGACCGCGCAGTACTGCCTGCTCGACACGCTCGGCTGCGGCCTCGAGGCGCTCGAGTACCCGGCGTGCACCAAGCTCCTCGGCCCGATCGTGCCCGGGACCTTCGTGCCGAACGGCGCCAAGGTGCCGGGTACGCAGTTCCAGCTCGACCCGGTGCAGGCGGCGTTCAACATCGGCGCCATGATCCGCTGGCTCGACTTCAACGATACGTTCCTCGCCGCCGAATGGGGCCACCCGTCCGACAATCTCGGGGGCATCCTCGCCGTGGCCGACTGGGTGTCGCGCCAGGCGGTCGCCGCCGGCAGAAAGCCGCTCCTCGTCAAGGACGTGCTCACGGCCATGGTCCGGGCGCACGAGATCCAGGGGGTCATCGCGCTCGAGAACAGCTTCAACCGTGTCGGCCTCGATCACGTGGTGCTAGTGAAGGTCGCCTCGACGGCCGTGGTCGGGCGCCTGCTCGGCCTCTCGCGCGAGGAGATCATCAATGCCCTGTCGCTCGCCTGGGTCGACGGACAGAGCCTGCGCACCTACCGGCACGCACCCAACACCGGCTCGCGCAAGAGCTGGGCCGCCGGCGATGCGACCAGCCGCGCGGTGCGCCTGGCGCTCATGGCGAGAACGGGCGAGATGGGCTATCCCTCGGTGCTCACCGCCAGGACCTGGGGCTTCTACGACGTGCTCTTCAGGGGCCAGCCATTCAAGTTCCAGCGCGGTTACGGTTCGTATGTGATGGAGAACGTGCTATTCAAGATCTCCTACCCCGCGGAGTTTCACTCGCAGACCGCCGTGGAGGCCTCGATGCAGCTGCACGGGCGCCTGCGGGAGATGGGCGTTACGGCCGATGAGATCGAGCACATCAGGGTGCGCACGCACGAGGCGTGCGTCCGCATCATCGACAAGAAGGGACCGCTCGCCAACCCCGCCGACCGCGATCACTGCATCCAGTACATGATGGCGGTGCCGCTCCTTTTCGGCCGGCTCACGGCCGCCGATTACGAGGACGAGGTGGCCCGCGACCCGCGCATCGATGCGCTGCGCGCCCGCATCGAGTGCGTCGAGGACCCGCAGTTCACCCGGGACTATCTGGATCCCGAGAAGCGCTCGATCGCCAACGCGGTCACCGTGAAGCTGAAGGACGGCCGCACGCTCGAGGAGGTGGTGGTCGAGTATCCGGTCGGACATAGGCGGCGGCGGCAGGAGGGCATTCCGCTCCTCGTCGAGAAGTTCCGGCGCAACCTCGCACGGCGCTTCCCGGAGAAGCAGCAGCACGCCATCGCTCAGCTGTCGCTCGACCGTGCCCGACTCGAGCAGACGCCGGTGAACGAGTATGTCGACCTGTATGTCATCTGACGGCCGGGCATCGTCATGAGCCTCTACCTCATCGGACAGGGCCTGCCGGCGGAGCCCGCGGGCGAGCGCTTCGGGAAGCTCATCCGCCGCGGCGGCATCCTGCGGATACCCGGCGCGTATAACGGGCTGGCGGCCCTGCAGGCGAAGCGGCAGGGGTTCGAAGCGCTGTATCTTTCCGGCGCCGCCGTCAGCGCCTCGATGGGCCTTCCCGACCTCGGCATCATCACGGTCGAGGACGTCTGCTTCCACATCCGTCAGGTGAGCCGTGCCTCGGCGCTTCCGGTGCTGGTGGATGGCGATACCGGTTACGGGGAAGCGCTCAACGTCATGCACATGGTGCGCGCCTTCGAGGAAGCGGGCGCCGCCGCGGTGCACATCGAGGATCAGCTGCTGCCGAAGAAGTGCGGGCACCTCAATGACAAGCGGCTCGCGGCGCCCGAGGACATGGCGGCCAAGATCGCGGCCGCCGCACGGGCCCGACGCCACCTCTACATCATCGCGCGCACCGATGCAGCCGCGAGCGAAGGGCTCGACGGCGCCGTGTCGCGCGCCAAGCGCTATCTCGCGGCGGGGGCCGACGCGATCTTTCCGGAGGCGCTCACCACCGCGGAGATGTTCCGGGAGTTCGCGCACCGCGTGAATGCGCCGCTGCTCGCCAACATGACGGAATTCGGCCGCACGCCGTACTTCACCGCCGCGGAGTTCGAGGCCATGGGCTACCGGATGGTGATCTGGCCGGTGAGCGCGCTGCGGGTCGCGGCCAGGGCCCAGGAGGAGCTCTACGCCACGATCCGCCGGGAGGACGGCCCGCGCAGCCTCATCGGCCGCATGCAGACGCGGCAGGAGCTCTACGAGACGATCTCTTACGCGGATTACGAGGCGCTCGACGCCTCGATCGTGAAGAGTTTCCTGGCGCCCAACCCCTAGCGCGCGGGGGGGGCCCTCAGAGGGCTTCGGCGGCAGGGGGGGAGCGAGCCGGCGGGCGGCTCTTCCCGCGGCGTCTCCGCCGCGGAAAGAGACAGCTACTTCGCCGGGAAGAAGTGACCGAGCAGGATTTCGGCCGAGAATCCGAAAAGCAACACGCCGGTCACGATCATCTGCGCAATGACGATGTCCACGATCTCACCTCCTTTCAACTTGCGGCGCAGTCTAGGGCTGCGCGCGGGAAGCTGAAATTCCCAGCGTGAGAGCCGTGCGGGTCTCCCTTTCGGGATAGCGGAAACTACTACTCCGCCCAGCCCCGTCGCGCGTGGGCGGCGGATGGGCGCTGCCTCCCGGTGCGGGAGCATCGGGCCGGTCCCGCGTCGCGTCCTCCGCCGGTCGTCCGGAAGGCGCGGACCTGTTGTGTGAAGCAGTTCACGACCGCGGCGAGCCGTGTCAGAGCGGCGCTTCCGAGGTCGAGATACCGACCCCGCAGGTCTTGCGCGCCATTGCCGGCGGCCCGGCCCGCGTCCGCCTGCGCGGCATCGAGGCAGGAGGCGTACGCCGCCACCCGCGCGCTGTACTCGCTCAGATTGTCCTTGGCCGCGCTCATCTCGTCCCGGCTCGCATGCGCGCCGTCCGGTATGGCGAAGGCGGCCCTCGGAGCGGGTCCACAGTCGGCGTGCGCCACTGGCCAGGCGCCGGCACAGAGCAGGATCGCCGCGGCGATCATGGATGTTCTGGTCATTCGGATTTCATCCCCGATGCAGGTGTTATTCAGGCGAGCGCGTACGGGCGGCACCGCTGCGCGTTGTTCTTGTTGAGTTCTCACCGCCCTGCCGGGCAGGCAGGGGGCCCTTCGAGCGGAACTCTAGCATGCGCGGCGCAAGGCGGGCCATGCGGACGGCCGGCGGGCACATTATGTTACCGGACGCGTGCCGTCCGACTTGCAGCGGCAGCGAGGCGCGGCGGGGCGGGTGGGTGATTCCAGGTCACCGCGCACGGGGCGGTGGACGCGCTCGGCAGGCGCGAGGCCGGCTGTCGAGGCGTGCCCGAGGGCAGGGCCGGAATGGCCCGTTGAGATCCGGCCGCCACATGCTGCGAACTGTCACATCAGCGGGACAGAATCGTGCCGCAGCCCGAACGTCGTGAGCGACGTGGCCCGCGGCAGGATCCGGTGCCCTCCACTTTCCGGGACGGTTCGGGGGTAGACTCCGGCCATGAGCCCGCTCTCCTTTCTGGATCGGGAACGTACGGTGGCCGGTCCCGGCTTCAGCCGCTGGATGGTGCCGCCGGCCGCGCTCTGCATTCACCTCTGCATCGGGCAGGTCTACGCGTTCAGCGTGTTCAACCTGCCGATGACCCGCCTCATCGGCGTCACCGCCGCCGCGCCCGGTGACTGGCGGCTCACCGATCTCGGCTGGATCTTCACGCTGGCGATATTCTTCCTCGGCGTGTCGGCGGCCGTCCTCGGGCGCTGGGTGGAGGAGGGCGGACCGCGGCGTGCGATGTTCACGGCCGCGCTCTGCTTCGGCGGCGGTTTTCTGATTTCCGCCGTGGGGATCCGTCTCCACGACATCTGGATCATCTACCTGGGCTACGGCGTTCTCGGCGGTATCGGGCTCGGCCTCGGATACATCTCTCCCGTCTCGACCCTCATCAAGTGGTTCCCCGACCGCCCGGGCATGGCGACCGGCATGGCGATCATGGGATTCGGCGGCGGCGCCCTCATCGCATCGCCGCTCTCGGTCTGGCTGATGAGCCGGTTCTCGACGCCGACCCACGTGGGCGTCGCGCAGACCTTCGTCGTGCTGGGGGTCGTCTACTTCGCCTTCATGATGGTGGGCGCCGCAATCGTGCGGGTTCCGGCGCCCGGCTGGCGCCCCGCGGGCTGGAACCCGCCGGCGCGCCCGCCCAAGCTCGTGACGAGCGCCAACGTGTACGTGTACCGGGCGTTGCGCACGCCGCAATTCTGGCTCATCTGGTGCGTCCTGTGCCTCAACGTCACCGCGGGAATCGGCGTGCTCGGGCAGGCCTCGGCGATGAGCCAGCAGATGTTTCCGGGGAAGGTGAGCGCGGTCGCCGCCGCCGGCTTCGTCGGCCTGATGAGCCTGTTCAACATGGCGGGAAGGTTCCTCTGGGCATCGGCTTCCGACTTCATCGGGCGCAAGAACACGTATTTCTGCTTCTTCCTCCTCGGCACGGTGCTTTACGCGCTGGTGCCCACCACGGGCCGCATCGGCAGCGTGGGACTCTTCGTGCTCTGCTTCCTCATCATCATCAGCATGTACGGCGGTGGCTTTGCCACGGTGCCGGCCTATCTGAAGGACATGTTCGGCACGCGTTACGTCGGAGCCATACACGGCTGGCTGATCACCGCCTGGTCCGCGGCCGGGGTTTTCGGGCCGGTGCTGGTCAACTATCTGCGCGCCTACGAGGTCGCGCGCGGGGTTCCCCAGGCCGACGCCTACAACCTGACCATGTATCTGATGGCGGGGCTGCTGGTCGTCGGCTTCTTCTGCAATCTTCTCATCAAGCCGGTGCACGAGCGGCACCACATGCCCGCCGTGCAGGCCGAGGCGACGGTGCTCGCACAGTGAGCGTCCCATGACGAGACAGACACCGGCCGGCACCCGCACTCTGCACCTGATATTGGCCTGGAGCTTGGTCGGGCTGCCGCTCCTCTGGGGTGTTCTGCAGACGCTGCGCAATGCGCTGAAGCTCTTCCACTGAGACTCGCCAGCCGCGTTCCGCAATCCCGCCACCCTGCGGGGCGGGTCGGAGCTCCGCAGTTCTGCGGTGGTTCAGGCCGCTGCCGGTGCCGTTCGGGCAGCGAGCCGCTGTCGGTGCTCAAGCTCGCGACGAGCAGCCGACCTGAATCCCTCCCTCTGTCGGGGGCTGGTACACGCGCAGGATCACGGCGCGCCACGAGCGGCTCGGGCTCGTGGCGCGCTGTGGGAAACGAGTCGTCAGGAACCCTGGACCTCGATTTTTCGCGGGCGAAGCTCCGCGCGCTTCGGGATGCGCACAGTCAACACCCCGTCCTTGAGACCCGCCTCGATCTTCCCCGTTTCGAGCTCCCCGCTCAGCGCGAAGGTGCGGCGGTACAGGCTGGAGCGAACATCGGCGTAGAGTGCCTCCGCCTTGTCGGAGAGCTCCAGCTGGAGCTGGCCTTCGACGATCAGATTGTTGCCGTCGATGCGCAGGTTCAGGCGGTCCCGGGACACGCCCGGCATGTCGGCGCACAGGGTGATGCCATCCTTGTCCTCCCAGATGTCCACGGGGGGACGGATCGGCGCCTCGGTCTGCGCGCGCTGGGTGGCGGCGCCGGATGCCTGCTGGGCGGCGGCACTGGCGCCGCGCCGGGTGACTTCTGTGTTGGTAGCCATGTGAGCGATCTCCGCTTCGTTCAATGGATCTCGATCTGCCGCGGCCGTGCGGATTCGCGCCGGTGCACCCCGATCTGCACGACACCGTCGACATATTTCGCCTGCACGCGCTCCGGGTCGACGTCCTCGGGCAGGCTGATCACGCGCCGGAATTCTCCGCTGAAGCGTTCCTGGCGGTAGTAATCGGCCTCCTCCCGCGCGCCGACTTCCCGCCTGCCCGAAATGGTGAGCAGATTCTGCTGGATGGAGATGTCCAGGCTCTTGGGATCGATGCCGGGGGCGAAGAGGTAGACATCCACCCGCTCGCCCGTCTGGCCGACGTTCACCGCCGGGAAACTGCCTCGGGGCACGGAGCGAATCCCCAAGGGGGAGCTCCAGCTGCCGAACAGCTCGTCGACTTCCTGCTGCAATCGCCAAAGCTCGTCAAAAACCGAGCTCGGCATATTCGATGGAACACCGAACATATCAGTACCTCCTATCGGTTCAATGAGGCGCTTGGGCGGCTGGATGCTCGGGGCGGCCGGGGAAATTTCAAGAGCCGGGGGCCGAGCCCCGGCCACCAGCGAGGCTCAAGCTACCGCTTTCGGCCGCAGCCCGCGGCGGCAGCGCTCTGCGCCCCGATCCCCTGGGCTGCCGCCGGCTGGTCCCCGAATCGGGCTGCGCAGTACGCCACGATCCAGCCGAAGACGAACATCGCGAGAAGGTTCGCGAGGGATTTCAGCGGCTGGAAATGAGCGATGATGTCCCGATAGTTGACGGGAGCCGCGGACAGCGGCATCACGAGGAAATTCATCACCGGGAATATGACCACACCGGCGCTCAAGCCGCCGAGCCATCATTGCCGGCGCAGGGACCGCCATCGCGAGGTCACGACGAAATAGATCGCGGCGATCAGAATCGACATCAACCACTGCAGGATGAGCCCTAGACAGGTTGCCTCGGCGCCAACCTCGAGGCCCTGGTGCCGAGGAGGCCGCTCGCGATGTAGTGCAGTATCAGCACCGGACTCACGAGGTTGATCAGCGAAGCCGAGCCGACATCGAGCGTGCCGGCGATGAGGCCGCCCACGATGACCGGTGCAAAGGAGGCAATCGGGGATTTGCTCATCGGGTGCCTCTCGCTTCTCATCACAACTTCGCGTTTGGCGGCAACCGCGCCGACCATGGTGCCAGCGGTGTGCGTGGATCTCGACGAGTGGGCCTGTCCGTGAGCGAAGAGTGGCATGGTAGACTCCGATCGTCCACCTTAGGCCGCAGAGAGGTATGTCATGCCGCGATACCGCAGTCTCGCCGTCGCGATCGTCTCCGCCTTTGGACTCGGCTGGGCCGCGGCGGCTCTGGCCGGGTCAGGGCAAGGCGGTGACCACGCCGGCTCCGGCTTCGGCTATCACCTCGTCAAGACCGTGGCGCTCGGCGCGCCCAATCAATGGGACTACGCGGTGTTCTCGCCGACGACCCGGCGGCTCTTCATCGCGCACGGGAATCGCCTGACGGTCGTCAGCGCCGGCACCGGACGGGTCGTTGGCCAGGTGGGCCCCATTCCCGGCGGCCCGCACGGGATCGCCTTCGATCCCGCAGCGAATCTCGGCATCACCGACGACGGCCGGCTCGGTCAGGCGGTGATCTTCAATCTGCACACGCTCAAGATAGTCAAGCGGGTGAAGGTCCAGCGCGGCGCCGACGCCGTGACCTTCGATCCGGTGAGCCGTCATGCTTTCGTGATCGACGGGGACACCGGCGAGATCGCCGTCGTCGATCCGGTGCGCGGGACGGTGGTGACGTTCATTCACATCGGCGGGGATCTGGAGTACGCGGTACCGGGGAACAACGGTGAGCTCTACGTCAATGGAGTCACCCACCGCGAGATCTTCCGCATCAACACCGCCACCAACCGCGTGGACGCCACGTGGCCGATTCCCCAATGCCGCTCTCCGCACGGCCTGTCGATCGACACCCGCACGCATCGCCTCTTCTCCAGCTGCGAGAACGCGCGCCTGGTGGTGGTCGACTCCCTGAACGGCGCCGTCGTCACGACGCTGCCCATCGGGCGCGGCACCGACTCGGACCGGTTCGATCCCAAGACGGGCCTCATCTTCAGCTCCAATGGCCTCGACGGCACGCTGTCGATCATCCATGAGGTCGATGCGAACGAGTTCGTCGCCGAGCCCGCGGTGAAGACCGCGATCTCGGGCCGCACCATGGGCATTGATCCGCAGAGCGGCCGCGTGTTCGTGGTAGCGGCGCACACCACCCGCCAGACGATGGACCGCTTCATGGCTCAGAGGCAGAAGACGCACCGATGGCCGCATTGGTCGCCATTCACGCCGAATTCGCTCAGGCTGCTGATTCTCGATCCTGGCCGGTGAGGGCCCCGGCGCGCGCAGGCGGGCCGGGGTGTTGGTTTCTGCGAAGCTGCGGCCCAGGCGGCGAGGTACCGTTGCGCCGCCCGCTTCGGCGTCCGCTCGACGGGACGGACCCGTCAGGTCAGGACGGGGGCGACGTTCGCCGGGTCGGAGATGCTCTCGCGCCCGTCCTCGATGTGGCCGGCCAGACGCCACTCGTGCTGCTCCACGCTGATCGTCAGGTCATACCAGTGGTGACTGGGCTGCAGGTCCCAGACCAGCTCCCGTACCGCGCCCTGCGGGATGCCGAGACGGCGCTCGCCTCGACCGTAGGCTTCATCCCGAACGGTCACGGTGAGCGCCCGGTCCCCGCGGTTGTGCAGTCGCAGTCTGATGTCGCCGCCGGGGGCGGCGCCACTTGCGATCTCGACGGCGCAGTCACCCGTGCCTCGAACCGAGCGCAGAAAGCCGTTGGGACCGTGGACTGAGAGCGCGAGCGGCTGGCCGGCCGGCAGCTGCATGTGGTCCTCGAGGCGGTGCGCCGCCCCGATGGTATATCGTCGAGGAATGGAGGCGCTGCCGTCCCAATACGCAGTGCAGCAGACACCCACCGTCGAGCGGTTGTCGAACCGCAGCCGAACCCCGCCCGCCTGCGCTGCCAGGTCGAGCTCGAGTGCATAGGGGAGGGCGCGGGCCGGCCTCACGCCGCGCTCCTGGGCGAGGATCTCGATGGCCTGGCGCTCGGGCACTTGCGGAGCCGGCAGTTTCGCCTGCTGATAGACCATGTCCCGATAGCCGGAGGTGCTCGGCAGATCGAGCCTGCGGCTGCGATGGGAGGCGAAGTCGAAGGCGGCGGTGAGATCGCCGCAGACCGCCCGGCGCCACGGCGTGATGCTCGGCTCCCGGACGGCGAAGCGAGCCTCGAGAAAGCGGATCACCGAGGTGTGATCGAAGACCTCGGAGCACACGTAGCCGCCTCTGCTCCACGGCGAGATCGCCAGCATCGGCACGCGCGGCCCGAGGCCGTAGGGCAACTGATCGGGGGTGTAGAGAGTGGCGTGATCGGGATTGACGATGTCGTGAATCTCCCCCGCCGTCGAGACGGTGGATATTCCCGGCAGCACGGGGGTCGGCGGCTGCGGCGGCACCACGTGATCGAAGAAACCGTCGTTCTCGTCATAGTTCAGCAGCAGCGCCGTCTTGCCCCACACCTTGGGATTGGCGGTCAGAGCCTCGAGAACCCTGGCGATGTAGATCGCACCGTAGGCGGGCGGATAGGAGGGATGCTCGGAGTAGCCGGCGGGCGCGACGATCCAGGACACCTGCGGCAGGCGCTCATTGAGCACATCCTCGCGAAGCCGCGCCGTCCCGCCGGAGGACATCGCGCGCCGCTGCAGCTCGGAGCCCTGCGGGGCCTCGGCGAACGGCTTGAAGTAGGTCAGCGCGTTGCAGTGGTAGTTGCCCGTCATCGGGTCGTGATCGATCTCGTCCAGCCCCTCCTGATAGACCTGCCACGTCACTCCCGCCTGCTGCAGGCGTTCCGCGTACGTCGTCCAGGTGAACGGCTTGACGCCTTTCGTGTAGATCCACACGTCGTCGTCGATGAACGGGCCTCCGCCGGCGCCCTCGGGATCGATCGAGCCGGTCCACAGCATCGTGCGGTTGGGGCAGGTGGGCCCGGCAATGGAGCAGAAATAGTGGTCGCAGATCGTGAAGGTGTCCGCGAGCGCGTAATGAAACGGGATGTCCTCGCGCAGGAAGTATCCCATCGTCATGTCGGTCTTGTTGAGCGGCCATGCGTCCATGCGCCCGCCCGCGATGGCCCCGTGCTGGGAGGCCCAGCTGTGATCGAGATCCTGAAGGAGCTGGGCCGAGGAGCCGTGCGTATCGAGATGGAACGGCAGAATCGGCAGGTCCGGCCGCTGCATGCGCGGCTGGAACCAGGCCGGCCTGCCGTTGGCCAGGCGGACGGCGAAGCGGTCGTTGTAACCGCGCACCCCGCGCAGATGCCCGAAGTAGTGGTCGAAAGACCGGTTCTCGAGCATGAAGATCACGACATGCTCGACGTCATCGAGCGTTCCGGAGCGGCCAATGGCCGGCAGAGCGGCCGCGCGCGCGAGACTGTTGCGCAGGAACGGGGCGCTCGCGGCGGCCGAGCCCGCGGATTTCAGAAAGTCACGGCGATTCATTCGTGGAGTCCAGCCGGTGGATTTCGGTGATGGCCTTGGCGTATCTCAGAGATGCGGCACGGCAGAGATACCGCATGGCCTCGACACGATTCCGGCGCACGCCGTCACCGTGCTCATAGGCGAGTCCCAGATAATATGCCGCCTCGCCGTTCGGCTCCGTCGCGAGCCGGCGCAGCTCCGCCAGGCTCTCCTTCAGGTAATAGTGCGACTTGGCGCGATTGACCGGAGCGAGATGGCCTCTCAGGTAGGTCTGCGCGAGCCCGTGGTACATGACGGCGAGCTGCCAGGGAGCGATGCCGATCCGAAACCAGTAGGCGGCCGCGGCGGGGTCGCGTCTCGTGCCCTGCCCGTGGAGATAGGCGTTCGCGACGTCCCGCTGCGCGAACCGGTCGCCTCTCCTGGCCGACCAGAGATACCAGTGGAAGGCGGTGGCGGCACTGCGGGGCACCCCGAGTCCAGCGGCATACTGATGCCCGAGCGTGTATCCGGCCCACGCATCATCGTGGCGCAGCGCTGCGCTGCGCAATGCCGAGTCGGCTCTCTTGTAGTGCCGCCCGTTGAGCCACCGGACGATCCGCTCATCGGACCGGCGCCGGGCCGGAGCCTGCGCGAGGAAGCTGCGGACGATCGCCTGGCAGTGCCCGATCCGGACTCCGGGCCCGGGAGCGGCGGCGAAGGCCTTGCCGCCGGCCGGCAGGAGAATTGCCGCGAGGAAGAGCGGCGTAAATCCGTTCAGCCGTCGTCGGTTCGATGCGAGCATCAGCAGTCCCGTCCGCGCCGGGTTCAGTGGGCGTTGGCGGCATTCTGCCGCAGGGAGATCGGCCTGGCTGCCGTCAGCAGCCTCACGACCAGGCTGTCGAGCTTCGGCACATCGACGGCGAACACCACGTGCACCGGGCGTCCGCCCAAGGCAGGGCCCGATCCGGCGGGCCAGCTCAACGTGCTGCCGTAGTTCGCGGTGAAGCTCGTGTCGATGTCGACGCGCAGGGTCTTCTCGCGCTCGATCAGCGCGGGATCGAGCCAGACGGCGACGGCGGTCTCGTCCCACAGCGGGTACACCTGACCGAATCGGCCGAGGTAATGATCGAACGGAGCCTTGCCGCCGGCCACTTCCCGCAGGAGCCTGTGCGACATGAGCGTCGGATTCGTCGCGTCGAGCGGGACCTCGGTGATCTTCTTCCAGGGCTGATGCAGCACGATCGAGGCGGCCTCCGGATCGAATCTCATGTTGAATTCGCGCCGCGGGGTATTGTCGTTTTCCTGTGCGAAGACGTTGTCGGCGGGCTTGGGATTGAAGCTGCCGCCCATGAAGATCAGCTGCCTGGCGAGCGAGGCGAACCGCGGATCGAGCCTGGCCGCGAGGGCGAGATCGGTCATGGGACCTGCGGCGATGATCGTGATCTGATGAGGATACTCGTGCACCATGCGCACGAGGAAGCTCGCCGCATTCTCCCGCGCGGCCTGGATCGTCGGCTCCCCCTCCGGCAGCGGCGGCACCCAATACGGTCTCGTGGGATGAAGCGGCGTAAAGTCGGCCGTGTCCTCCGACGGCCAATGGGCCATGTAGGCCCCGTCGTAGAAATAGCGGCCGTAGAGCTTCTGCCACGCGAGCGATCGCCGCCGGGTATTGAGCAGCGGGAAGACCGCGCCCGGATACACCTGGACCGAGGTGCGGTGGGCGATCTGCAGCAGCCGCAGCAGATGCGCCACTTCCTCATTCCGCCAGCCGTCCCCCGTCACGACCGTGACGCCGAGCAGGTTCACGTCCTTGTCCTGCAGCAGCATCAGGGTGGACTGCATGTCAGAGCCGCCGGGCCCGAATGTGTCCTGGTCGAAGATGACTTTCGGCCGCGCGTCCGTGCCCGCTGCATGCGCGGGCGTGAGCACGCCGGCGAGCTGCGCGGTCAGCAGAGCGCCGATCAGGACGAGGGCGCGTGAGATGGGAAAGCGTTGCGGTGGCTTCATGTCTTCTGTTCCTCAGAGGGTCCGGGCCAGCACGATGAGCGCGAGGCCTGCGATGAAGCAGACGAACATCGCGGCGAGGAGGCCAGGCACGCCGGGGCGCGCGCCGCGGAACTCCTTCCAGACGAACACGCCCCAGAGCGCGGCGATCATCGTGGCGCCCTGGCCGAGGCCATACGAGATGGCAAATCCCGCCCGGCCCGATGCGATGATGTTGAGCGACATGCCGATGCCCCAGATCGCCCCACCGAGCAGGCCCACCATGTGGGTGCCGAGACTGCCGCGCCAGTAATGCGCCGCCGGCACCGGGGCGCCCATCACCGGGAAGCGCATGGCGAGCGTATTCCAGAGGAAATTGCTCGCGAAGACGCCAATCGCGAATACGAAGACCGCCGCATAGCTGCCCATGAGGCCGGCCACCGGATGCATCGGGTCGGCATACATCGCCGCAGCGACGAACCGGTAGAAGACCCCCATGAAGATCCCGCAGGCGAGCGAGAGCACCAGACCCTTGGCGCTCATGCGCACGGCCGTGGAGGCCTGGCGGCGATAGGCGAGGGCATCGAGAACGATGGCGAGGGTGACCAGTGCCACGCCGGCGGAGAGGAGGGCCGGATTGCCCACGGGAACCGCCACATAGTTGAGGATCACGCCGAGCACCAGCGCGAGCCCGATCCCCACCGGGAACGCTACCGCCATACCGGCGACCTCGATGGCCGCCACGAGCAGGATGTTGGCGAGGTTGAACACCACCCCGCCGAAGAGCGCATGCTCGATGCTGGTGCCGCTCGCCTGGGCGAGATCGGCGAAGAAAGGGCGCCCGCCGGTTCCCATCCTGCCGAGGGTCACGCCCAGAATGAACGTGATGAGCAGCACCCCCAGGGCGTAGTCCCAGTAGAAGAGCTCGAAGCGCCATCCGGCCGGCGCGAGCTTGCGGGAATTGGCCCACGAGCCCCAGCAGAGCATGGTGACGACGCAAAAGGCGACAGCCAGAGAGTAACTGTGGACGACATACATGGCGGAATGACCCCCTATTGTTGGAATGAGCTGGCGCGGCTCAACGCGCCGTGTCGCGAGCCGCGCCCTGACGCCGCCGGCTCAGCTCGGCTTCGAAATCGGCGCGCTTCGCGAAGGACTTCTGCGTTCCGGTGCGGGTGGTGGACAGTGCGGCATAGAGATTCGCGCGCGTGACCGCCTCCTCGTCGGGCATTCCCTCGCCGAGGAACACCGCCAGGCTGCCGATGAACGCATCGCCCGCTCCTGTCGTATCCACCACGGGGACCTGGAAAGCGGGTACGTGCACGCGCTGGGACCGGGATGCCAGTAGCGCCCCCCGGGCGCCCAGGGTGAGGATCACGCGGCCAAATCCGCGTTCCAGGAGGGCATCTACGCAGGCGTTGAGGTCGGCCTCCGACTGGACCTGTCGTGCGGTGATCACTTCGGCTTCGGTCTCGTTCAGGATGAGGTAGTCGGCGAGCGCCAGTACGGCCAGGTCCGCCGGCAGCGCCGGCGCCGGGTTGACGATGCAGCGCACGCCACGCTCCTTCGCGGAACGGATCGTGTGGTACACGGTCTCGAGGGGCACTTCGAACTGCAGGAGCACCATGTCCGCGGCGCCGAGCTGCGGCGCCGCGGCATCGACGTCGGCCGGCGACAGGAGGTCGTTCGCCCCTTTGGCGACGATGATCCGGTTCTCGCCGTCCGCCGCGACCAGGATCAGCGCGGCGCCCGTCGCGGCACCGGGCATCACCCGCACCCGGGACGTTCCAATGCCCAGGGAATTGAAATTCCTGACGGTTTCCGTCCCGAGCGGATCGCCGCCGACGGCGGCGATCATCTCCACTTCCGCGCCGCAGAGCGCCGCGGCAACCGCCTGATTGGCACCTTTGCCGCCGAAGCCCATGTCGAATCCCGTGCCGAATATCGTCTCCCCGGCCCGGGGGACGACATCGCTCATGAACTGCAGGTCGGTGTTGGCGCTGCCAACGACGGCGATACGGGGTCTTTTGGCCACTGCGGACGCTCCTCTAGGCGGTGGTTGGGCGGTGATACGGGCGCTCAAATGCTCTTGACGGAATCGCGCTCCACCAGCGTGACGTCGAAGATCGTCGGCCGGCTCGGGATCTTGCTGCCGGACATGGCTCCCTGCAGCAGCTCCACGGCCCGGTTGCCGATGGCCGTGAGGGGCTGCGCGATCGTGGTGAGCCGCGGTGAGACCACCTTGGCCCAGCTGATGTCATCGAAGCCGGTGACCGACACGTCATCGGGCACACTGATGCCGTGCTCGGCGAGAAAATGCATGGCATTGATCGCGATCAGGTCGTTTCCCGCGACGATCAGCGACGCCCGCTGCCGGCGCAGGAGCGTGTCGCGAGCCTCGCGGGTGAGGATTCCATCGAAGCCGACCCGCACTTCCCAGGCGACCCGAATGCGCTTCGGGTACGCCCGAATGAACCCGTTGCGCCGCTGCTGGGCGCTCTCCAGATCGCTGGGCCCCGAAAGGAGTCCCACGCGTGTGTGCCCCTGCTGCAAGGCGTACCGGGCGAGAAGCTGTCCGCCCTGAAGATAGTTCGAGTGCACGGCGGCGAATCCCGGCTTCGGGCGGTCGATCAGCACGACCGGGCGGTCGAGGTCGCGCAGCGGGGCGGGGATGTGCGGACCGACCGGGCACCAGATGATGCCGTCCACGCCGTGCTGAGAGAGCAGGATCAGGCCGTCGCTTTCCCCTTCCGTGCCGCCCTGACTGTCGATCAGGCAGACGAGGAGGCCCAGATGACGGGCGGTGTTCTCCACCGCCTGGGCGAGCTGCGGGAAGAAGGGGTTGGTGAGGTCCGGCAGCACGAGCCCGATGGCGCGGGTGCGTCCCGTGCGCATGGCCTGGGCCGCCCGATGCGGCTGGTATCCGAGCTCCTTCGCCGCGCGCAGGACCTTGTCGCGCACCGCGGCGCCGACGTTCGGCTTGCCGTTGAGGACATTGGAGACGGTGGCAACCGATACCCCGACTCTGGCGGCGAGATCTTTTATGGTTGGCATCGGATCTTGACCGGCTCCGCCGCCCCCTTGTCAGGCAGCTCGCGCGGAGTATACCGCCTTCGCCCAAAGGAAAAACGTTTAACCCCGCCCGGCTCCGGCGGCCGGCCGCCCGGTGCGCCGCCTGCGTGGAAACGGACGTGCAATTCGCTCCTGCCGCCGCACGCCGCCTCGGCTTGCAACAGAATTGTCACTTTCGCGGAATATCGTGCGCTCCTTCCCGGATGACGGCGCGTCCGTGCCCGCGGGAAGCGCCCTATGCGAGTGGCAAGCCGTGCCCCGTGGTGGACGCGCTTGCGGCCGGACGCTCCGGGCGGCGGCTGTCGTGAGCGGCGACCCCGCGCTCCACGACGGTGCGGTGGTGTCGCAGCAACAGTCGGTCGGCAGTTGACCAAGCAGTCAAATTTTTGTTGACATGCCCCGAGCAGCCGGTCTATCGTTTTACAGGGTTCCGTTAAACGTTTCAGAGATACCATCTCAACTCCTTCCCTCCCGGTATCGCTCGTCAAGCGGGGGGAAAGGTGGCACACGGGGGACGTTGCGTGCAGCACGCAAGAACATTGCAAACAGCGCACGAAGCATCC
Organism: Steroidobacteraceae bacterium; assembly: GCA_035713045.1. Taxonomy (GTDB): domain Bacteria; phylum Pseudomonadota; class Gammaproteobacteria; order Steroidobacterales; family Steroidobacteraceae; genus 13-2-20CM-66-19. The sequence goes on from DASTAC010000090.1 coordinate 37,361, forward strand.
ATCGCGAAGGCGGCGCTCGGACGCCACGCCACCGCTGCGGCGCCGCGCCGTGCGTAGCCGTAATCCCTCGTGTTCGCATTGGGCGCTCTGGCGAGCAGTCCTGCGTTTCCGCACTTCCGGCCCGTGTTGTGACCATATTTGGAGAGTCCGCAATGTCCATTGAGATCCGTAAGGTCGTACGACAGATCCTGGCTCCGATGGTGGCTGTCGTTCCGTGCATGGCGCTGATGGCTGCCGCGCCGGGGATCGCGGCGGCGCAGAACGGGAACCAGAGCTCCAGCGATCAGTCCTCGCCGGTGCGCCTGAAGCGAGTGACCATCGTGGCGCAGGAAGAGGCGGTCGCCACCATCAACCCGGTGAAGTTCACCCATATCAGCCCGTCGATGACCGTCGTCTCGGTGCTGCAGAGCGTGCCCGGTTTCAACTCCCAGGCCATCGGTCCGGGCGGTCTGCTGGTCGCCGATAACCTCTTCACGCTGGATGGATTCACCAGCACCCAGGTCGGCACCACGTACGACGGTGTTCCGATCATCAATACCTTCCTCGGCGGCATCTACGGAGCGGGCGATGCCCCGTTCGTCACGCCGATGGACATGAGCCAGGTGAGCGGCGTCAAGGTGTACAGCGGAGCCAATGTTCCGTCGAAGACCTCGATCGACTCCCTCGGCGGCACGATCGCCTACGAGCCGGCCCTGCCGACCAAGAATTTCGACGTGGAGCTGTCGGCGACCGGCGGCATGTACCAGGGTGGCGGCACCCAGAAGAAGTACGGGGTCGCCGTCAATTCCGGTGCGATCCCGGGCTGGGGCGGGCTGAATGTGCTCGCCAAGATCAGCCAGAACAAGTTCAACGGGTTCTTCGACAACGTCAGCGGCCAGATCAATTCGTACTATCTGGCCATCGTGCAACCGACCTCCTCGGGCCAGGTGAGCCTGGTCGCGCTCGAGAACGACAATACCAGCCCGAACATCCCGTCCGGCCCGCTGCCGCAGCCGCTCGCGACCACGCCGCAGTACAATTACCCGTGGGATGTGGGGTTCAAGAATCAGGCCTCGCACGCGACGCACGTCATCCTGACCGCGAAGTCGCTGCTCAACCCGCGGACGATCGGCGAGGTCAAGGCCTTCTACAGCGGCACGACCAACAATCGCACCGCGTGGGCCAATCCCATCTACAGCACGGCCAATAATCCCGGCGGGATCTACAACGGCTTTTCCTATGACCTGCCGGTGACGTTCAAGAGCTGCAACGCGCTCAACGGCTACGTGTTCAACGGAAACCCGAATACCTACCCGAACACGTACAACTGTGCGGCGGGCACGGCTGCATTCGGCTCGCCGGCGGCGGCCACCGCGTACCAGCACTACGTCAACAATTACTCCAACGCCGGCGCGAAGGGCGACCTGACCTTCCTTCTGCCCGGAAACACGATCGAAGCCGGCTCGATGTACTATCTGGCGAAAGAGCTGTCGGCGGAGTCCTGGTTCGGGTCGTTCCCGGCGCCGCAGATCGATGGCTACAACATGGCCTGGAACGAGCACGACGACCAGACGTTCTTCGACTTCTACATCCAGGACAGCATCGCGCTGCTCGATCACAGGCTGCACATCTACCCGGGCGTGAAGTGGAATCATCTGGCGGAGACCGCCAACGACGACGCGGGGTATTTCTACCGGTATTCCGGCTCCGTCACGCAGACCTACTCGTGGATCGAGCCGTCGATCGGCGTGAACTTCGCGTTCGCGCCGGACTGGAATGCGTATGTCAATTTCGGCAAGTCCTCCAAGGCGCCCAATATCAGCGCGCTCTATGGGGTGATCAGCTCGCAGCCCACCCCGAACGGGCAGGTGCCGGGCCCGGTGAGCGTGCAGCCGGAGTACGTGGCGAACGTGGATGCGGGGATCCGGTTCAACAACGGCGTCTACAAGTGGGATGCGTCGATCTTCAATCGGCGCTTCACCAATATCTTCAGCTCCAACTACAACGACGTGACCGGCATCACCCTGACATACAATTCAGGGTCTGCGGACTTCAAGGGCGTGAACCTCGATGGCGAGGTGGCCCTGCCGTACCATCTGCAGCTCGAGGCGAATGCGAACTACACGAGCGCGAAATACACCTCGAGCTTCACGAACTCCAACGGCGCGTCGGTGACCTCCGGCGAGTGGCGGCCGGAAATCCCGATCATGTCCGGGAACGTGTTTCTCAACTACATCAACGGACCGTGGTATGCGAGCCTGAACGGACACTACACCGGCTCGGAATACATGATGGACTACAACACCGGGCAGACGACCCCCTACAAGCTCGGCGGGTTCGGCATCATGAATTTCTCCGCCGCCTATACCTACCAGGTGGATGCGAGCGCGCTGAAGTCCGTCAAGCTCGAGCTGAACATCGACAATCTCTTCAACCG
>DASTAC010000091.1:0-3013 GCA_035713045.1 Steroidobacteraceae bacterium
CCGGCCACTGGCGCTGTGTCATCGCGGTAATGGACCTCCACACCGCACGCCTCAGCGTTGCAGCCGGTGCCGTTCTCCAGCAGGATCATGTCGTGGCCGAACTCGCGCCAGGACGTGAGCATGGCTTCGGCCAGCAGCTCACCGTCCCGGAAGACCTGCGACATCGGCATGCCGGAAGCGCGGGCAGCGAGCTGGAAGTCGTGCAGGTCCACAGGCACGCGATCTGGCTCACGCAACTCGATGGCCGCCCCCACGCGCTCAACCGAGTTCATCGGACCGCGGTGAGGTCGTACTGATCGAGATGTACCTTCCGCCTGTCGATCTGGCTCACCACCTCATCGATAAAACTGTCTTCGTCTTCCGGCAATTGCTCCGCCTGCTCCGAGAGCCTGGTCAGCCAGCGCTGCTCGGCGCGAGACAGGGTGAGACCAGCCTCCCCGGCAGCGCCGCGCAGCGCTTGCAGCGCCGCCAAGGCGGCGCGTCGCGTGCGCCGATAAGGTGTCGGCTCGGCGACGATCTCCGCCGCTAGCTCGAGCACCACATCCGGCCGGAGGATGTACGCCTGCGGGTCGAGTGCCGCATCGGATTCGACGAGCCAGTCACGCAGTTCGACCGCCTTGTCGTGCGCGCTCGCCACGTTCATCAGCCGGGTTGCGTAGGCGAGCTGTTCCATGGAGACGGTGGGTGCCATGCCGCCGAGCAGCTTGACATTCTGCACTGATTCGTTGCTCCAGAGATCGGCGGCTGCCTTGGCGATGTTGCCGACCGGCGACGGGTGCGCGCACGCCGCCTCGGCTCCTTCCATGGCGATCGGGTAGCCGGTGATCGCTTTGAGGAACGGGCCCTCGTAGGCGCAGTCCTTGCTCGGGCCGACGGCTCCGCGTTCGTAGGCCACGAGGCTGCGCGGGACGGTCATCACGCGGATCACCGCCGCCCAGATGCGCGGGATGTAGCCGCCGTCGGCGAGCATCATGGCGGTGTTCCCGAAGCCGCATGCCGTGTCACCCGCGGCGATCACGTGCCGCCGCGTGGTCACGTCCACGATCATGTCCCAGAGAAACGCCATGTCGCGGCACCCCAGTACGCCGAGCGCGAAGAGCGCCCCGGGCAGGTCCCCGTTGAGCAGCGCGTCGTCGTGGATTTCCTTTCCCCCGGTGGACTCGATCGCCAGCATGTCCGCGCCCGCCTGCGCGCACAGATCGAAGCTGCGCATCATGTGCTCCCACTCCTCGCCCGTGCGCATCAGCGGCGGCCGGACGAAGTCACGCAGGTCGCTCGGGGTGACGCGCAACGCGCTCACCAGCCCGCGGCTCGCCCGGTGGGCGTCAAGACGCTCCCTGAGGATCGCCGTGATCTCCGCGCCCCACTCGGGTTCGCGGGTCAGCTCGGGCAGCAGTTCCAGTTCGAGCACGAGCCCGGGGACTCCGAGAGCGGCAGCTCGCGAGCATGCCTCGTCGGCCATCTGCCGGTACTCGTCGCGGATCTCGGGCATGGTCGCCTCGGTGATCGCCATCGGCGGCAGGGTGAAATTCAGCTCCGGATAGACAATCCCGCCGCCGATCACCAGCCCGCCGACATGCAGCGGTCGCGGGCACCGGCCGAACACGAGATCGTCGGTGCGCGAGATGCGGAGCCCGTCGTACTGTTCCATCTGTCCTCCCTGAGCCGCCCGCTACACGGTCAGCAACTCGCGCACCTTGCGCACCGCCTTGGAGGCATCGGGCGCGTATCCGTCCGCCCCGATCTCGGTGGCGTACCTGGCCGTGATCGGGGCGCCGCCGACGATGATGCGGACCCTGTCCCGCAGGCCGGCCAGGCTGATCGCCTCCACGACGTCCTTCATGCTCGTCATGGTGGTCGTGAGCAGCGCCGACATGGCCACCACGTCCGCTCCGGCCCGGATCGCGTCGACGAAGCGCTCCGGCGGGACGTCGGTGCCCAGGTCGACAACCTCGAAGCCGGAGCCCTTGAGCATCATCGCCACCAGGTTCTTGCCGATGTCGTGCAGGTCGCCCTGGACCGTGCCGATGGCCACCGTCCCGCTTGACTTGACCGCGTGCTCGACCAGCTGGGGTTTGAGCACGTCCACGGCGGCGTTCATCGCGCGCGCGGCGACAAGCATCTCCGGCACGTATATCTCGTGCTCCTCGAAGAGCTGTCCTACCTCCTTCATCGCCGCGATGAGCCCGTCTTGCAGCAGGGTCTCGGCGGGAATGCCCTGCTCGAGCCCTTGCGTGACCTTTGTGACGGCAAGCTTCGCCTGGCCGTCTATAACCGCCTCGCGGAGCTCGGGAATGATTGCCATGGCTGGCCTCCTTTGCCGGGACCGCGGCTACCCGGCCGGGTAGTCACGAAATTCACCGACCGCTTCGTACAGAGCCAGCAGGTTCTCGACCGGGACTCCGGCCTGCACGTTGTGGATGGTGTTGAATACGAAGCCGCCGCCCGGGCCGAACACGCGCATCCGGTCTCGCACCATGTCGCGTACTTCGGCTGGCGTGCCGAAGGGCAGGACGCTCTGCGTGTCGATCCCGCCGCCCCAGAAGGTGATCCTGTCCCCGTACTTCTGCTTCAAGGCTGAGGGATCCATGTCGGCCGCGGAGGTCTGTACGGGATTCAGGGCGTCGAACCCCGCCGCGACGATGTCATCGAGCAGGCGCCAGATCGATCCGCAGGAATGGATGAATGTCTTCCATCGCGTGTGCGAATGAATCCAGTCATTGACCCGGACATGGAACGGCATGAACAGGTTCCGGTACATGCGCGGTGAGATCAGCGGGGCTTGCTGGCCGCCGAAGTCCGTTCCGGTGACCAGGACCGCCGTGATCGTGTCACCGACTTCCGCATGGATCCTGGCCAGGTTCTGCAGGCCGATCTCGCACTGGCGGTCGAATACCTCGTAGATGTACTCCGGCCGCAGGCTGAGACTGACATACCATTCCTCGATGTCGCGGATGCCCTTCGGGTGCTTCAGGCTCATTCCGGGCACGAAGGCGACGTCGCCGAAGCCGGT
>DASTAC010000092.1:0-7497 GCA_035713045.1 Steroidobacteraceae bacterium
TCGAGAAGGGCCTCGCCGAGCTCGGCGCCTGGCTCGAAGAGCAGCGGACGGAGGATCGCAGCGAGGCGGCGGACCGGGAGCTGCGGCGCCGGGGGCTCGTGGCATGAGCAGGAGGGCGAGCACTCCCGAGGGGCCGCTCACGCTCATCACCGGTGGTGCCGGCTTCATCGGCACCAACCTCGCCGACCGGCTGCTGTCGCAGGGGGCGCCGGTGCTGGTGTTCGACGATCTTTCCCGGGCGGGAGTGGAGCGCAACCTCGCCTGGCTGCGCACCCGGCATCCGGGAAGGCTGCAGGTCGAGATCGCGGACGTGCGCGATCTCGCGGCGGTGCGCCGTGCCGTGGACCGCGCCGACAGGATCTTCCACCTCGCCGCGCAGGCCGCAGTCACTACCAGCCTGGTCGACCCGGTACGCGACTTCGAGGTCAACGCCCGCGGGACGCTCAACGTTCTCGAGGCCGCGCGCGCGCGACCCCAACCGCCGCCGGTACTCCTCACATCGACCAACAAAGTCTACGGGGCGCTGCCCGACGTCGAGCTCGAGCGGCGCGACAGGAGGTATGTGCCGGCGGACCCGCGCCTCGCGGCCTCGGGCCTCGATGAGCGGCGGCCGCTCGATTTCCACAGTCCCTACGGCTGCTCCAAGGGCTGCGCCGACCAGTATGTGCTCGACTACGCGCGCTGCTTCGGCATGCCGGCGGTGGTGTTCCGCATGAGCTGCATCTACGGGCCGCACCAGTGCGGCACCGAGGATCAGGGCTGGGTCGCTCATTTCCTGATGCGGGCGCGCGAGCAAGGGACGCTCACGATCTACGGCGACGGCTGTCAGGTGCGGGACGTCCTCTTCGTCGAGGATTTGGTGGATGCGCTGCTCCTGGCGATGCGCGGCATCGACCACCTCGCGGGTCAGGCGTTCAACATCGGCGGCGGCCCGGCAAACACCGTGAGCCTGCTCGAGCTGCTCGACGCCATGAGTTCGCGCCTGGGGCTGTCGGTACGTACCGAGCATGCCGACTGGCGCAGCGGCGATCAGCGCTATTACGTCACCAACAGCGGCAAGTTCTGCGCGGCGACCGGATGGTCTCCGGCCATCACGGTGGACGAAGGCCTGATCCGCCTGCACGGCTGGCTCGTCGCGTCGGCTCCCGCGCAGCAGGTGAAGGAGCCCGGGAGGGCGCCTGCGTCACGGGCGGTGTTGTCGTGAGGAGCGTTCTTTCCGCCAGCCTCATGTGTTGGAAATCGAGCATGTCGATGTGCCGTTGCCCGCGCGGGCGAGGTGCGGGTGAAGCTGGAAGGCTGCGGCGTGTACGGACGATGCGCTCTTCGCGGCCCTGCGGCTGCTCGACCTGCCTGGCGCGCAGCGGCCACAGCTTCGGTGATTTCCGGCGCAGCCTCCCGGCCAGCGCGGCCACGCCGGAGCTGCGGATCCCGTGCCCGGACGGCTGGTGGTTGGTGCGCGCCTCCGGCACGGAATCCAAGCTCACCATCCGCTGCGAAGCGCAGGACGAGTCGGGGCTGGAGCGGTTGTGTGCGGCGATCGGGGATCACCTGCGGGCGTGCGGGCTGGCGTGGGGTCAGAAAGCGCGCTAGCGCTACCGCGACTCCGGTAGAATGGCATCCCGGGGCCCTCGTGTCGGGCCGCACGAGAATACGAAATCATGGCCTCCGGGCGCGCACCCGCACGCAAGACCAGCCGTCGCAGCCGCCGCGGCACCACGATCCACGACGTGGCCCGCAGGGCGGGCGTCTCGCCCATGACGGTGTCGCGGGTCGTCAATGGCGAGCGCAACGTGCGCGAAACCACCCGCGCCGCCGTCCTCGCAGCCGTCAAGGAATTGCGGTATGCCCCCAACCCGGCCGCGCGCAGCCTCGCCGGGGCGCAGAGCCTGCGCATCGGACTGCTCTACGCCAACCCGAGCGCCGCTTACCTGAGCGAGTTCCTCCTCGGGGCGCTCGATGAGAGCAGCCGCAAGAGCGCACAGCTGCTGTTGGAGAAGTGCGAGGTCAGCTCGCCTTCGGCGGAGCGGGCCGCGGTGCGCAGGCTGATCGACGGCTCCATCGCGGGGGTGATCCTGCCGCCGCCGGTCTGCGAGTCCCACGTCATTCTCGCGGAGCTGAAGAAGGCGGCCATCCCCACGGTTGCGGTCGCGACGGGCCGGTTCCGGTCCGATGCGTCCTGCGTACGGATCGACGATTTCAAGGCCGCGTACGAGATGACGCGTTATCTGCTCTCCCTGGGCCATCGGCGCATCGGGTTCATCAAAGGCCATCCGAACCAGACGGCGAGCGGGGAGCGCTGGCTCGGGTTCGAGACGGCGTTGCGGGAAGCGGAATGCAAGCCGCAACCGCCGCTCATCGAGCAGGGATTCTTCAGCTATCGTTCCGGGCTGGAGGCGGCCGAGAAGCTGTTGGCGGCGAACCCGCGTCCGACCGCGATCTTCGCGAGCAACGACGACATGGCGGCGGCGGCCGTGTCAGTGGCGCATCGGCGCGGGCTCGACGTGCCGCGCGACCTGTCGGTGGTCGGGTTCGACGATACGGCCATCGCCACGACGGTCTGGCCGGAGCTCACCACCATCCGTCAGCCGACCGCGACCATGGCCGAGGTGGCGCTGGACCTTCTCATCCGGGAGATCCGCAAGCGCCGCGACGGGCTGCCGGCCGCGGCCGTCGATCATCTGGTGCCGCACGAGCTCATCGTGCGCGAGTCGGCTGCGGCCCCGCCGCCCGAGGGCTCCGACACCGCCCGGTGAGGGCCCCCGGCCCCGCGGGCGCCCAGTCCGCCGGCGGCCGCCTTCGCGGCGGTCTTCCAGACCGTCCTCTCCAGGCCTTCTTCATCCAGGCCGTATTCGCTAGGCCGTATTCGCTAGGCCGTCTCGACCTCGCAGAAGAACAGATGCGCCGGCAGGACGTTGAGGGGCTCGAACTTGCGCCGGACATAGTGAAAGATGCGCTGCAGGTCTTCGAGCACGCGCGTGGAGAACTGGAACACCAGGAAGGCGCCGCCTGAGGCAAGCGCCTTGGAGGTGTTGCGCAGGATGCGCTCGCGCACCTCCGCCGGTATGGTGCTGAAGGGAATTCCCGAAATGATGTAGTTGGCTTGGCCGCAGCCGAGGCGCTCGAGAATCTCGCCCACCGCCTCCGCCGAGCCCTCCACCACCCTCAGCCGCTCATCGGGCAGGGCCGAGCGCAGGTGGGTGACGAAGTCGGGGTTGAGCTCGATGGCGATCAGGACCGCATCGGAGCGCATGCGCCGCAGGATCTCGGCGGTGATGCAGCCTACTCCAGGTCCGTACTCCACGATGACGCGAGCCCTATTCCAGTCGATCGGCTGCAGCAGCTGCTTGATGAGAAACCTCGAGCTCGGGATTATCGAGCCGAGCATGCGCGGGTGGCGGAAGAAATTGCGCGCGAACAGCAGGGCGTCCCCCGCTCGTGTCCGGCTTGGTTTTGGCTGATTCTTCGACACGTTGTGCTCTGCCTGGGTGATGCTCATTGCAAACTCTCACATTATGCGCAGGTTCCGGCTGTCCGTCACCGTGGCCTCAGCCACCCGATCGCTTGGCGTCGTAGCCCAGCTGCCGCAGCTCCGCGACCAGGCGGTCGCGGTGTTCGCCCTGAATCTCGATGGTTCCGTCCCGTACGGCGCCGCCAGCGCCGCAGAGCCTCTTCAGCCGGGTGGCGAGCGCCTCCAGATCCGGGGCGGCAAGCGGCAGGCCCGATATCACCGAGACGCCCTTGCCGCCGCGGCCGGCAACCTCGCGGCCGACGCGCACCCGTGACGGAACGGGGGGCCGGCTGCTTCCAGGGGTGCTCATGGGCTTACTTTAAACCTTATGCCCGGCCGTGGAGCAGAACTTGCTCGGGACCTGCGGAGGAACCCCGTCATGGCAGCGCGATCCCTCTCTTCCCTCACCATCGCCTTCGGCCTGGTGTCCATCCCGGTGAAGCTCTACTCCGCCACCGTCGGCTCCGAGCGGCTGCGATTCCACCTGCTGCATGCCAAGGATGGCTCGCGCCTCAAGCAGCAGTATGTTTGCCTGGAGGAGCGGCGGGTGGTCGGCCGCGAGGAGATCGTCAAGGGCTACGAGTTCGCCAAGGATCAGTACGTGATGTTCACTCCCGAGGAGCTGAAGACGTTGGAGGAGACCGGCACCCACAGCGTCGACGTCGAGCGGTTCGTGCCGCTCGCCGCGGTCGATCCGGTGTACTTCGAGACGACCTATTATCTGGCCCCGGATCAGGGCGGCGCCAAGCCATTCACGCTGTTCGCGACCGCGCTGCGGGAGAGCGGACGCTGCGCGGTGGGCCGCTGGGCGAGTCATGGGCGGGATCACGTGGTGGTCGTGCGCCCGATCGGCAACGCCCTGGCACTGCACCAGCTGCATTTCGCGCCCGAGGTGCTGCCCGCCGAGGCGCTGGGTGTCGAGAGCGCGAAGGTCCGTGAGGCGGAGCTGAAGCTGGCCCGCCAGCTCATCGATCAACAGAGCGTCGAGACCTTCGATCCGGCCGCCTACCCGGACGAGGTCAAGGCGCGGGTCGAGGCGGCAATCCAACGCAAGGTGGAGGGTCGGGAAGTTACGGTGGCCGAGCCGCGCCCGGCGCCGGGCGGCAACATCGTCGATCTCATGTCGGCTCTGAAGGCCAGCCTGGAGCGGAGCGCGACCGCATCCGGCCGGGGAATCTCGCCTGGGCGAGCCTCCACCCGACGCGCACCGAAGCGCGCGCCCGAGACGCGTCCGGGCCGCCCGCATCCGCGCGCCCACCGCAAGGCCGCCCACTCCTGACGTCGCGCAGGGCCGACATCGCCCTTGGCTTTCGGCATAGCGATTGCGTCGGGTGTCCGGTCAACATCAGTCGAGGGTGCCCCCATGATCACTACACGCCTGTTCGTCGCTCTCGCGGCCTCGAGCCTTGCCGGCATTGCCTACGCGCAGACTCAGCCCGCCCCCTCCAACCAGCCGAACGCACCCCCCGGGTACAACGCTCACAACCCGCATCAGCGCGAGATGAAGAGCGCGGGTCCGCGGGAGGCGGCCTCCCCGAAGAGCCGGGCGGCTCCCGGGTCCGGTCTCAACACCGCCGAAACCGGCAGCATGGCAGGCCCGCACAGCCGGACGGCTCCCGGGTCTTCCCTCAATACGCCGGCGAGCTCGCAGCGCAACCATGCCCAGGGCATGAAGATGGCCTCGGCCGGCCCCGCCGGCGCGCGCTCCTGGTCCCACATGCCCGTGCAGACCCCGTCCGGGCAGTCGCTGGGATCGGTCTCGCGCGTCATCCCGGGCCTGAACGGCCGTCCGAGCTCCGGCTACGTGCTGGTATCCGGCTCCCACGGCATGAGCGTCCCCGTCTCCTACCGGACTGCGGAATCCATGGTGCGCAACGGCAAGCTCGTCCTCAACCGGTCGCGGCTCGAGCACGCCCCCAAGGTTACCCAGGAGGATCTGCAGAACCGCTCCGACCGTGCCTGGCGGATCAAGGCCGACCGCTATTGGACCGCCAAGGGCCGCAGCCACACGCGCCGGTAGAAAGTTCGTTGCGCCATCCGGCCGAAATGCGAACCGATTGGAACGCGCATTGCGCCTTCGGGGCGGTAAAATTCCCACCGCGCCAGGCCCTGGCGGTGGTGAAGAGGCTCGTTCCCGATGGCCCAACGGTCGCGTTTGCACGTCCCCCGCCCACCGGCCCGCCCGGGTGAGAAGCCGGATTTCAGCTATCTGAGCCTCTCGCCGGCGGGCACGGTGTCCCGGCCGGACGTCAGGGCGCCGGCCCGTACGGTCGAGAATCTCGGCCGGGAGCTGGTGCGGGTGCTCGACGACGACGGCCGCGCCGTCGGGCCCTGGAACCCGCACCTCGAGCCCGAGGAGCTGCAGGTCGCCTTGCGCCACATGCTGCTCACGCGCCTCTTCGACGACCGCATGCAGCGCATGCAGCGCCAGGGGCGGATCTCCTTCTACATGAAGGCGACCGGCGAGGAAGCCGTCTCGGTCGCTCAGGGCATGGCGCTGCAGCCGGGCGACATGCTTTTCCCGTCGTACCGCAACCAGGGCCTCTTCATCGTCCGCGGCCGCAGCCTGGTCGATCTCATGTGCCAGTGCCTGTCCAATACGCGGGACATGTGCCGCGGGCGCCAGATGCCCATCATGTATCACTGGGGCGCGGGCAACATCTTCTCGATCTCGGGCAATCTCGCGACCCAGTTCCCGCAGGCGGTGGGCTGGGCGATGGCGGCCGCCATCAAGGGCGAGGATCACATCGCCGCGGCGTGGATCGGTGAGGGGGCGAGCGCCGAGGCGGACTTCCACCACGGCATGACCTTCGCGGCCGTCTACCAGGCGCCGGTCATCCTCAACATCGTCAACAATCAGTGGGCGATCTCGACGTTCCAGGGTTTTGCCGGCGGCGAGCGGCGCAATTTCGCCGAGTACGGCCCGGGCTACGGCATTCCGGGAGTGCGTGTCGACGGCAACGATTTTCTGGCGGTTTACGGCGTCACCCGCTGGGCGGCGGAGCGGGCGCGCCAGAGCGGCGGTCCGACGCTGATCGAGCACGTCACCTACCGTGCCGGGGCGCACTCGACCAGCGACGATCCCTCGCGTTACCGGCCGAAGGAGGAATGGTCGGCGTGGCCGCTGGGCGATCCCATCGCGCGACTGAAGCAGCACCTGATCGGCATCGGCGAATGGTCGCAGGAGCGGCACGCCGCGCTCGAGAAGGAGCTCGAGGCGCACGTGGTGTCCTGTTGGAAGGAGGCGGCGGCATTCGGGACGCTGACGGAGGGACCGACGCTCGATCCGGCGACCATGTTCGAGGACGTCTTCCACGACATGCCGCCGCATCTGGCCCGCCAGCGTGAGGAGCTGAAGCGATTGGCGGCCGCGCAGCCGGCCAGGGGATCCGCCGAGGAGAAGAGCCTCGACTCCCGTCCCGCCGCGATCGCGAAGGAGGGCTGACCCATGGCGCACATGAACATGGTGCAGGCACTGAACTCCGCGATGGACATCATGCTGGACCGTGACCCCCGCGTGGTCGTCCTGGGCGAGGACGTCGGCTATTTCGGCGGCGTGTTCCGCTGCACGGACGGGCTGCAGCGCAAGTACGGCGAGCAGCGGGTGCTCGACACGCCGATCGCGGAGGGCGGCATCGTCGCGGCGGCCATCGGCATGGGCGTGAATGGACTGAAGCCGGTCGCGGAGATCCAGTTTGCCGATTACATCTATCCGGCATTCGATCAGGTCGTCAGCGAGCTGGCGCGGCTGCGGTACCGCACGGCGGGCGAATTCTCGGCGCCGGTGACCATCCGCACACCCTGCGGCGGCGGCATCAGGGGCGGGCAGACGCACTCACAAAGTCCGGAAGGCGTCTTTACGCACGTCTGTGGCATCAAGGTTGTGATGCCGTCGAATCCGTACGATGCAAAAGGGCTGCTCATCAGCTCCATCGAGGATGAGGATCCGGTCATCTTCTTCGAGCCGAAGCGGCTCTATAACGGGCCGT
>DASTAC010000093.1:0-4573 GCA_035713045.1 Steroidobacteraceae bacterium
CGGCTGACGCGCGGGCACCGTTGGAGGCCTGCCGCCCCGCTTAAGCTGCGGGGCGGTTTTTTTTAGCCTGTCCGCGGGCTGGAGGCCTGCCGCCCTCGTCGAACTGCGACACTGCAGCGTCGAATGCTCGTCGGCGAAGGCTCCGTGCTCTTCATCGAAGCGATTCCATATCCCGGCCGTCGCTCGCGCCAGCTCCACCTCGGCGGCTCGCCGCTACCGCTCGGCATGGCAGCTTCCATCGACGCTTGTCTCCGGCATTCCGGTGAAATATACTATCGTAAATGTTAATTCACCTTGATTGACCCATGGAGCCCGCGACTCAACCCGACCGCCAGACGCGCGAGGACCGTGTGGTCCTCGCCCAGGCTCTCATGCGGCTCTTCGATCTCTGGGGCCTGGGATCAGCCGATCGGCTGACGCTGCTCGGGCTCTCGGGGGAGAACCGCACGGCGCTTCAGCGCTATGCGGGCGGGGAGCCGCTCGCGGCCAGCCGTGACCTGCTCGATCGGGCGGGCCACCTCCTCGGCATCCATAAATCGCTGAAGCTGCTCTTCCCCCGGAACGAGGACATCGTCCGCGGCTGGATGTCATCGCCGAACACGCGCTTTGGCGGTGCGACGCCCATCGAGATCGTCCGGCGCTACGGGCTTACCGGCCTCGTGATAGTGCGAGGCACGCTGGATGTGATGCGCGGCCGCTGACGCGCAGCCGACCTTTGCGGGAAAGGCGCTCGTATGGAATACAAGGTCTCCGAGGACTCCCGCGGCGACTGGCTGCGCAACATTGTCAGCCTGCGCAGGACGGTGGACCTGTTCGCGGATCTCGTCACGCGGCCCGGGGACACGCGGGTCCTCATCGAGCACGAGCTCGCCACCAAGCCTGCGCGCGGGCCGGTCCCGATCATCAACAGGCCCTTCGAGGAGGCGGCGCTATACGACCCCGTCCAGGCGGCGATCGAGTGGCCGTTCGAGCATCCCTGCCGCTCGCGCTATTCGGATGGCTCATTCGGGGTCTGGTACGGCGCGCGGACGCTCGAGACCTCCATCCGGGAAACGGTGCATCACTTCCGCCGCGATACGCTCGCCAGCGAGATCGCGGCGCAAAGCCGCACGCCGATCTATCAAGAGCGGCGCGTGCACCGCGTGCGCTGCAGCGCCATGTTGGTCGATCTGCGCAGCCTCTGCGCCACGGAGCCGCGGCTGCTCGATCGGGAGGATTACGCCTACTGCCAGTCCCTCGGGCTTGAGCTTCGGCGGTCGGCGCTGCCCGGGGTGCAGAGCCTCTCCGCCCGACACGCCGGCGGCGAGGTCGCCGGCGTCTTCCTGCGGGAAGCGCTGAGCGACCCGCGCGATGTGTGTTATCTCACCTATGTCCTCGAGCCAGGCAGCGGCCGCGTCGAGGTCGAGCGCACGCCGGGCAGGGCCGAGTGGACGATCCCAGGTTGAGAGGGGTTCAGGAAGGCAGAACCGTGAATCCGAGAGCGCGACCGCTTCTGCGAACGCGCTCGTCCAGGCTCAGCAGCTGCAAGCCGGCAATCGCGCTCCGCCCGAGCAGCGCCGAGGCGAGGTGGATGGCATCCAGGGTGCGGACGGGCTCAGCGGGGAAGGCGAGTCGGGAGCGCTCCACGACCTCAGGGGCGATCCGCAGCAGCTGCCAGTGCGCCGCCGCGGCCGCGAGGTGCGCGCGGCGGTCGGCCACCTCGGCCTCTGTCAGCTCACCTATGGCGGCAGCTCGCAACAGGACTCTGTCGCATTCGATGAGCGTCAGGTCGGAGGCGACGATGAGCTCCGATTCCGCCAGGTGATGGCGGACCGCCGCGGCAGTGTCTTCGTCGAGCAGCCAGGCGAGAACCGCGCTCGACTCCGCATACAGGCTCACCGCAACCCGCGCTCGTCTTCGAGGAGCGCGGCGGCGCTCCGATGCCCGCGATGTTTGCGCGTCAGCGCCTTGTACAGGCCAGGATCATTTTTCGACCCCAATGTAGCGACACCCCGCCTCGCAAGGGAGATGAGCTCCTGGGGCAAGGAGGGATCAGCCAGCCTCTGTCCGGGTGGGGAGATCTCGGCAACGACCTCGCCGCGATCGGTCACGAGGACGCTCTCGCCCGAGCGTACCTGGCGCAGGAAGGCGCTCAGGCGGTTCTTCAGCTCGCGGATACCCACGGTTTCCATTGTCCGATTGTAGCTACGTGAGGCCACATCGTCAATCCGGAACAGCCGGGCGATGTCGCTCACGCGCCTTCCGGCGCGCGGTATTCCTTACTATACTGTGCTCTGTAAGGAGACTGGCGCATGAGTACCGAATCGACGCTGACCAGCAAAGGCCAAACCACTATTCCCAAAGACATCCGCGACCGCCTGCACATGAAGGCGGGGGATCGGATGACTTTCACGCTGATGCCGGACGGCACCGTGGTGCTGCGCGTCAAGAATCAGAGCGTCATGAGTCTGGCGGGGAGCCTGCGCAGGAAGGGGCGAAGAGCCCTGTCCGTGGAGGAGCTGTCCCGCTGATGATCGGCCTGGATACGAACGTCCTGGTGCGATTTCTCGTCCGGGATGACGAGCCGCAGTTTGCCCGTGCCCGGCGGCTCATCCAGCAAGGGGCCGCTCGCGGCGAGCCGGTGCTGATCAGCCTCATCGTCCTGCTCGAGACCGAGTGGGTGCTGCGCAGCCGTTACGAGCTCGCCAAATCCGACATTGTGGCGGCGTTTGCCGGATTGCTGGAATCCTCCGAATTGCTCTTCGAGGATGAGGCCTGCATCGAGCAGGCCCTGTACTCGTGGAAGGACTCGAACGCTCAGTTCGCCGACTGCCTGATCGGCGCGCGCCACTCGGCGCTCGGGTGCCGCGCGACGGCATCGTTTGATGTCAGGGCACTGCGCCTGCCCGGTTTCGTCGCCGTGTAAGCTCCTGGGCCTTCGCCGCGGACCTCGGGCTCAGCCGGCCAAGGCCCGGGCGGCACGCGCGTCCTCATGCTCGAACGCGGGAGCGAACTCGGCCAGGTCGGCTTCGCTCAGCCCCACCTCCTTCGACGTGGCGATCTCCCTCCACTGCGCGAGATTCCGTGCGATGTGGCCGGCGGCCTCTTCGGCCTCGGCCCGAGTCAGCCCGAAATAGGACGCTTCGCCGAGCAACTGCCCGAGCGAGGTGATCGGCCCCGAGGTCTCGCTCAGCCATGTTTTCGATTCGCGAGCCTTGTCGGGGAACGGATTGACGTCGAAGGCGGGCGCCAGCCGCCATTTTCGATCACCTGCGTACAGAAAGCCGATGTTCCACAGATGATCGTCGACATTCGTGATCAACAGGTTGATGACCAGGCGGCGCCACAGCTCCCGCAGATCCTCGGCCGGCACAGCGCCGATCCTGCGGATCGCGTCCGCGAGCTCGGTGTATGCACGGTCCTCGTCGCGACGCGCCTGCAGCAGCGAGCCCCCGGAAAGGTACGGCACTCGCGCACCCTCGCCGCTGCGATCAAAGCGTCGGATAATGGCGACGTCGGCGCCTTCGATGTTCACCACGCGCGCGACCGCGGCCCGGCTGCCCGCATGCGCCAGTAGCCGCAGCGCGAGGACCTCGCCGCGAACGATCGGCCGCTCGTCCTGAATGCTGGCGAACTTGCCGATCGCCAGCTCGCCATCCTCCTCGAGAACGGAGCACTTCGGCCGCAATCCGCCGAGTGAAGTGGCGTTGCCCAGCAGATAGGCGAGGTCCGCCTCGGTATCGCTTCCCTCTTCGAGCTTGTGTGCGGCGGCGGCAATCCTTCCCAGGTCGAGGAGTCGGGGTGTGCAGTGATGGGCGCTGGAACGAAGGAACTCGCCTTCTGAGTCGACCAGGCGCAGGGCACCAATGCGGCTGAAGTCATCGACGGAGGCTAGGTAATCGAACGCGGTGAGCGGCGTTAGAGTAGGGTCTTTGGCGCGACGCTTCGCGTGCGCGCGCTTGATGATGCGCATCCCCCACGCATCCGGCGCCGTATCGGCAATGGCAAACGGAAATGGTGAGTCATGGCCGCCCGGCGCCCGCCGTGTCACAAACCCCTGGCGCAGGGGCAGGTCAGGTGAGATCTCGAAGCTGTCGCGCGAGCGCAGCCACTCGGGAGCGTAGGAGAACCCGGAATATTCACGCCGGCCATCGCGCACGAACGTGAGCTGGCCGACCGGTGATGCGGTCTTGCCGATCACGATCCGCGCCTGTTGCCTGGCGGGCTGTGCGCTCACAATGCGCCCTTCGATTGCCGATTCCTGACGCGCTGCGGCAGATCCGCATCCATCATCAGGAGTCCGACCTCGTCGCTGGGCGTGTCGAGGAGTTTCTCGAGTCTTTCGAGCTCTCCCAGCACATGGAGGATGCGGGCCAGATGCTCGATCGAGCCGCTCGGCTCTCCTTTTTCCAGTCTCCGCACCGTATTGACCCCGACTCCGCTGCGCTCCGCCAGGGAGGCCTGCGACAGGCGGCGCCGGCGGCGGGCCAGCGAGATGTCCCGGCCGAGCTTGGCGATGGCCCGGACAGCGGGGCCCGGCAAAGGAAGTCGCCCCATAAGATACCTCGCACGGGCGCTTAACGAATATAAACGC
>DASTAC010000094.1:0-15902 GCA_035713045.1 Steroidobacteraceae bacterium
AGCGCGCCGAGCTTCATGTAGACGATGTCCGGCTCGACGGGCCCGAACCCGGCGAAGGTTCCGTAGCCGCAGTCGCTGCCCGCGATGACACGCTCCCGGCCCACGACCCCGGCGAGCCGCTCCAGCCGCTCCGCGACGAGCAGCGGATGCTCCACGTAGTTGGTCGTCGAGCTGATGACCCCGGGAATCAGGATCTTCTCCTCGGGAATCCTCACGTCCTTGAACACCGCCCACTCGTGCGCATGGCGCGGATTCGCGCCCTCGAAGAGCAGCGCCTGCGGCTTGGCGCGCAGCACCACCGGCAGCAACCGCGCGAGCGGCACGTCGTGATGGTGCGGGCCCTCGTAATTTCCCCAGCACACGTGCATCCGCACCCGGTCCGCCGGTACGTTCCGCAAAGCGTGATTGAGCACCTCGATGTGCCTCGCCGCGAGCCCAGTGAACTCCTCCTCCGTCCGATCCCGGTACATCGTGTGCCGCCCCATTCCCAGATCCGGGGCGTCGATCTGCAGCAGGAATCCGGCGGCGACGATCGCCTCGTATTCGCTGCGCAGCGCCTCGGCGAGCGCTTCGAGGTACTGATCCTGGGTCTGATAGAAATCGTTGGGCTGAAACAAGGCGACGACGCCCGGAGAGGCGGCGTTCATGAACGCCTCCTGTGCCGAAGCGGCGGTCACCGCCGCCTTCAGGTTCCCGAGGTCGGCGGCAAGCGGCCGTGTGTCCTTGACGGCCACGGGCCCGATGCAGCGCGGCCTGCGGTACCTGGCCGTCGACCCCCGCTCCGCGAGCTTCTTCAGCAGCCCCGGGAACTCGACCAGGTCCTGCCCCGGCTCCCGAGGCGTGTCGCCGGCGAAGCCGGAGAGCCGCTCGGACACGTAGGTCGCGTAGCTGATCTTGCTCATCTCGCCGTCGCTGACGACGTCGATGCCGACATCCACCTGGCGGCGCACGACATCCTTCACGGCGCCGGCGATGGTGGCGGCCGCCCCCGGCGGATCCGCCTCCCCCGCGGCACGCGCGAATAGAACATCCGTCACCGCCTGGGTGCGCGGCAGGCTCCCGACGTGGGTCGTCAGGATCCGATCGGTGCTGCACCGCATCAGGTGCCTTCGGGCCGATAGGTGTTGTTGGAGGTGTGGTCGCCGGCCATCCAGCGGGCGAGCTCCGCGTGGGCGTTGGCCCGCCGGGTCCGCGCGATCTCCGCCACCTGCGGGTGATCGAGCGTGAACTCCAGGATGAGGCCGTTCGGATCGGTGACGTACACCGAGCGGCAGTATCCGTGCTCCAGCACGAAGGTCTTCGGCGGAGCGTATCCGGCCTCCGCCAGCCGCCGCTCGATGTCCGCCTGCGTCCCGGCGTCGACGTTGAGCGCGATGTGGTGAAACGGCGAGAACGGCATCTTCGGTCCGAACTGCTGCTGATCCTCCGGGCTCGCGAACTTGAAGAACGCCAGCGCGCCCCCGTCGCCGATCTCGAAGAAAAGATGACAGTAGACGCGCTCCGCGCCGAAGAGCTGATCGACCTCGCACCAGGTGGCCACCAGCGGCAGGCCGATCACATCCTCATAGAACTTGCGCGTGGCCTCGAGGTCGTTGGTGACGTAGGCCGTATGGTGCAGCCGTGAGGGCAGCTTTGCGAGGGTAGCCATGATGTCTCCAGCTCAGAACCGGTACTCGAAATCCAACCCGTAGCGGCGCGGCAGGGCCCGCCAGAGAAAGCCACCGGGCGAGAACTCGGCATTGTATATCGTATTGGTGAGGTTCTTCGACCAGGCGGTGACCGTCCAGCGCCCGCCCTGGAGGCCGAGGTTCAGGTTGACGAGCGATATCGGATTGCGCGAAGTCACGTTGTACGGGTCCCACCAGGTGCGCCCGATGTTCTGATAGTCCAGGCGCGCGGTCCCCTTGAGGTTTGCCCAGACGTGATGCTGGTACATCGCGCCCGCATTGACGGTGTCGCGCGAGACGAGCGGCGCCTGGTTCCCGAGCACGGTGGGATCGGCCATCCTGGTGATCCGGCTGTCCGTGTAGCCATAGCCGGCATAGACCTGCAGATGGGCGGTCGGATAAGCCGTGATCTGGAACTCGGCCCCCTTGTAGGTCGCATTCAGGTTGCCGAGATTCTGGGTGGAGTTCTGGGACAGGTAGACGAAGAAATAGCCGTTGTCCGAGTGGGTGTGGAACACGTCCGCATCCACACTCAGCCGGTCGTGCAACATGTCTCCCTTGACGCCGAGCTCGTACGTATCGGCAATCTCAGCGTTGAACGTGTCGTTCACGCCCTTGATGCCGTTAGCACGGGCAACCGCACCCACGCCCGTCTGGTTGAACCC
The DNA here is from genome assembly GCA_035713045.1 of Steroidobacteraceae bacterium. Taxonomy (GTDB): domain Bacteria; phylum Pseudomonadota; class Gammaproteobacteria; order Steroidobacterales; family Steroidobacteraceae; genus 13-2-20CM-66-19. Next base: position 2,333 of record DASTAC010000094.1, read on the forward strand.
GCCGCTGCGGAAGCCGCGGCTCCAGTCGGTGTACAGGGTCCAGTTCTGGTTCGGCTCGTACCGCAGGGTGAACTTCGGCTGCCACGCTCCCCAGGTCTGCGTGCGCACCTCGCCCGTGTAGGCGGTCGGGTCCAGCACCATCGCCAGGAAATGCGGCGGCGTATCGGTGGTGTCGCTCACCTTGTCCTGGTCGTAGCGCGCCGCCAGGTCGACCTCCCAGCGCTTGGTGAGCTTGTAGGTGGCATCGCCGTACACCGCCCAGGCATTGCTCTTCTGCCCGTCCGCGAGGAACGTGACGTTGGTGTTGGTGGCGAAGGGATTGGCCGGATCGACGATCGGGTTCTCGTAGACCGCCGGAACCCCGAGGCCGCGATCCACGATGTTGTCCGTGGAGATGAAACGCTCCTTGTGCAGGAAATAGGCTCCCGCGATCCAGGTGAAGCGTTCCTTCGAGGGCGAGGTGAAGCGCAGATCCTCGCTCCACGAGCGCACCCGGACGAACTGGCTCTGGCTCTCGTCGAAGGGGCCGCCGAGCGCCGCCGGGATGCCGGCGAAGAAGACGTTGTAGCCGATCGAGGTCTTGATCGGCCGGAAGTCATACGCATCCCCGGTGTCGATCTCCTTCGTCTGATCGTAGTCCGTGATCGAGGTGAAGGTGCCGAATCCCGGGCGGTAGTCGACCTTGAGCGGGATGTCGATAATGTCGCGGTTGTCGGTGCCCAAATTGTTGGTCTGGATGGGGCTCGTGATGTCGTTCGCGTTGGGCGGCGTGGTGAAGGTGGAGAACGGGTTCGCCTCGTTGTTGCGCGGGATGACGTAGTAGTACGCCGTCGTGTGCACCAGATCGTAGAAGGGGCGCAGATCGAGCGTCCAGGAGGCGTTCGGCTGCCAAAGGAGCCTGAAGGTCCCGGAGTAGTCGCGATACGGGTCCGCCTTGCGGCGCAGGTATACGTTCTGCAGATACCCGTCCGTGTTGTAGAAATTGACCGATGCGCGATACTTGAGCGTGTGGCTCGCGTTGAGCGGGCCGGTCACGGTGCCCCGGGCGCGCTCGGCCGGCCCGTTCCCCACCCCGACCGTGACGTTGCCCTCGAAGTGATCGGCCGGAGGTGCGGTGGTGATGATGATCGCGCCGCCGATGGCGTCGCGGCCGTAGAGGGCTCCCTGCGGCCCTTTCAGCACCTCGATCTGCCGCACGTTGTAGAGCTCCGTGGCGAACTCCTCCGGGTCCGTCTCCTCGACCCCGTCGACGATCACGGCCACCGACGGCTCGCTGTTGCGCGCCTGGGAGATGCCGCGGATGGTGACGAAGGCGTTGCCGACGTTCTGGGTCTGGACCAACGTCATGTTGGGCACCATCGCGATGAAGTCGCGCGCGCTCGTGATGTTGGCCGACTTGATGGTCTGCGGCGTGAACACGCTCGCGGTCATCGGCAGATTGCGGAAGAGCTCCGGCCGCTTGCGGGCCGTCACGATCACTTCGCTCAAGGTCTGGACCTGCGCGAGCGCCGGAATGGCCATGAGGGGCGAGAGCCCCATGGTCAGCGCGGCCAGCCATCGTGCATGAGATGTGCGCACGTTGATTTCCCCCTGCTATGGATTCGATGTTGGGTTCCGGCGATCCCTCACCTGCGGACGGGCCATGGGGCGCCGCCCCGCAGCGCGTCCCGGATCCCGGCGCCGTGCTCATCCAGAAGAGGCGCCGCCCGGACGCTGCCGGCGCGCTCGCCGGCGAATCTGACTGGCGGGCGCACCGCCTGCGCACCGCCGTGCGCCGACTCCACCGGGACGATGAGCCCGAGATGCGCCACCTGCGGATCGGCGATGACCTCATCGACCCGGTTGATCGGCGCATGCGGCACGTCGCTGCGGCGCAGCCGCTCCTCCCAGTGCGCGAGGTCCTGGGCCGAGAACCGGGCCATCAGCTCGGCGCGCAGCGCCTCGTAGTGCTCGATGCGCGCCTGGCGGGTGGCGAATCGCGGATCGCGCGCGAGCTGCGGGTCCCCCAGCGCCGCGACGAGACCGGTCCAGAATTTCTCGAGCGAGGAGAGATGCAGGACGATCAGCCGCCCGTCGGCCGTGCGCAGGATGTAGGCCTGCGCCAGGCGCGGCCGGTCAGCGGAGGTCGGCACCTTGCCGAGCGCGAAATAGGCCGCGAAGGGCTCGACCGCGAAATGAGTCATCGCCTCGAGCATCGAGACCTCGACGAGAGTGCCCTGGCCGGTGCGCCCGCGCTGCACCAGGGCCCCCAGAATCCCATAGGCGGCGTAGATGCCGGTAATGGCATCGGCGAGCGCCGGTCCCAGGAACTGGGGGTCGCGCGGGTCGACCACCACGCTGAGGAAGCCGCTCAGCGCCTGGGCAACGGAGTCGTAGCTCGGCCTTCCCACGTATGGACCGTCGGCGCCGAAGCCGCTGATCGAGCAGTAGACGAGCCGCGGGTTCAACTCCCGGAGGCGCTCGGGGCCTGCGCCCAGGCGCTCGGCGGTCCCGGGCCTGAAATTCTGGATGAAGACGTCCGCCTCGCCGATCAGGCTCTCGAAGATCGCCCGGTCCGCGTCCCGCTTGAGATCGAGCGCGATGCCGCGCTTGTTGCGGTTGTAGGCCTGGAAATGCGGCGAGTACGCCTCGCCCTGATAGCTGCGGTAGGGGTCCCCTTCCGGACTCTCGACCTTGATGACGTCCGCGCCCAAGTCTGCCAGCATCATCCCCGCACAGGGGCCGGTGATGAAGGTGCCCTGCTCGACGACGCGGATTCCCGCGAGAGCCGCGGCGAGACCCGTTGGATGTTGGGCGCGGGCGCTCATGGTTTCGGCGCCGATCCGGGCGGCGCCTCGCCGTCGTAGCGGATCGCCTGCGCGCCGGCTTCCGACAGCGCGAACCCGATCGGGCGCGCCTGCTCCTCCACGAGATGGGCGATGAGGCCGGCCGCGCGCGCGAGCAGCGGCACCCCCTTCAACCCCAGGAGCGGATACCCGGCATCGAGCAGCACCGCCGGGATGGCGCCGGACACGTTGAGCTTGAGGGGCTTGCCGGTAAGCTCGGGGAGGAGCCGCTCCACCGTGCGGGCGACCTCGGCGTATCGGCCCGCGGTGCCGACCTCCTGCGCGATCGCCAGAAGCCGCTCCGCCCTGGGGTCGGTGCGCTTGTGCAGGGGATGCCCGTACCCCGGAATGGCGCGGCGCCCGGCGCGATATTCGCGGACCACCGCGGCCGCGGCCGTTTCCACCGCCTGGCCCTCGCCGATGCGCCGGACAATCTCCGCCAGGAATCGCCCGGCGGCTTCGGCCGAGCCGAGGATCACCGAGCCGCAGCCGAGGAGCCCCGCGGCCACGGCGCCCTGGAGGGCCTCGGGGGCGGCCGCGAGCGTCATCCGGCTCACCTGCACGCTCGGCACCAACCCGTGCTCTGCGATGGCCACCAGTGTCGCATCGAGAATGCGGCTCTGGGCGGGTGTCGGGGCCGCGCCGGCCACGAGCAGCCAGAAGTAGTCGGTGAAACCCACCTTGCCCATCAGGTCCGCGACGAGGTCGCGGCCGCGGACCCAGATGGATTCGTCGGTGGAGCCGCAGATGGCGGTGGCGAGGTCCGATGTCGGGCCGATCTTCATTTTCGGATAGCGAAATCTGCTTCGTTATACGAACCGATCGTGACCTGCCGCGCGACCGCCGTCAAGCCTCTTCCGTCCTTTCGCATACCGAAATAGACTCCTGTCCATGACCGCACGAAAAGCCGCACACGGCCGTCGCGAAGCGATGGGGGGTCTCGCCAAGGGCATCGCGGTCATCCGCGCGTTCAGACGCGGGCATCCCGCGCCGACCCTCAGCGACATCGCGCGCAACGCCGCCATTCCCGCCGCGACGGCGCGACGATGTCTGCTGACTCTGGAGGAGCTCGGGTACGTCACCCGCCACGGCCGCAGCTTCCTCCTGCGGCCCAAGGTCCTCGAGCTGGGCGCCGCCTACCTCGACTCGATGGACATCGAGCACCTGACGAAGACCCACCTCGAGGAGCTCGCGCGCAAGACGGGCGACTCGGCGGCGATGTCGGTTCTAGACGGCAATGACATCGTCTACGTCGCGCGCGCTTCCGTGCGCACCCTGCTGCGGCTGGAAGCGCACGTCGGCAGCCGTTTTCCGGCCCACGCGACCTCGATGGGCCGCGTTCTGCTCGCGGGCCTGAGCCCGGAGCGCCTGCAACGTTATTTCGATACCGCACAGCTGGAGGCGCTGACGGATCGGACCGTTTGCGACCCGGCGCAGCTGCGCGCACTCATCGACGAATGCCGCCGCTGCGGCTACGCGGCGGTGGCGGATGAGCTCGCATACGGTGTGGTCGCCCTCGCCGTGCCGGTTCTCGATCAGTCCGGCAGAGTCGTCGCCGCGCTCAACACCTCGAGCCACTCCGGCAAGACCACGCGGGCCAGACTGGTGCGGGACCGACTCGGCATGCTGCGGCAGTTGAGCCATCAGATCTCCTCCGATCTGCGCGCGATTCCCGGACTCTCCTGGAGCGCGCAGGTCTGAGACGCGCGCGCGGGCGAGCGCCGGCTTGACGGTGCCCGGTCGCGGCCCTAACCTCATAGCGAAACTCCTTTCGCTATTCGAATTCCCGGAATGCCACCCTCCCCGGCCAGCCCGGACTGCTACCTGCCCGTCCCCGGGGCCCTCCTGCGCTACCGCGACGAGGGCCGCGGACCGCCCGTGCTGCTCATTCACGGCTGGACACTCGACCTCGACATGTGGGAGCCGCAGGTGGCGGAGCTGGCGGGCACCTTCCGTCTCATCCGGCTCGATCGGCGCGGCTTCGGCCTGTCATCCGGCCGCGCCTCGCTGGCGGCCGACGTGCGCGACGCGCTCGGCCTCTGCGACCGGCTCCAAATCGACCGGCTCGCCTGCGTCGGGATGTCACAGGGCGCGCGCGTGGCCTTGCAGCTGTGCCGCATCGCCCCGGAGCGAATTTCCTGCGTCGTTCTCGACGGGCCACCCGCCGATCTCGGGGACGATGCGGCGGATGACGACGAGGACGTGCCCCTCGCGGAGTACCGCCGCCTCCTCGCCGCCGGCGACATCGAGACCTTCCGCCGCCGCTGGGCGAGCCATCCCCTGACGCAGTTGGAAAGCCATTCCCCCCGCTCGCGCGCCCTCCTCCAGCGGATGACGGCCCGGTACAGCGGCAACGATCTGCTGCTGCAGGAGCTGCCCGCGGCCGAGGACCACTGGGATCGCGCCATCACCGAATCCCTGCGTATCCCCGCGCTGATCGTCACGGGCGAGCACGACCTGCCGGCCCGAGTGCGCGCCGCCGATGCGCTGGCCGAGGCGCTTGCGCTCGGGGAGCGCGCGCGCATCCCCGCCGCCCGTCACCTGCCGAATCTCGACAATCCGTCCGCTTACAACTCAGTCCTGCGGGCGTTCCTCGAGCGCCACACCCATTCACATCCCTAGGAGAACATCATGCCGAAGGTCCTCGTGCTCTATTACAGCAGCTACGGCCATCTCGAGGTCATGGCGCAGGCGCAGGCCGAAGGCGCGCGCAGGATCGCGGGCGCGGAAGTCGAGGTGAAGCGGGTGCCGGAGATCGTGCCGCTCGAGGTGTGCAAGGCCTCTGGATTCCGCCTGGATCAGGCCGCGCCCCTCGCCGACCCGGCAGAGCTCGAGCGCTACGATGCGATCCTCTTCGGCACGCCCACCCGCTTCGGCAACATGGCCGCGCAGATGCGCAACTTCCTCGATCAGACCGGTCCCCTCTGGGCGCGCGGCGCGCTGGTCGGCAAAGTAGGCAGTGTGTTCTGCAGCACCGCAAGTCAACACGGAGGCCAGGAGACCACCATCACCTCGTTCCACCTGACGCTGCTGCATCACGGCATGATCATCGTGGGCCTGCCCTACACGTTCAAGGACCTGACCACCTTACGGGAGGTGACCGGCGGCAGCCCCTACGGCGCGAGCTGCGTCACCGGGGCCGGCGCGGAGCTGCGCATGCCCTCGGCGCTCGAGCTCGAGATGTGCCGCTTCCAGGGTGAGCACGTCACCCGTATCGCGGCGAAGCTGGCGCGCCCCTGACCGGAGCGCTCAGCCGAAGCGGTAGCTCGAAAGCGTGATGGAGCCCAGGAACTCATCCTCCCGATAGGTGACCCGCCCGGGCTCCTCCTCGGCCGCTCCCACAGCGACGTGCAGAGGCAGGAGATGCTCTTCCCGCGGATGCGCTTCGCGTGCGGCGGGAGCCCGCTCCCACTCGAGCAGGCGCTGCGAGCGTTGCTCCGGGGCGGACTCGACCAGCGTCTCGCGCAGCCACGCATCGAACTGCACCGAGTCCTGCCGGCGGCCTCGCGGACCGAAGAATCGCCGCAGATTGTGATAGCTGCTGCCGCTGCCGACGATGAGCACTCCCTCGTCGCGCAACGGCGCCAACGCCCGGCCGAGCCGCAGGTGAGCCTCCGGGTCGAAATCGGCGCGCAGCGACACCTGAAACACGGGCACGTCGGCCTGCGGGTGCGTGACTGCCAGGATCGCGTAGGTCCCGTGATCGAACCCTCGTCCGGCGCTCGCCCGCGCGGGCAGGCCCGCCTGTTGGATCAGCGAAAGCGCCCGCGTCGCGAGCCGCGGCGAGCCGGCCGCGGGGTAGCGGATGTGGTACAGCTCCTCAGGGAACCCGCCGTAGTCATAGATCATGGCCGGCGCCGCATCCGACATGACCGCAAAGTCCCTCGCCTCCCAATGACCCGAGACGACGAGAATCGCTTCCGGCTTGCCCGGCAGCTGCCGCGGCAGCTCCCTCAGGGATCGCTCCAGCCGCGCGTACGGCCGGCGCGACTCTTCATCCATGTAGGGCCACGGACCACCGCCGTGGCTGAGGTAGAGCGTCGGAAACCTGGCGCTTGGCACGATTACTCCCGCTGACGAGCGGGGCCGCGGCCAAGGCGATGATCGAGGCTCAGCGGACCCGCGCCGTTGGCGGCGAGCGTCAGCAGACCACCCGCGACTGCGACGTCGGATAGAAACAGGATGAGCTGCATCTGGTTGCCGAAGTCGTTGTGGAAGATTCCGGCGGCGAGCAGGCTGAAGCCCGCGAGCAGAAAAGCGGCCGCGCGCGTATGCCAGCCCGCGATGATGGCGAGCGAGCCCCCCACCTCGGTCACGATCACGAGAGGCAGGAGTGCTGGCGGCACGCCCATGGAAGCCATGTAGGCGGCCGTAGCGTCATAGCCGGCAATCTTCGACGACCCGGCAAACAGAAAGAGGGCCGCCAACAGAATGCGGCCGCCAAGCTCCATGGATTGTGCAACCCGATCGCTCGCAGGCGACTCGCGGGTGCGGGTGGATGTCGTGGGGAAAGTGCTCATGAGACGGACTCCTCGGGACCAGTATTGCGGGACTGCGGAGGTGAACTCTAGGCGCTCGCACCACCGTCCACTAGACGGTAGAATCTGGAAAGACTGTACACATATCTGGACAATCGTGGATCTGGACGCCGTTGCCGTCTTCGTGAAGGTCGTCGAGACGGGAAGCTTCTCCGCCGCCGCGCGGCGGCTCGGGATGCCGAAGGCCACCGTCAGCGCCAAGGTCGCGCGCCTGGAGAAGCATCTGCGGGTGAGCCTCATCCAGCGCACGACCCGCAAGCTTCGGGTGACGGAAGCGGGTGAGCAGTACTTCCGCCACTGCGCGCAAGCCATTCGCACGGTCGAGCTGGCGGAAGCAAGCCTTCAATCGGCGTCCGGCAGGCCGTCGGGCCTCCTCAAGGTGACGGCGCCTGTGGACTTGGGCCACACCCTGCTGCCGCGAATCGCCCATGCGTATGCCGGGAGATATCCGGACGTTTCGGTGGAGCTTCTGATCGCCAATCGGGTCGTCGATCTGGTGGGAGAGGGCATCGATCTCGCCATCCGCTCCTCGCGGGCCCTGAAGGACTCGGCGCTGATCGCCCGGCGCTTTTTCGAGATGAGCTCCAACCTGTGGGCCGCGCCGCGGTACCTGCGGCGGCTCGGCGAGCCTGGTCACCCGCGAGACCTGCAAGGGGCAGCCTTCGTGGGCTTGCTCGCGCGAAGCTCGGTGACGCTGACGGACGGGAAGACGGAAGTCGAGGTTCCGATGACGGGGCGCATCCGCGCCGATGACTTCGAGACGGTGAAATCCCTGTTGCTGTTGGGAGAGGGGATCGCATGGCTGCCCGACTTCCTGGCCGCGGATGCCGCCGCGGCCGGCGCGCTCGTACCGGTCCTGCCGCAATGGCGGCCGAAGGACCGCGCGGTCTTCTACTTCGTCTACCCCGGGCGCAAATACGGGGTGCCGAAGGTGGAGGCGTTCATCGCGACGGCGCTCGAGCTTGCCCAGCCGCAGCATGCCACAACGGTCGCGCAACACGGCGGACCGTCCCGGTCGGCTCCTGCCTGAAGCCGGACGTTCCGCCGCGCACGGCCAGAGCCGCCCGATGCGAGCTCACTGATCGCCGCGCGTCATCAGGCGCCGGTACTGGCCGAGGTGGCGGATGGCATGCTGCCTCTTTCCGGCCGACTCGTAGAGGCGCGCCAGGTTGTAATGGCAGTCGGCAAGGTTGGGATCCTCCGAGATCGCGCCGTGGTAAGCCTCGAGGGCCGCCTGCGGCTCGCCGAGATCCTCGAGAGCCACGCCGAGGTTGAAGAGCAGCAGGGGATCGGCGCCGCAATGCCCGAGAGCGCGGCGATACACCGTCTCGGCCGCGCGCGCGTCCCCGCTCTCGTGCAGAAGCCGGCCCCAGTTGATCCAGGCCGCGGCGCTCGCGGGATCGGCCGCCGCCGCTCGCGAGTAAGCGGCGAGCGCCGCCGCGGGATCGATGCTCTCGAGCCGCGATCCTTCGCTGAACCAGTGCTCGGCGTCGCCCGCCACGCCCCCCGCCGCTGGCGCAGCGGCATCCGCCGTGGAATGAGGCGCCGCCTCCGTCGCCGATGCGGAAACTCGCGGCTTCCCGTGCTCGCTCATCCGCAAAATACCGTTCCGCACGGTCACGTCGAATCCGAGCAGGTACTGCCCGTCATCCGCCTGCCAGTGATCCGTGCCCTCGCGCACGACGACCTGGTCGCCGACCGCGCAGATCGCAAGTCCTGACAGCGGCACCGTCTCCGGCAGCCGCTCGCGCAGCTGCCCGAGCGAGCGGCGCACCCGCCTGCGCGGGATGTTGGCCTGGATCAGGGCACGGGCCGCGCGCAGGACGATCAGATCCTGAAACGAGAAGAGATACTGGCGCCGCGGGCCGCGCGTGGGCCGCACGAAGCCGAGCCTCACCAGGCTCGTGAGCGTGCTGCGCGGCAGCTGCAGGAGCCGCTCGACGTCCCGCATGCTGTATTGATGCATGGAGCGCTCCCCCTGGGACCCCGATTGTGCGGCGGCAGGCCCGCGCAATCTCTAGCGCTTGCCCGCCTTGCGCGAGGGCCTGGCGGGCTGGCGCTCGGCGCGCTTCGGGGCCATTCTGGGACCCAGCCGAGCGGTCGAAGCGCGCGCCGCGTCCGCCTTCTCCAGGCTTGCCCGCAGCGCCTCCATGAGGTCGATGACCTTGCTGCCGCCTTCGGCCGGAAAATCCGACACCGAGATCTGCCGCCCCTCCACCTTCTTCTCGATCGCCGCCTGGATGCGCGCCCGCAGCTCATCGGTGTACGCGTCCGGATCGAACCTCTCCGCGGCCTGTTGGTTGATGAGCTGTTGTGCGAGCGTGAGCTCGGCCGGCTTGACCTCCGGCTTCGGAATGTCGATCTCGCTCGCCGGGCGGACATCGGCCGCGAAATGCAGCTGTTGCAGGGTGAGCATGTCCCCGACCGCGCGCAGCATCACGATGTACGCCTTGCCCCGCGACGCCCATCGGCCGACCGCGCATCGTCCCGCCTGCTTCAGCGCCTCGGTGAGCAGCGCATAAGGCTTGGCGCCGCCCTTGTCCGGGGCGAGATAGTAGGCCTTGTCGAAGTAGACCGGATCGATCGATTCCACGGGCACGAACTCCGAGATCTCGATCGCGTGAGTGCCCGCTTCCTCCATGGCCTTGATCTCCTGCGGCTCGAAGGTGACGTACTGATCCTTGGCGAACTCGTACCCCTTCACCATATCGTCCCGGTCCACGACGGTGCCTTCCCTGAGGCAGACGTACTGCTGCCGCAGGCGCGAGCCGCAGCCCTTGTGCAGCAGGTTGAAGGAGATGGCGTTCGCCGACTGGGTCGCGCTGTAGAGCTTGACCGGTATGGCGACGAGCCCGAACGAGATGGTGAGCGATCCGATCGACCGTGCGGCCATGATTGCCTCCGGGGTGCGGCTTCTCCCGCATCGGCGGGGGACCGCAGGATTCGTGCCAGAATCTCCTGGATCGAGCGACCATGATGCCACCGGCCCGCGGTCCGTTCCAGGCGGGCCGGACGGCCGCGCATCAGACCCTCTCGATGCGCTTCCTGCCGATGAGATCGAGGGGCGGCGCATCGGCCTGCCGCCGCACGAGCGTGCTCTTGCCGAAGAGGGACTCGAGCAGGCTCACCGCGAGCACGGCGGTCTCGTTGCGCACATCTAGCGCCGGATTCAGCTCCACCACATCGAGCGAGCCCACCAGGCGCGTATCGGCGATCATCTCCATGCAGAGCTGCGCCTCGCGATACGTCGGCCCTCCCGGCACCACCGTGCCGACTCCCGGCGCGATATCCGGATCGAGGAAGTCGACATCGAAGCTCACGTGCAGGTGGGTGTCGCGGTCCAGGCCGGCGAGCGCCTGCTCCATGGTCTCGCGCATGCCCATCTCATCCACGTAACGCATGTCGAACACTTCGACGGCGAGCTCGTGCACGAACCGCCTCTCGCCCTCATCGACGCTGCGCACCCCGATCTGCCGGATCCACTGAGGATGGATGCTCGGAGTGGCGCCGCCGAGCTCCACCAGCGCCTTCGGACCGAAGCCGCAGAGGCATGCGAGCGGCATGCCGTGCAGATTGCCGCTCGGGGACAGCTCTCCGGTGTTGAAATCCGCATGGGCATCCAGCCACAGCACGCGCAGCTTCCGCCCCACCTCGCGGCAATGGCGCGCGACGGCGCTGATCGAGCCGATGCCGAGGGAGTGATCGCCCCCGAGAAGGATCGGCAGAGAGCCGGCGCGCAGCTCCCCGTACACCGCATCGTGCGTCAGGCGGTTCCACGCGAGCACCGCCTGAAGGTTACGGTAGCCCGCGACGGGCGCCTCGCGCGGGTTGGGCGGACCGTTCAGATTGCCGCGGTCCACCACTCGCAGCCCGCGCTCCTCGAGCGCCCGCTGGATCCCCGCGACGCGCATCGCCTCGGGACCCATGGAGGCGCCCCGCTCGGCCGCCCCCACGTCCGTGGGCGCGCCGATCAGACTCACGGTACGCGGCGATGCCCTGCGCGGCTCCGTGGCGGACGATCTCCTCACGCGGTCAGCTCGGCTACGGCGACGGGACGGGTGCGGGCCGGCGCCGGGTCTCCGACCAGCGAGAAGAGGTCCTTCGGGTCCTCGAGCTCGGGAATGAGATCGATCTCCGCGTGCCGGCCCCGCCGCTGCTGATGCAGCCGGTGCAGATACCGCAGCGCCGAGAAATCCTGCAGCGCGAATCCAACCGAGTCGAAGATGGTGACCTCCGCGGGACTCGCGCGGCCCGGCTTGCGGGCCGTGACCACCTCGGTGAGCTCGGTCACCGGGAAGTCGGCCGGCAGCTGCTGGATCTCCCCTTCGATGCGCGACTGGGGCTCGAACTCGACCACGACCCGCGCATCCGGCCGCAGCAGGATCTGCGCGTGCAGCTCGGTCTTGCCGGGGCAATCGCCGCCGACGGCGTTCAGGTGCATACCGGGCGCGATCATCTCGGGTGTCAGAATGGTGGCATTGCGCTTGTCCGCGGTGGCGGTCGTCACGATGTCCGCCCCGCGAAGCGCCTCCGCCGTCGAGCCGCAGCGCACGACCCGCAATCCCTCGAGATCCAGACGCGCGAGATTCGCCTGCAGCTTGTGAGTGGCCGCCGGGTCGGTGTCGTACAGCCGCAGCTCGCGGATACCCAGCATGGCATGGAACGCGATGGCCTGGAATTCCGCCTGCGCGCCGTTGCCGATCAACGCCATGACGCGGCTGTCCCGGCGCGCCATCCAACGCGCGGCGACCGCCGACGTGGCGGCGGTGCGCAACGCGGTGGTCAGGGTCATCTCGGAGAGCACGAGCGGGTATCCGGTCTCCACATCCGCCAGCATGCCGAAGGCCATCACCGTCAACAGGCCCTTCGCGGTGTTCTTCGGGTGACCGTTGACGTATTTGAAAGAGTACTGGCGGCCGTCGCACGCCGGCATCAGCTCGATGACGCCGACCGACGAATGCGTGGCGTGACGCGGCGATTTGTCGAACTCGCGCCAGCGCCGGTAATCCGCCTCGATCTCGCCTGCCATTCCCGCGATGATGGCCGCGGGTCCCAGATCCCCGACGAGCTCCTGGACTCGCCGGATGCCGATGAAGTCGACCATGTTCATTCTCCGAGGAAGCGCGGAACGCAGTCGGCGCCCCGTCACCCGGATGATGATGGCCGCGGGCGGCGCCAATAAACAGCCAGAGAGTTGCTCAAAACTTGCACTGAATTGATCAAATCGACAACTTTGATGTGCAATTTGATATACTCACCCGTCTGAAACGCATCGGAATGGGGACGCGACGATGGACGACCTCGATCACCGGCTGCTCGCCCTGCTGCGCAGCGACTCGCGCGCATCCGTCGCCTCTCTGGCCAAGAAACTGGGTGTGGCGCGCGGGACGGTGCAAAACCGCATGGCGCGCCTCGAGGCCGACGGCACCATCGCGGGATACACGGTACGCCTGAGGCCCGACGCGCAGGAGCAGCGCATCCGCGCGCTGATGACGATCGCCGTCGAGGGCAATCAGGTCGACGCCGTGGTCCAGGCCCTGCGCGGCGAGCCGGACGTGGCGAGTCTCCACAGCACCAATGGCCGCTGGGATCTGGTGGCGGAGCTGCACACCGAGAGCCTCGCCTCCTTCGACCGCATGCTGGCCAGGATCAGCCGCATGCCCGGGGTGTCGAGCAGCGAGACGAGCCTCCTGCTCACGACCTTCAAGCTGTAGCCGCGGCCGGCGGGCACCTCCCTGTGCCCGTGCCCGCAAGCGGCTTGCCCATCGGCACTGGCCGGCCCCGATCCCTCAAGCGCGCATGACGCAACCCCGAACCATGACACGGCACGAGCCCGGTGCCCAGGCACAGGGACGTGCCCCGCCGCCGCAGGTGGCGGACGTTGAGCCAAAAACCACGCTTTTTGGCTCAACGACGCTGGGCCGGGCAGGAGCCCGGATCCAGCGTTTCAAATTAGTCGCCGAAGTCCTGGCCGAACTCCACGCCGAAGGTGCGCGGCTGCGTCGGCAGGATGTACACCTGATTGTCGAGGCTCGGATTGCTCTCGGTGAAGCGCGAGAGCTGCGCGCGCCGGTTCATCAGGTTGCTGATGAAGAGGTCCATGTGCATGCCATTCGCGCCGTCGGCCCCGATCTTCAGGTTGACTAGCGCGTAGGCCGGCAAGTTGCCGATGACAGCGGCCTGGTCCCGGCGCAGCACCTGCGCGGT
>DASTAC010000095.1:0-9272 GCA_035713045.1 Steroidobacteraceae bacterium
CGCCGACCCGGGCACGCAGCGCCGCAGAGTTGGAAATCCCGCGCGTCTGACGCTCGTCCGCTCACCCGGCGATCATAGCACCGGGCCGGGGCCAGGCCGTCGATTCGGCAGGCCTGCGGCCCCGCGGCTCGAACAACACGACCTCGCCCGGCGCGTTGGATGCGGCGATGCGATTGCGGCCCGTGGACTTCGCCCGGTAGAGCGCGGCGGCGGCGATCAGATCCTCCATGCGCTCGCCGTCCTCGGGATAGCAGGCGATGCCGAGGGAGGCGGTGATCCGCGGCAACGCGATGCCGCGCGAGAACACGTGCAGCTGCGCAATCGCCTCTCGGATCGCCTCCCCTTTCGAGTAAGCGTCGTCTACGGCGCAGTCCGTCAGGACGATCAGGAATTCCCCGCCGCCATGACGGCAGGCCACGTCCTCCGCGCGCGTGTCGCTTGAGCACGTGGGCAACGCTCTTCAACACCTCATCGCCGGCATCGTGGCCGTTACCATCGTTGAACGACTTGAAATGATCGAGGTCGAGCAGGACGAGGCTCACCGGGAAGCCGTGCCGTTGAGCCCGCGCGAGCCGAATAGCGCAATCAGCGCGATCGTCGCTCCACGCAGCTCTCTGCCGGAAGCGGAGAGTGGGCTGTGACCACGGCTCGGCGCGACGACGGCCGCCAGGAGGCCCGGCGCGGCGCAGACCGCTATCGTGCCGATGAGCAGAGACTGCCGGGCACGGTCCGCCGACCGGGCCGGCAGATCGCTCGTCTCGAGCCCGGGCACCATGAGAACTCGGCCCTCTGGATCGCCAATCCAGGTGGGGAATTCGGCCCGCGCCGGCCCCCCCCTTGGGAGCCGCCGGGCGATCTGTGACGCGCCTTCGCGGCCACCGCGGCCGGGCGTGATCCATTCCCGGTGACGCCGCCCGTCAGCGAGGCCGGTGGGATCCGTCAGCCGCCGAGGGTCCAGAGCACCACGGCGTCGAAGAGCGCCCTGCCCTGGGGTGTCAGATCATCGAATGTCGGGTTGTCGAGCGGCAGCAAGGCCCGCCGCGCCGGAGCAATGAAGCCGCCGGCCATCAGGGCTCCCTTCGGATAGCCGAAGATCGCGCATTCCCAGGGCTCGTTCGGCAAGGTGGCGATCACGGTCGCATCGGGCAGCGGCCGCGCCCATTTGAGCACCCCGGGGGTGTTCTCGAACTTCACCAGGCCCGGCTTCAGGCCGGCCGCCATCGGGCTCCACGCGCCCACGATGTCGAGATAGCTCTCCGGCGGGTCGTCGCTCTCGTGCAGCTCGCCATGCTCGCCGTAATCGACATAGCGGTCGTAGCCGGTGAAGTGCAGGGTATCCGACATCAGCCCTTCCAGCGAGATCACCGGCACGGAGACGTTCACGTACCTGTTGGCGAGCTTCCACTTCGAGCAGGTGCCGGAGATGATCACCAGATCCTGCCCGCGCGCCCGCGTCTCGGGGTCGGACTGGTCGGCGATGGTCACGGTGAAGCCGAGCCTGCGCAGATGCTCCACCATGTGCTCATCCGAGCGCCTGCCCTCACCGCCGTTCACGCGCTCGACGAAGAGCACCTTCTTCCCGTGCGCGATGCGGCGGATGGCCGAGTCGAGCGCGGCCGGATCATAGGCCGGCAGCGGCGGCGGCGGCGATGCCGCCCAGCGCAGCGCGGTATCGAAGAGCTTCAGGCCGATGGCCCAGCGGCGCATGTTGGGATCCTTAGCCGCCGGCCCGTACGCGGCCGTGAGCAGATGAAAGTCATCGCTGCCGAGGTAGAAGCCGGCCCGCCGCGCCGGCGCCGGCCGGCCGTTCGCGAGGCTCGCGTCGCGCTCGTAAGTGAACACCGCAGCGTGGCTCTGCCGGCCCATGAAGTCGGCGATGACCGTGCCGCCCGGACCCGGACGGCCCCATCCGGCCGTCCCCGGCTCCAGATACAGGGTGCCGAAGAGCTGCGGCCTAAGACCCACGGCCCGGCTGATCTGCGAGGTCAGGTTGGCGCCGTAGGCGTAGAGGACCGCGAAGCTGTCAGGATAGTGTTGAGTCGGGTCGATCACCTCGAAGTCACGGTGCAGCACCGGGCCCGTCAGGCCGAGGTTCGGGTAATCGTAGGTGTTCCAGGTGAAGATCGGCACGGTCGAATCCGCGTACTTGTCACCGAGCGCGTGGCTGTTCGCGGTCGAGGACAGCACGATCAGGCTCGCGCCGCCGGCAACCGACTCCGGGGCGCTCGCGTCCACGGCGCGCACGATGAGCCCGAGCTTCCTCAGATGCCGGCTCACGAGCGCATCGTCGTTCGGCTGCGGGCTATCGGCACCGCCGGTGATGAAGAGCACGGTCTTGCCGCGCAGCGCCGCCCAGGGAACGAGCGCCGCACGAGCCTGGGGCCACGCGAGGGCCGAGGCCATCAGGACGAGCGCGCCGAGCGCGCGCGGGCGTGTCACGAACCGAGTCACTGCGATCCCTCCGCACCGTCGCCGCCGAGTATCAGGAGCTGGGCGCCGCCGGCCGTGGCACCCGCATTCGTGGCGCCCATCGCGGCGGCGCGCGGCGCGAGCGCCAGCACGAGCTGCCGCGCGACGGGGCTCAGCGCGAGCGCCGTGCACGTGCCACCCAGCAGCAGACTGCCGCCACCGACATAACTGATGAAAGCCTTCATCCGGATCGCATCGAGCGCGGGTCCGTCACCGGCCATGAAGACCCCGCCCTTCCAGCCGCCAGGCCCGAGGGGATCGAACGCGAATACCGCCCGCAGGCTCGCCGCCCGCGCGATGGGAAGCCGAACGAACGTGAAACCCATGTCCTCATCGACCACCAGTGCCTGGCCGTTGCCGCACGCCACGAACAGCCGCCGCCCCACCGTATCCATGGCAAGCCCGCTGGGCGCGGTGCAGCCGGAAAGGGGGATCGCTCCATCGGGCCTCATCCCGACCGTCCGGATGACCTCCAGCTCTTGGCCGGCGGCATTGGCCACGTACAGCATCCCGCGCCCGCTGGCTGCCATCTGCTCCAGAAGTCCGTGCAGACGCGCAACCCCCAGAGTCTTGCCGTTCTTGGGATCCAGGCGCGCGACGGAACGCCCGACGCGACTCTCGACGTAGAGCGCATGCCCGATGCTGTCGTAGAGAAGCGCCGACGGCTCGCCGTTGCGCAACGCGACCGAAGCCCTGATCCGCAGCGGCCGCAGTGCGAGTATCAGCAGGCGCGCCGGCGACCTCGTCGCGACATAAAGGACCCCTCCGTCACGCGCCGCAGCGGCAAGTCCGACGCCCACGCCGGGCAGCTTCAACCTATTGCCGGGCGCCGCCGAGACGGTGCCGTACCTGCGCAGCTCGGCGCCCGCGGTCGCATACAGATGCCTGCCGCCGGGACCGAAGGCCAGCGCCTGCACGGGCGCCGTGCCGGTCAGTGCGATCCGGTGCAGCACACGATAGGGAAACTCGCCCGCCGTTACAGCGAAGCTGATCGCGAGCGCCGTGGCCGCCAAGAGGATGGCGCCGGCGCGCGGCGCTTCACAATGCCTCCTCATCACTTGGCTCCACTCGGCGCCAGTCCCCCGATCCGGTCTGCCGCCCGGACCTGGAACTCTCGCAGCGGCAGGTAGATGCCCTCGCGCCGCACGTCCTGCTGCCCCTCGCGGCTCAGAATGAACCGGAAGAACTCCTGCACGAGCGGCGGCAGCGCCGCTCCGGGCCGGCGATTGACATTGCCGTAGACGAGCCGGCTCAGCGGATACCTCGCGAGCGCCACGTTGGTGTAGGTCGGAGAGACCGCGTCGGTGCCGCGGCCCACAGCGATGACCTTCACGGCCGAGTCGATGAATGCGAGGCCGGTATAGCCGATGCCGTCGGGATCGGCGGCCACGCGCCGGGCGATCGGGAACACCGTCCTGTCGAAGTGGATTGCGCTGCGCCAATGGCCGCGCCGGCCGCCCGCGTCCAGCACGCGCTGCCGCACGAATTCCTCGAAGCCGTTCCACGGCTCGATGGCATACACGTGGACCGGCCGCTGCGCCCATGTGCCGCGCGCGCCGAGCTGTCCCCACGTGACCGCAGGCCGGTCCCCCCGCAGGTGCGAGCGCGAGAACGCCGCATCGAGCTGCTCCAGACTGAGCTGCTTCACCGGGTTGGCGGGATTGACGATGATGGCGACGGCATCGAGAAATCCGAACTGGCGGTATGAGCCGCCGCTGACAGGAATGCTCGTGGGATCGTAGCCGTACTTCGTGCGGAACGAGGCGACGTCCACGGGTCTCAGCTCACGCGACACGAAAGCGATGTCCACGCGGCCCTGGCGCAACGCGTTCGCCGCATCATCGCCCTCGAAGGGCGCCCCCAGTACGAAATGCGCCTTCGGGTAGATCCGCGAGAACGATGCCATCCACGCGCGCACCAGCCCCGGCAGCACATCGGAGCACATGAGGCGCAGAGTGCCGCCGAGATCGCGGCCGTAGCGCGGGCTGAAAGCCGCGAGCTTGGCGTCCAGCGTCGGCTGCAGCAGCTCGGGCGCAGGCAGTGGCCGCCCGACGCGCATGCCTTCCAGGTCCTGCGCCTTGGTCTGCACGGGGTGGGTCGGCGCGACCGGCAGCTGCCATTCGACCGTCGCGGGGGCGGATTGCTGCGCCCCCGCGGCGAGCGGCGCCAGTGCGAATCCGCACGCGGCCAGCGCGGCGCCGCAGGCGAGCCTCGAGGACACGCGGCCCGCGGGTTTCATTGAAAGTACGCCCGGGCGGACAAGGTGAACATGCGCGGGCTACCCGGCAGCAGGTTGATGTCGCCATTGAAGCCGGAGCTGGCGTAATACGTCTTGTCGAAAACATTCTGCACCTTGAATGTGAGCGTGTAATCACCCACGTCGTAATAGAGCGCCGTGTCGACTCGCGTATAGGCAGGCAGCTGCAGCATCGGGGTGGCGGTACCGGTCGGCAGGAAGCCCTGGCGCTCCCCCTCGTGGATGATGCCGAGACCCCAGCCCAGGCCCCGCAGTCCCCGGGTCCGGAACTGATAGCGGGACCAGAGATGCTCGGCCATCAGGGGCACGTTCGGCTCGCGGGCGCCCACCTGCGCCGCGACGGTCGAGGAAGTGACCTTGGCGTCGGTGTACGCGGCGCCGGCGGTCAACTGCCAGTTGCGCAGCGGGCGGGCGTTGATCTCGAATTCCGCGCCCTTGGATTGCGCGGCGCCGACCTGCTGATAGCAGGTGCCGTAATCCGCGCAAGCGAAATGGCTGACGGTGTTCTTCTCATCGATCCGATAGAGCGCCAGCGTGGAGTTGAGACGGCCGTGCAGGAAGCTGTCCTTCTCGCCGATCTCGATCTGGTTGGCCGAAATCGGCACCAGGTCGTTGACGCCGTTGATGTCGACGGCATTGGGCGGCGGCGGCACGTAGGAGGTGGCGTAGCTCGCGTAGAGGCTCCAGTGCTTGTCGGGCTGGTAGACGATGCCGCCCATCGGCAGCGGCTTCTCGTTCACCTTCACGTCCTCGGGCGAGCCGGGCGTGCTCAGCACCCGGGTCCACTGCTTGTCGCGCGAATAGCGGATGCCGACACTGCCCTTCCAGTGACGGGAGAAGGTGATCATATCGGCCACGTAGGCGCCGAACTCCTCCGTCACCGTGTAGCGGTCGCTGAGGAGCGATGCCTTGCCCGGCGCAACCAGCGGCAGGCTGGAAAGCGCCGGCACGTTGCTGTAGTCCGGGTTGTATATGGCGATGTTGAGCGACTCGGGCCCGCTCGCCGGCGCGTTGAAGAACTGCAGGCGGTCCTCATCGGCCATCGTGCGCCCGTCGGTGACGCCGAGCAGCATCTGCTGCTTGATGCCGAGCAGGTGCAGCGGCATCAGCACGTGTGCATCGATGTAGTGATTGCTCCTTCTGTTGAGCTGCCCCCGCGCCCGGCGGGTGACGTCCTGCAGGTTCTTCGCGATCGCGACCACGTCGAAGCCATGCGCCTCGTCCGTGTGCCAGACGTCCCGCGTGGCGATGTGCAGGGAGAACCCGTTGGCGAAGGTGTGCACGAAGAACGAGCTGAGGACGCTGCCGCGCTCGGTCTCGTAGTCGCTCGGCTGCTGGTAGCGGGTGGTGATGGGCGCCACCAGCGAGACGTTGCTGTCCGGCGCCACGAGATAGGTGTCATAGCTGAAGCGCACGTGCTGGTACTGGTAAGCCAGGGTGAACTTGGTGCGGTGCGAGATCCGCCAGGTGAAGCTCGGCGCGACGAAGACGTTGCGGCTGTAGCTGAAGGCCCGGAACGTATCCTCGTTGGTGTCGTCGACGATCATGCGGTAGAGGAAGTGCCGATCGCCGGCGATCGGGCCGGTCGCGTCCGCGGCCAGGTCGAATCCCGGCTTGTCGCCGATGCCGATCCCATGGCCGTCGTAGGCCTGGCCGGTGGCGGCGAGCTCGTAAAGCGGCTGCGCCTGCGGCTTCTTGGTGATGAGATTGATGAAGCCGCCGGGCTCTTCCTGTCCATTGATGACCGAGGCGGGGCCGCGCACCACGTCGATGCGCTCCACGCCGATGGTGGGCGGCGAGCCGAAGCGCGTGGCGAGACCCGGCAGACCGTCCACGAGGATGGAGTTGATGTCGTTGGCGCCGCTCGTGAAGCCGCGGAACACGATGTCATAGCCCGTGTTGCCCGCTCGCTGGATGCCGGTCATGTAGGGGTACAGCGAGGCGACCTGCTGCGCCTCTACCGCGTGCACGAAGCTCTGCGAGTAGGTCGAGATGGAGAACGGCGTGTCGCGGGCCGGCAGATTCATCTTCATGGCGCTCGAGCCCGCCGCCGAGATGAACCGCGCCGAGACCACGATGGCCTTGAGCGCGGCATTCTGCGGGGGCAGCTGCAGAGTGCCGCTCCCGGCGCTCGCCGGCATGGCGGCCGCGCCGGATTCCTTGGCGTCGGCCGATGGCGGGGGATCCGCCGCCGCGACGGCCGCCGGCCTGATGGCGATGGTGCGATCGTTGACCTGTTGAAAGGTGTAGCCGGAGCCTTTCAGCAGCCGCACGAGCGCATCCTTCGGGTCCATGCGGCCCTTGAGCGGCCCGGTGCGCAGCCGCGCGAGCGCCTTGTAGTCGAACAGCAGCTGCAGGTGCGCCTGCGCGGCGAAGGCCCTGAGGGCGCCCGGCATCGGCTGCGCGGCGATGTCGAAGGAAGCGGTATTCGCCCTGGCGAGGGCGGTAGGTGAGACGGCCAGCCACAGCGCCCCGAGCAGGGAAAGCCCGATACCGAGCCACCGACGGTCGATTCTTGCCACGTGTCCCCCATCATCGTGCTTGCGGCCCGTTGCGGCCGTCAGAGGTGAAGACGCGCGGCCTTCGCATCTCCTACACGAAAGAGGTGGATCGTCCCGCGCGCGCTCGCGCGGGACGCTATGCCGAAGGCACGGTCCAGCGCGGCGACGAAGCTGCCGGCATCGAGCGCGCGGAAGGTGCCGCCGACCTCGATCGAGGCGATGGAGGGATCGTCGATGACGATCTTGTGGTTCGTGTAGCGGTCGAACTCGGCCACCGCCTGGCTCAATGTCTGGCCGTCGAAGGACAGCTCGCGGCGCTCCCATTTCAGGCGCTGGAAGATCTCCGCCGGATCGAGACGCTGCACGGTCATGCGCTGCATCGTGAGCAGGGCGTCCTGGCCGGCCGAGATCGTCTGCAGCGGCGGCTCGCCCATGCGAGGCTGCTGCGGGCCATCCTCGAGCAACGCGACACGCCCCTCCGTCACCGTCACCTCTACATCCCGGCCCGGCTCGAGCCGGACATCGAAAGCGGTCCCCACCGCGACGACGATGCGAGTTCCCGCGTGAACCTCGAACGGACGGTGCGTATCGTGGGTCACGGAGAAGTGCGCCTCGCCCCTTAGGAGCGTGACGTTGCGCCGGGCGGCGGTGAAGTGCACCCGCAGCACGGTGTTGGCATTCATGGTAACCACCGAGCCATCGGTCAGGAAGACCCGCGACAGTCCGTCGGCGCTGGTACGGTAGCTCTCGGTGGATGACGAGGGCAGCAGATTCCACGCGGCGAGGAAGACGGCCGCTGCGATTCCCACCGCCATGGCCACCCAGCGCATCGGACGCGGACGCGAGGCTTTCTCCGTGCTCGCGCGGCGCCGCAACCGCGTCCGTAGGGCTCCGGGCCGGGATGGCGCGAGAAGGTCGGGGTCGATCGCGCCGGCGGCAGGCCGCAGCCGGGCCAGGCGCTGTGTTCGCTCCCAGGCGTGCGCGAGGCGCACGTAGGCGGCACGGTGGCGCGGATCGGCGATGAGCCACGCCTCGAGCTGCGGGTCCTGATCGCTCCCGCGGGCGTCGGCTCGCGCGATCCAGGCGGCCGCCTGCGCCTCGATGTCCGCCGCCTCAGTCATGGCACCTCAGCCGGCGGGCGATGCGCCGGCCCAGAGAGAACGGGCGATCGCCCTCGACTTCGCGCGCGAAGAGAGCATCGGCGCAGCGCCGGATGGCTCGGGCGAGCAGCTGCTCGACCGTTCCCTCCTCGATCTTCAGCCGCTCGGCGATCTCCCGCTGCGACAGCCCATACACCCGGCGCAGCGTAAAGGCCTGGCGGCAACGCTCCGGCAACTCAGAGACGCATCCGGCCAGCAAGGCGAGCTCCTGGTGCGCATTGACGATCTCCTCGATCTGCGCACTCTCGTCTAAGACGTCCAACGCGGCAAGATCCGATATCAGCTCCATCGGAACGACCTCACGGTGGCGCAGCCAGTCGAGGGCCGCATTGCGGGCGATCGTCAGCGCCAGGGCCCGCACGGACCGCACCCTCACCCCCTCGGCCCGGGTTGCAGCGAGCAGGCGGGCGTAGGTTTCCTGCAGCAGCTCATCCACGTCCGCGCCGTTGCGCGCGTAACGGAACAGGAAGGCTCTCAGCAGCCCCTCGGACTCGAGGGCCTCGAGGAGATACCGGTCGCAGGCGGCGGCCACCGTCGGGAAGTCCGGGCTAGCGGCTCGCCGACAGGCGGCCCGCCTGGCGGATGCGGGCGGCCGCGGCCGACAGGACGAGGAGCGTGCTCTCGATCAAATTCCCCCTCCGGCGCCAGGATGCTCGACCATAGCCCCCCTTCCTGTATGGAAACTAAACCGAGACTGAACGATTCTTCAGGCATGCTCATCGGAATTTGACTCGCGTCACGGACCTCGCCCGCGTCGAGCGCCTGCGGGTGCTCGCCCTATCGATCCAGGTACCCTGCGCCGACGAGGGGATGCAGGTGCGCGTGACGTTCAGCGCCGGGCTCGCCACGACCGCCCGCGGCGCCAGCTCGCTCGATGAGATCATT
>DASTAC010000096.1:0-9027 GCA_035713045.1 Steroidobacteraceae bacterium
CGACCGACGGTCGACCCCGAATCATGAAACGGACAAACACGGTAGTCGGTACAGGGATGTACCCGGCCGCCGCAGGTGGCCGGGTTTTGGGCAAAAACCACGCTTTTTGCCCAAAACCGCGCTGGGCGGGGCACGATGCCCCGATCCAGCGTTTCTTAATAGCTCCCCGACAGGGCGAACTGGCGCCGTCCCTGCGCATCCGGTGTGCCGAGGAATTCGATGGCGTTGACCAGCGCAGGGACCGCGCTCGGACGCGGCGTCACGTAACCTGACAGGTCGTATCCGGGCTGTGGCGTTAGAACGACCTTCCCCTGGACCGAGAGCGGACCGCCGAGGTCCCGCAACCTCCCGGTGGGCTCTCCCGTGCCGCCGGGAAAGGTCACGGCGAAATTGCCGAGGGGCGTGACGTAGCCGCTGGCGTCGACGAGATCGTGAGCCTCGATGCGGCCTGCGAGCTCGCGGACGACCCCCTGGCGCGTGAGCTGCGCGAGGGCAATGTTCAGGCGCAACGACCCGGTCAGCGTCGGCGGCAGGCCCGGGATGACGGTGGGGCTCAGGGGGAGCGACGCTGTCAGATCGTGCGCGGCGAGCGTCCCGCCGAGCCCGATTCCCACCTCGCCCCGCGCGAAGAGGGAGGGGGGATGCTCGAGATCGATGTGTGCCGCGAGCTCGCCGGCCAGCAGCCGCACCGGCCGCAGCTGCCAGGTGAGATCCCCCAGTTCCGCCCCCCGCACCGTGAGACCGCTGCAGTAGCCGTTCCAGAGCGAGCCCGCGACGCTCGCGCAGCTGAAATCCGCGCTCGCGGCCGGCAACACCCAGCTCGCCGGCAGCCGGGCGAGCACGATCGCGGCGAAAGCCACGATCACCAGAACGATGACGACGATGGTCCGCTTCATGCGAGGGAAGGGGCGCTCAAGGCCCCTTGAGGATCAGAGAAGCGTTGACCAGGCCGGGCTTGCCGGCGCTGTCGATGGTGGCGGTCTCGATCTGCACGCCGTTCTGCTGGCTGAGCCGCGCCAGCCACGCGACCAGGGCGTCGAAAGGCGCTTTCTCCAGCTGGACGCTGAGATCGCCGCGGCCACTCGGCTGGCTGCCCGCGAGCGAGGCGCCCAGGCCGGCCTCGTGCGCCGACTGGTCGACGATCACGATCAGCGATTCGCCCGACGTGCCGCGCAGGGGGCCCGCGGCTGCGATCTGCGGCGCGGCGGTGCGCATCCACACGAGGTCCGCCTGCTTGCGCGCCACCTCGCGCTGCAGTCGCGCGACCCGGTGATCGAGGGGAAGGATGACCGCGAACACGAACAGGATCGCGGCGATGATGCCGCCGACGATGAGCGTGCGGCGGTCGCGGGCGGACAGCGAGCGCAGTGACGCGGGCAGCTCGAGCGACAGCGCCATGTCAGGTATTCCCCGGCCTCACTTGAATGCGGCCCTCGTATGCGGAGCCCGAAGGCGTGTCGGACACGAGGTGCGCACGCCAGCCCTGGCGGCGCAGCTGGCGGCTGAGGCGGTCCAGCGCCTCCACGGTCGGCGCCGAGGCTTTGAGCTCGAGGGCCCCGGCGCGGAAATCCAGGGCCTGCAGCACGGCTTCGGGGGCCGCCTGATGCGCCTGCACGAGCGCCTGCAGCGCCTGCAGGAAACCGCCGGAAGATTCGCTCGCGCGCACCGCGGCCAGGCGCTGCTCCATCTGACGCCGCGCCTCGTAGGTATCGGCCTGCCCGGGCATGGCCGTGTGGAACACCTGCCGGATGGAGGTGTCGAGCCGGTGGTCGGTGCGGTTGAGCACGGTGAGCTCCGCAGCCTTGCCGGCGATGTGCAGCGCGATGAATCCGACCAGCAGCATGGCCGCGAGCCGCCAGGCGCGCCAGCCCACCGGATTCGGAGTGGCCGGGGCGTAGGGGGGCTGCAGCAGGTTGGTGGCCGTGACCGCCGGGAGCTGCTGCGCGAAGAGCGCCAGCGGCCCGCCGGTGAGCAGCTGGATCTGAATGCCCTCGAACCGCTCGCGCGCCGCCTCCACGGTCGGCGCGTGCCGTTGCCACTCCGCCGCTCCGGTGTAGAGGATGAGGCCACGCCCTCCCGGGGTGCCGGGCTCCAGGCCGGCGAGCGCGATGTCGAGCGCCTCATCGAGGGCATCGGCCGGCAGCGTCACGACGGCACCCGACGGGGGCCGGATCACCACGGTGTCCTGCTCCAGCAGGGCAACGGCCTGGCCGGGGTTCCGCGGCAGCAGCTCGCTGTCGGCGTACATCGCCTCGGGCTCGAGACCGCTCGAGCTGAGCCGCGATGTCCACTCGTCCATGAGCTTGCGCGCAACGACCGCTACTGGCACTCGCGTCGCCTCGCCCGCCCGGCGACCGATGGCGAAATGCAGGTCCTCGATGTCCTCCGCGAGCTGCTCCTCGAGGGCATAGGGCACGAGATGCTGTAGCTTGGTGCCTGCCTTGGCCGGAGGCAGCTCCGGCTGTGCCAACAGCACCTCGGTCCCCGGCACCAGCACGACGACATGCCGGCCGGGCGCACGCGCGGCGGCGAGCGAGAGCGGACCCGCCTGGGGCGGCCCCGAGGCGGCGCCGCGCGCGTCGGCAATCAGCCAGGTGGCCTGCTCTTGCGGCGTCCGCGGGAGCCTGAGGAGGAGCCAGTCAGCCATGGTGTCCCATACTAGCAGCGGCAGGCTCAGTTCGGCGTGAAGCTGCGCATCACCACGCGCACCTGGTGGGTCGGCTCCAGGTACAGGGTGGAGTACACGGCGAACTCGGTGGATCCCTCGCCCACGAAGCTCGTCAGCCGGAACCAGGCCGATGTCTGCGCCGTAAGGGTCTGCAGCTGTTGCCGCAGGGGCGGGTTCGGGATGGCGCTCAGGAACACCGGCTGGGTGGGGAAGCAACCGCCGGCGGCCTCGCGGTCCTTCTCGAACCCGCCGGGATTGGCGCTGTACTGGACGACGCCGCTCAGCGCATCGAGCACCACGCCCGAGGCCGAGCAGAGGTTCACCGGCACGCCGAGCGGCAGGGCCGTGATGTAGGGCGCGATCTTGTCGAAATCCGCGCGCGTGAAGCCCGGCAGCGCCATGAGCTCGCTGGTGCTGGTGACCGGCAGGTTGGGCGTGCGGTAGGGCGGATTCATCTCCATGTAGACGCTGTCCTCCGCTCCGTCCGGAAACATCGGCGTCGAGTTCTTGTCGATCCAGTCGACGAGGTAGTCGGCCCACTTGGCACTGAGGCCCACCATCGTGAGCAGCCGCTGGAAGGCGGTGATCGCTGCCTGGTTCGGCGTGTTGCCATCCTGCTCGACGAGGTCATTGATGTTGAAACGCCCCTGCAGGTCTTCCATCGAGGCCTGCAGCATCACCCCGGGCATGATCTCCGTGGGCGGCAGCGGCTGGCTCCAGGGCTGGCCGGGATAGATGTATTGGGCATTCTGGCTGACCGATTGTTGCAGGCCGTACGCCGCGAGCGCCTCGGCGCCCTGCGCCGTGAGCAGCGCCTGATCGAAATCGAACGAGGCGGCGGCGCGGCGGGCGGTCATCGCATTGTCGTAGGCCATCGCCGCGGCGATGATGGTGCCGAGCGCCACCAGCAGAATCGCGACGAGGAGCGCCACCCCGCGCTGGCGATGGCGGGGCGGCGCGCCCCCGTCCCGGCGCCTGCGGCGCGCATGGCCCGATCCGCCGTGCCGCGCGCTCATTGCGCGATCTCGAAGATACGGGTGATCTTGCCCCATTCCCTGGTGTCCAGCGTCACCTCCACCGCCATGGGGCGCAGGCGGTAATAGGAGTCCTGCATGGACTGCGCGGCCACCCCGGCGCTCGGCCAGATGTCGACCCACCCGCGCGTGGTCGGCTGCATGTAGCGAAACGTGACGCTGCGCAGATGCTTCAGCAGGTTCCGCTTGACCGGTGTGCTCGATAGCGTGGCATCGAGGACGTCCCAGTGCTCGCGCACCAGGGTTCCGTTGTCGAGCACGTACGCGACCCGCTCGAGCTCCGTACGCGGCAGTCCTGTGGGGTTGCTCCAGCCGCTGCGCGTCAGCGCGACCAGTGGCGCCGAGGTGCTGGATCCAGCCGATGCGTCGGCTGTCATACCCGATGCATCCGAGAGCGGACTGCCCTGGAGACAGGGCAGGTAGCCGTTGCCGTCCGGCGAGCGCACCGGCCGCGGCGCGAGCTGCACGAAGTCCTGCTCCATGATGCTCATCGCCGTCTGCAGCTGCACGAGATCACGCTGGTGCCGGCGGATGGCGCCGCGACTCTGCAGCGCCTGGTTGATTGCGCCGTAGCCCATGGCGAACATGACGGCAGCGATGAAGAGCGCCACCAGCAGCTCGATGAGCGTAAAGCCGCTTCCTTGAGTTTTTCCGGGGTAGCGGCCAGTCGGGCCGGCGGGTCCCGGCAGGCTCCTCGCCTTTGCGACGGCGGATGTCGGCGGAGGAAGCATGGAGGGTATGGCGCTCATGGCGTCAGGGACCCCGTGCTCTGCCCATTCGGGTTGGGCGGTGGCAGGCCGAGGATCGGGTTGGGCGACCACTGGAACGGCTCCGGAGTCGTGCCCGGGTCGATGGCGCTGTCCATGAATCCGGTCGCGGTCGCGTACCAGCCGCGGTTGGCGGCCGCCTTGCTGTCGGCGGGGCGCACGTCGACCGCGATCTGCACCATGCCCGGTATGCGCGTGTTGGTGACCTTCTGCCGCCATTCCCAGTGCCGGCCCGCGTAATCGATGGTGTCGGTGCTGGTGCCGGTGCCGGGCACCGCGCCGGAGAGCCTGACGGTCTCCACCCGGTTCAAGGCCACCCACTCGGCAAAGGTCTTGCTCTGCAGATACATGGCGGTGTTGGCGGAAGAAGTGAGGGCCTCCAGGACCGCCGCCATGCCGATCGCCACGATGGCGAGCGCCACCAGCACCTCGATCAGGGTGAACCCCGCGGCACCGCGACCGGCATTGGCTTTCAAGAGCGCCTCTCGCCGGCCGCCTTCTCGACGATGTCGCCGTTCTGGTCGACATGCAGCGTGATGCTGCGGCCCGTGGACGGACGCTCCAGGGTGATCCTGAAGGAGGAGAGATCGCCGCTCGAGAAGATCATGACCTGGGGGGCGAACTCGGTCGAGTCCGAGTCCGAGCCTGAGCCCGAGTCGGAAGCCGTGCCGGATCCGGCGCCGGTCTCCGAGGTCGAGCCAGAGTCCGGGCTCGTGTTGGAGCCCGTACCGCCCGCGTGCGGCTTCTTCGAGCTCTCGCGTCCCGGCGACGTGGGGACCTCGAGCTTGTCGTGCAGCACGATCGGCCGCGCATCGACCACCAGCTTGAACTCGAGGCCCGCAGGCAGTGTCCGCTCCCGCAGCACGTCGTCCTCGAACACCTGGCGCCACGTGCCGCTGCGCACACCGTAGACGACGAACTCGTACCCATGGCGGCTGAAAACGACGCCGTAGTTCCGTGTCTGCAGCTCCGCCTGGTCCCGGGCGTACTTCATGAGCGCGAGCAGGCGCTTGCTCTCGGTCCTGAGCTCCGTGTCGTGACCGGAGAAATTCATCGACAGGACCATCACCGCCGTCATGATTCCGATGATCAGGACAACGACCAGGATCTCGAGCAGCGTGAACCCTGCGGCCCGCTGGGCCGGGCGGGATGCCCGGATCCAGCGCTTCATGCCAGTTGCCGACCGATCGCCGATCCCGACGCGTGAAGCGGTCCAGATCCGGCGCGTGACCCCAACCTCACTGGGTGAGGTTCCAGTTGCCGATATCGGCATTGACACCGTCGCCACCCGGCTGTCCATCCGCCCCCAGCGTGTAGAGGTCATAAGGCAGTCCGTGCGTGCCCGGATATACGTAGTGGTAGGGACGTCCCCAGGGGTCCTTGGACAGCCGCTGCACGTAAGGGCCGTGCCAGTGGGTGACCGAGGGATCGTTCGGCTGCTTGACGAGCGCCTCCAGGCCCTCCTCGGTGGTGGGGTACGTCGAGTTGTCCAACCGGTACTCCGTCAAGGCCGTCTCCAGGGCCTGGATGTCCTCCTTGGCCTTGGCGACGCGCGCCTCGTCGACCTTGCTGATGACCTGCGGCACGATGACGGCCGCCAGCAGGCCGATGATGATCACGACCACCATGATCTCGATCAGGGTGAAGCCGCGCGCCTGGCGGCGAGGGCTGCGGGTTCCGCCGTCGCGGAAGTGAAGGCTCGGAAAAGCGGGTCGGTGCGTCATGATGGGGTCGTGGCTTGCCTGAGGCGCATGCGCCTGACGGCGCGACGCGGAATCATAACCGCGGACGCGGGTGTCCGGGTCTGCGCGGTTCGACAGTCCCCCGGAAAGCCGGTTCCAGGCACTCCCGCTATAATCGCCCGAATTTTTGACCTCGCGAGGAAGTGATGACGTTCGGCTTCGTATTTCCGGGACAGGGCTCGCAATCGGTAGGCATGCTGGCGGGACTCACGCCGGCGCCTGGCGCGGCGTCGGTGATCCGCGACACTTTCGCCGAAGCCTCCTTGGTGCTCGGATATGACCTGTGGGAAGTCCTCGCCCAAGGGCCCGCGGAGCGCCTGAACGCCACCGAGTGCACCCAGCCGGCCATGCTCGCCGCCTCGATCGCGACCTGGCGGGTATGGGGCGGCTGCGGCGGAGCCGAGCCGGAGGTGGTCTCCGGTCACAGCCTCGGAGAGTTCTCGGCCCTGGTCGCGGCCGGTGCCCTCGATTTCCCGGCCGCCATCGACCTGGTGCGCTTCCGTGGCCGCATCATGCAGGAGGCCGTCCCCGAGGGCACGGGAGCCATGGCCGCCATTCTCGGTCTCGACGATGCCCAAGTGATCGAGGCTTGCCGCGAGGCCGCGCAGGGCGGCGTCGTCGAGGCGGTGAACTTCAACGCACCCGGCCAGGTCGTGATCGCCGGCGCGCGCGAGGCGGTGCAGCGGGCGATCGAGGCGGCCAAGGCCCGCGGCGCCAAGCGCGCCGTCGCCCTGCCGGTCAGCGTGCCCTCGCACAGCAGCCTGATGGAGCCGGCGGCGCGGCGCCTCGGGGAGCGTCTCGCCACGGTCGATTTTCGGCCGCCGCGGATTCGGTTCGTGAGCGCCGTTGACGCGCAGGCTCACCGCGATCCCGCCGATCTGCGGCAGCTTCTCGTCCGCCAGCTCTCCAGCCCCGTGCGCTGGGCGGATACCGTGCGCGGGCTCGCGGCGGCCGGCATTGGCACGCTGATCGAGTGTGGTCCCGGCAAGGTGCTGACGGCGCTCAGCCGCCGCATCGAGCGCGGCCTGGAGGCCCTGGCGCTCGAGGATGCCGGCTCCCTGGCAGCCGCCATCACCGCCGTGAAGGCTTGAGAAGATCGGAGTACCCGCATGCTGGAGAATGAAGTCGCGCTCGTCACGGGCGCATCCCGAGGAATCGGGCGGGAGATCGCGTTGGCACTCGCCAGGGCCGGCGCCAGAGTGATCGGCACCGCGACCACGGCCGAGGGCGCGGCCGCCTTCACGGCGGCACTGGCGTCGCATGGATACAACGGTCGGGGCGCCACGCTGGACGTGTCCGATGCCGCCTCCATCGAGGCGCTCACGAGGGAGCTCGATGCCGCCGCAGACATGCCGACCATCCTCGTCAACAACGCGGCCATCACGCGCGACACGCTGCTCCTGCGGATGAAGCCCGAAGACTGGGACCGGGTGATCACGACCAATCTGACCTCGGTATTCCTGCTGTCCAAGGCATGCCTGCGGCGCATGATGAAGGAGCGGCGCGGCCGCATCGTCAATCTGACCTCGGTCGTCGGCCTGACGGGCAACCCCGGCCAGACCAACTACGCTGCCGCCAAAGCAGGGATTCTCGGCTTCACGAAGTCGCTCGCGCGCGAGGTCGCCTCGCGCGGCATCACCGTCAACGCGGTCGCCCCGGGGTTCATCGATACCGACATGACGCGCTCACTGACGGATGAGCAGCGAGCGGGGCTGCTCACTCAGATCCCGGTCGGGCGGCTCGGGGAGGCCGCGGACGTGGCCGCCGCCGTGCTCTTCCTGGCGTCCCCGCAGGCTGGCTACATCACGGGCGAGACGCTGCACGTCAACGGTGGCATGTACATGCCGTGACCGCGGGGAGGTGCCGGGGACCTTCGTTGGGCTCCCGCCCGTTGGGCGCACGCAACAGACCGGGGCGCCAGCGGGGCGCGGCTGGGCGCGGTCCGTGGCCGGCACCCTGCGGGATTCCCGAGGAAAAACAATCACTCAGCGCGCCCTCACGGCGACTGGCAGCCCCGGGGGTGTTCCCCTACAATACCGCGCCCGCGCCGCCGGCCTCGGCCATGGCGGCATGGGCACGTATTTTCGCTATTCAATTTCTAAAACATAAGGACCATCCGCTAATGAGCACAGTTGAGCAGCAGGTCAAAGCCATCGTGGCCGAGCAGCTTGGCGTCAAGCAGGAGCAGGTGACGAATGACGCCTCCTTCGTGGACGATCTGGGAGCCGACTCGCTCGACACGGTCGAGCTCGTGATGGCTCTCGAGGAGGAGTTCGAGATCGAGATTCCGGACGAGGATGCCGAGAAGATCACCACGGTTCATCAGGCGATCGAGTACATCAACGAGCGCCGCAACAAGGCCTGAGCCCCGCTCGGGCGGCGCGCAGCCGGTTGGGCTGCCGCGCGCGCAGGATTCACGGGGGTTCGCACGTGGCGAGCCCCGGCCGTGACGCGGCGCCAGATGCGCCGCAAGATCCCCAGGAACTTCTAGAGACGGGTAGCGTGTGAGCAAACGTCGTGTGGTCGTGACGGGCATGGGAATCATCTCGCCCGTGGGCAGCGCGGTAGAAGGCGCGTGGAAGGCCATTCTTGCCGGCGAGAGCGGCATCGGACCCATCACGCGGTTCGATGTCTCCAACTTCCCGGTGCGCTTCGGCGGGCAGGTGAAGGACTTCGAGCCGAGCCGCTACTTCAACACGAAGGAGCTGCGGCGCATGGATGAGTTCATGCACTACGGCGTCGCCGCAGGCATCGATGCCGTCCAGGATTCCGGGATCGATTTCTCGAAGACGGACGTGACGCGCTGCGGCGCCGTC
>DASTAC010000097.1:0-5048 GCA_035713045.1 Steroidobacteraceae bacterium
GGCGTCGCTCAGCTGCTGATGCAGCTCGGCGTTCTCGCTGTAGAGATTCAGGCTCTCGTGCAGGGCTTCCAGCAGCCTGCGCCTGATCTGAAGCAGCGTGGACTGCAGCTCCGGCTGGCGCATTTCCTTGCAGAGCTCATAGGCGTCCCGAAGCTCGTCGAGGACACGCACCAGATTCAGATCTTGAATGTAATGGGCCACCGGTCCGTGGGGCTGATACCCCTCCCTCCGCTCGTGTGTCGTTCGTTGCTGACGAGCAACGTTCATTCCCGGGGTCTGCATTGCCAATATGCGCGCGAGGCCAACTGGCGGGTAGGGCCGATCTCCTCCTCGAGCCGGGACAATCTCCCCGACCCGGTCGCGAGCCGGGACGACCCCTATGTGCCGCGCAACTCGCCCGCGATCGGCGATCTGATGGACATGTTCCGGTTCGACCGCGACGACGGGCATCACGAGCGGCGTTGAGGCGGCTCGCGAGCCTTTCGGCATGACCCGGAGGGGGAGGCAGACGGCTGCCTCCCCTTTTTTTCGGTGGGCGCGGCCGGGCGACGCCGGACTTCCGTGCGCACGCCTCAGAAGCTCATCGAGCTCGACTGCGTGATGCTCCAGCCGCCCGTTGCGCCCGTCCTGATCACGACCGGCCATTGCAGCCGGAACCGGTCCGGCCGGTAGAGGTGCACGCGGTATTCGACCGGCTGCCCGTCCGCGGCGAGCGAGATGGCCTCGGTGCGCAGCACCGGGGAGCTCGCGGGTATCCCGAGCTGGCGGGCGGCGATGGCATCGGCCTCTATCGCCGTCACCGAAAGCGTGCCGGTCTGGCAAGCATGGTTGTGTCGCGCCAGAGCGCTCAGGACGCTCTGGTTGCCGAGCCGATCGCGGTTGAGCCGGCGTGCGAATGCCGCGGTGACATAGCTCGTGCAGACCGCGAACACCTCACCTTCGTGGCTGCGGGTGCGGCATACGACGGTGCATCTGACGCCGAAGCCGGGCCATCGCTGCAGGATGTGCTCGGGCGTATCGACCGGCGCGAACTGCAGCACCTTCGCGACCGTGCCTTGCTCGAATTGATCACCGTCATGCGCCAGCACCGACAGCCGCGAGCGTGCGCCTTCCGCATCCGCCTTGTTGCGGGCATACGTGCCGCTGCCCCGCAGCCGGGTGACGAGGCGCTCCTGGGCAAGATTCGCCAGAGCCCGCCGCACCGTGTTGCGCGAGATCTGGTACTGCTGCATCAGCTCCGTCTCCGACGGCAGCACGCTCCCCGGAATGATCGACCCGTCCACCAGCGCGCGGCGCAGATAGGTGTAGAGCTGGTGGTAGCGGGTGATACCGCCTCGCCGGCTGATTCTCCCCAGTCGCTCCATCGGCCTTGGCCTGTTCTTTTTTTGGCTGCTCGATAGTGTACATCCACCCGGGAGTTTTGCCTCGGGCGCTATCGCTCGCCGTGCCCCGGGGGCGAGGCCTCGGAGGCGCCATGGGCCGCAGTGGCGCAACCGCGGCGGCTCCCGGCGCCGACCCCGCCACGGAGGGCGGGGCGCGGTCCCCTCACTCGGGGATCAGCAGAAACGCGCGCGTCCAGCCCGGGTCGCCGGAATCCGTGCCGTTGACCGCGATCCAGCCGTTCGAGCTGATGCTGACCGCATCCTCGAGGCTCACCTGTCCCGCGAGAGCGCTTGCCGGATCGATCAGGGCGTTGAGGTCGTACATGTGGCCGTTCTCGTAGAGGAAGGCCCGCGATGTCGTGCTGCCCTGGGAGGAGCCCACGATCTGGCCGTTGTCGTTGATGGAGCTCGCGGAGCTGTCGGTGTCGCCGGCCAGAGTGCCGAGATCCGTCATGGCGCCGTCATGATAGAGGAAGGCATGGGTGGGCGCTCCGGATGTCTGGCCCACTCTGGAGCCGCCGACCACATCCCCGCTGGTGTTCACGGAATACGCGGCGCTGTCATCGGCGCCCTGCAGACCGCCGAGATCCGTGATGGCGCCGTTCTGCCACTCCACCGCGTGCAGACCGCTCGAGACGTAATTGCCGCTGCTGTCGTAGATTCCGTAGCTACTGCTGCCGACGATGAGGCCACCGTTGTTGACGGCGCTCGCCGTAACGGCAAACCGGACGCACTGGCCGCAGGGAAGGCCTGGCAGTGTGGTTTCACCGTACCCCGGTGCGGTCCAGACCAGAGGCAGGCTCGAGACGGTGCCGGATTGCCCGTAGTTGCCGATCACGGTACCGGTGTCGTTGGCCGCGACGGCCTCGGCGTAGGACTGATAGGTGCCGCTCAGCGGCATGGCGCCCCCGGTCGCGGTCCAGAACCCCGGAACCGGCGGCCCGCCCGCCGGGACCTCGTAGCCCGCGATCACTCCGGTGTCGCTGATGGCCCCGGGCGCGGCACCGCTCTCCGACGGATCGAAGGTGAGCTCATCGAGCGCGCCGCTGCTCTGCTGGTACATCCACGCTCTCGGTGACGTCGTGGTCTCCAGCTGGCCCACGACCAGTCCTTGATCATTGACCCCGGTCGCCGTGACCGAGCCAGTCGCGGCAAGGCGCGGAATCTCGACGATTTTGTAGAGAGTGGCACCAGATGGAACGGAAGGCGGCGAAGAGGACGTCGTCATCGACGGCGAGGTCGATGAAGGCTGTGGCGAAGCGGGACCCGTCGCGGCCACTGCTGGTGCCGCGGCTGCCGCCGGAGCAGCAGTCCCGGAAGGAGAGCCCGCTCCGCAGGAAGCGCAAAGCAGCGCTGCCAGGATGGCGACCATCATTCTCATCGCGGTTCCTCCTCCCCCCCTGCATGTCCTGTCGGTGCGGACCCGAGCTCTCGCTGCTGCTTCCGCATTTGGCGTGCCCGCTGCCTGGACCGTTGCCGCGCGGCGTCACCCTGACGCGCTCCTGACACCAGTCAAGCCAGCGCTTCCTGGGGATGCTCGCAGTGTCGCCGGAACGCGTCGGCGCGGCCCCCGCCAGGTCATGAGCGCTGAGCGCGCAGTCGTGGGCGCTCCCCCAACATCATCAGCGGTAGCGCGCTGAGCGCGCTCGTCCTGAGCTTCATGCGCCAGGAGCCCGCAGGCCGGCGCGATGGCGGCCCCGGCCCGACGCAGGAGAGTGGAACTTTCCCGCCATCAGAAGGTTCAACGGCTGGACCTTCCCCTGCCTTGCCGCGCGCACCGCGACCGGCCGAAGAAGACCTCGTGATCAACCATCGGACAAGTAAATGGAGAGCAAGTCCATGTCATATCTCGATGTCGCTCCTCTCATCACCGCCTTACGCGATACTCCCGAGGAGTTCGAGCTCTCGGGAGGCTGGCTGTGCCACGTGCGTAGCTGGCACAGTTTCCGTGTCGGCCCGGAAGACCGGGTCGAGATCCGCGCCGCCTGCAATTGCGTGCTGCTCTCGGTCCGCCCGGAGCAGGAGCGCGAGTTCGCCGCGCGCTTTCGCGAGTGGCAGAACGCCTACTGGCGGCCGCTCGAGATCAATCGCGAGTTCGCATCGCATTTCGGGCGCAGGCCGCGGGTCCTGCAATGGATGATCGACGCCACCGGCGCGCTGCACCGCTGGCTGCTGCAGCGGGGCCGGGGCCGCCGCCATATCGGCGTGCCGGTATCGCCGACGGCGTGAACTGGCGCACGGCCTGATGCGAGCGGAGAATTCTCTCCGCTCGCGCCCTGCGCTATCCTTTCGCGCTTGGTCAAAGGTCAAGTCGACGAAAGGTGGAGCAGGGTGGCTAAAGTACCTCCGGGAGTAGGTCCGCGGTATCCGCAGGTCGTGGTTCTGGTGGGCGCCACGGGCGATCTCGCCCGGCGCAAGCTCCTGCCGGGGCTGTTCCACCTCGCCGGACTCGGGTTCATCCCCGGCTGCCGGGTCATCGGAGTCTCGCTCGAGGACATCGACGTCCAGGGTTTCCGTAATCTTGCGCGCGGGGCACTGGACGAGTTCTACACACGCAAGATCTCCCAAGCTGACTGGGCGTCATTTGCCGAACGGCTGGACTATGTCCCCCTCGGCGCCGGCGCGGGTGCGTTGCGGGAAGCCGTGGACCGCGCGGAGAAGGCGCTGGCGTCGGAGAACCAACGCCTGCACTACCTGAGCGTGCCACCGAGCGCCGCGCTCTCGGCCGTGCGCATGCTGGGCGAGGCGGGCCTGGTGGAGCGCTCGCGCATCATCATGGAGAAGCCTTTCGGCACCGACTTCGCGAGCGCGCGCTCGCTGAATGCCAAGCTGCACGAAGTGTTCGCCGAGGAGCAGATCTTCCGCATCGATCATTTCCTCGGCAAGGAGCCGGCGCAGAACATCCTCGCCTTCCGGTTCGCCAATGGTCTCTTCGAGCCGATCTGGAACCGCAACTTCATCGATCACGTGCAGATCGACGTTCCGGAGACGCTCGGCATCGGCAAGCGGGCCTCGTTCTACGATCAGATCGGCGCCTTCCGCGACATGGTCGTGACGCACCTCTTCCAGATCCTCGCCTTCATGGCGATGGAGCCGCCGACGGCGCTCGAGCCGGCCTCGATCGGCGACGAGAAATACAAGGTCTTCCGCAGCATGACGCCGATCCAGCCGGGCGATGTGGTGCGCGGGCAATACAACGGCTATCGCACCGAGGAGGGCGTGCACCCGGAGTCCGACACCGAGACCTTCATCGCCCTGAAGTGCACCATCGACAACTGGCGCTGGGCGGGCGTGCCTTTCTACCTGCGCACCGGCAAGCGCCTCGCCGAGGGACAGCGCATCATCTCCATCGCCTTCCGCGAGCCGCCGAAGAGCAAGTTCCCGCCCGACTCCGGCGTCGGGGCGCAGGGGCCGGACCACCTGACCTTCGACCTGGCGGACGTGTCGAAGATGTCGCTGTCCTTCGGCGAGACGCTTGCCGGTGCGCAGGTAGAAAGGCACACCCGCCCAGCGCCAGTTGTCGATGGTGCACTTGAGGGCAATGAAGGTTTCCGTGTCCGATTCCGGGCTGACACCCTCCTCCGCGCGGTAGCCGTTGTATTGTCCGCGCACCACGTCGGCCGGCTGGATCGGCAGCATGCTGCGGAAGACCTTGTACTTCTCGTC
>DASTAC010000098.1:0-33190 GCA_035713045.1 Steroidobacteraceae bacterium
TTGGCTCAACGTCGCTCGGCGGGCGAAGCAGTGCTTCGCTGAAAGACACCGCCTCGCCCTGCGGCGGCGGGGCACATTGCGCTGCGCAGTCCCTGCTGCGCGCAAGCCCGGGGTGGCCAGCCATGGCCACCCGTGCGACGCCTGCGTCGCACCCCTGTGCCTGGGCACCGGCTCGTGCCGTTTCCTGGGTCGGGGTCGCGCCATGCGCGATGGGGAACTAAGATACTTCGATTGCGGGCCGAGCCGGACAGCGAATGAGCAAGCGGCTCCCGGGCCGCGCCCCTGGAGCCGCGAGATCGAATGAGTCAATACCCCGCGTTGCCCGGCGCATCCCGGGCCCCGACCCTACGGGCCCGGCGCCGCACGCCGTG
Source organism: Steroidobacteraceae bacterium (assembly GCA_035713045.1). GTDB lineage: Bacteria > Pseudomonadota > Gammaproteobacteria > Steroidobacterales > Steroidobacteraceae > 13-2-20CM-66-19. Next base: position 372 of record DASTAC010000098.1, read on the forward strand.
CCGGATCGCTCCCGGCGGTGGCGTCGCGCGAGGCGGCAGGACGCCGTCCCCGGGCCAATCGACATGAGCCGCTTGCTCGTCGTCCTCGGCACCGTGCTCATCGTCATCGGGCTGCTCTGGCGCTGGGTGAGGCGGCTGCCGCTCTTTCACCTGCCCGGCGACATCGTCATCGACCGGCCGCACTTCAAGTTCTTCTTCCCGATCACGACGATGCTGATCATCAGCCTCGTCCTTTCGCTGCTGGCCTGGATCTTCAGGCGCTGAGCGCCTGAGTCACATCCGCCAGAAGGTCGTCGACGTCCTCGAGGCCGATGGACAGGCGCACCGTCCCGTCGGTGATGCCGGAGACGGCCTGCTGATCGGCAGTGAGGTCGCGCCCGCCCATCATCTGCGCCGTGACCACCAGCGACTCCGTGGAGCCGAGGCTCGCCGCCATCGCGAATAGCCGCAGCGAGTCGGCGAATCGGCCGCCGGCCTCGAGGCCGCCCTTGAGATCGAAGCTGACGACGCTGCCGAATTCCTTCATCTGCGCGCGCGCCAGCGCATGCCGCGGGTGCGACGGCAGGCCCGGGTAGTGCACGCGAGCCACCGCGGGGTGGGCCGCCAGGAGCTCTGCGATGCGCTGCGCGCTCGCCGACTGGGCCTGGTAGCGCACGAAATAGGTCCTCATGCCCCTGAGGATCAGATAGGCGGCGTGAGGATCGAGCGTCCCGCCGAGCACGCCGAAGTCAGTGCGCAGGGAGCGGATGAGCTCGCCCCGCCCGATTACCGCCCCGCCGAGCACGTCACCCGCTCCCGAGGCGTACTTGGTCAGGCTGTGCACGAACACATCGATGTCGTAGTCCCCATGCTGGTGCAGACCCGCGAATGTGTTGTCCATCACGAGCAGCGCGCCCGCGCTCCTGGCGAGCCGGCTGATCGCCGCGATATCGGCAACCTTGGTCACCGGATTGGTCGGACTCTCGAACCACACGAGCCGCGTCGGATGCGCCGCCAGGGCGCGCTCGATGCCGGCGTGATCCTCGATCGACAGCATGGTGTGCGTCACCCCGAAGCGGCCGAGGAGGCGCCGGATGAGATAGCGCGTCGGGTTGTAGGTCTCGACGAAGCAGAGGATGTGGTCCCCCTGCTTGGTGAGCGCCAGCAGCGTCTGCGCCACGGCGCCCACCCCCGAGGCGGTGACGAGGCACTCCTCCCGGCCCTGCAGCTCGGCGAGCAGCAGCTCGAGCTGGCGCGTCGTGGGATTCGAGGCGCGGGTGTAGAAGAAGCCGGGCCTCTCGCCGCGCAGATACCGCTCGGTCTCGTGCAGCGTATCGAACTCGAACTTGACGCTCTGATAGATCGGGGGGACGACCGGGCGGTTGTCGGGAGCGAGCTCGACCGGCGGCGGGTGATTGACGCGGGTGGGTTTCTTCATGGACCTGAAAGAGTAAACCGATCGGCATCCAGATGGGCGGGAAACCTCTCACGGAATGCGCGCAGCGCGCGCAGGTCCAGCTCGACGGTGTGCCGCGCGGGCTGCTCGCCGAGCTCGGCGAGCGGCTGGCCCAGGAAGTCGCACATGATGCTCTCGCCCCGATGCTCCGTCCCGCTGCCGTCCCGCCCGATGCGGTTCACGCCGGCCACGAACGCCTGGTTCTCTATGGCGCGCGCGATGAGCAGCTGGCGCCAGGCGTAGGCCCTGGCCGCCGGCCAGCTGGCGACGTAGACGAGAAGGTCGTAGTCGAGGTCGGCGCGGCGCCGGCTGAAGACCGGGAAGCGCAGGTCGTAGCAGACGAGCGGACAGATCCTGCAGCCGCGCCACTGGACCGTCCACGCGGCGCGGCCGGGCGTGAAGTGCTCGTGCTCGCCGCCCATGCGAAAGAGATGGCGCTTGTCGTAATGCCGCAGCGCGCCGCCCGGCTGCGCCCAGAGCAGGCGATTGTAGTAACGGCCCTCCTCCGCCGTGATGACACTGCCCGTCACCGCGGCATCCAGCCGATCTGCGAGCCGCAGCAGCCACGCCGCGGTCGGCCCCCCCGCCGGCTCCGCGACGCGCTCCGCTTCCATGGTGAAGCCGGTGGTGAGCGTTTCGGGAAGGATCACCAGATCCGTCCGCCCGGCGAGCGGGGCGAGCAGGTCCTCGAATCGCCGCCGGTTCTCGACCGGGTCCTGCCAGGCGAGCGCCTGTTGGACGAGCGTCACGCGCAAGGTCACCTCCCGCTGCCCGTGTCGTTGCGCGACGCCGAGCCGCTCAATCTCGCGCCCAGCGCCGCGAGCCGCTGCGCCGCCGCATCGAGCGTGTCGTCACGCTTGGCGATACACAGCCGCACGACCGAGAGCGGCGGCGGCTCGGCATAGAAGGGAGAGAGCGGGATGGTCGCCACTCCCGCCTCCGTGAGCGCCCGCTCGGCGAACCCCACGTCCCCCGCCGGCAGCAGCAGGCTGAAGTCGAGCAACTGGAAAAACGTGCCGTGCGCGGCCGGCAGCGCGAACCCGGAGCCCGCCAGCGCGCGGCGCAGACGGTCGCGCTTGGCCTGGAAGAATGCCGGCAGCTCCTCTCCGGTCTGCGGCCTTTCGGCGAGATACGCCGCGATCGCGTGCTGCAGGGGGTTTGCGATGCTGAACGTATTGAACTGATGAACCTTGCGCAGCTCGCCCGTGAGCGGCGGCGCCGCGACGCAGTAGCCGACACGCAGTCCGGTGGCGTGCAACGTCTTGCCGAAGGAAAACACCGCAAAGCTTCTCTGGCGCAGCTCGGCGTGCGACAGCACCGAAGCGTGCTTTCGGCCGTCGAAAAGCACATGCTCGTAGACCTCGTCCGAGAGCACCACGATGTCGTGCCCGCGAATCACCGCGGCCAGCTCGTCGAGATCCGCTGCGGAGGCCGCGGTGCAGGCGGGATTGTGCGGTGTGTTGAACAGGACCAGCCGCGTGCGCGGCGTGACGGCGCCGCGTACCCGATCCCAGTCGTATCGGAAATCGGGCGGCATCAGCGGCAGCCGGATGCAGCGGCCGCCCGCCAGGCGCACCGCCGGCTCGTAGGAGTCGTAAGCCGGATCGAACGCAATGACTTCATCGCCCGGCCCCACCACTGCCTGCACGGCGGAGTAGATCGCCTCGGTAGCCCCGAGGGTGATGGTGATCTGCGACTGCGGGTCGAATTCTCCGCCGTAGCGGGCGCCGAGCTTCAGTGCGATGCGCTCGCGCAGCTCCGGCACGCCCTCCATCGGCGCATATTGGTTGTGACCCTGACGCATCGCCTCGCCCGTCAGCTGCGCCAGCCGCGGGTCGATGTCGTAGTCGGGAAAGCCCTGCCCGAGGTTGAGCGCGCCGAGCTCGCGCGCGCGGCGCGACATGACCGTGAAGATGGTCGTGCCGACGTCCGGCAGCTTGCTATGCATCAGCCTCCGCCGCGGCGAGCGCCGCGCCGATGACGCCCGCCTGGTTGCCGAAATGCGCCGGGCGAACCTCCGCCTCGCAGCGCAGCAGCGGGGCGAAGTCCGCGAAGCGCTCGCTGATCGCGCCGCCCAGGATGAACAGATCCGGCCAGAAGAGCGCCTGCATCCGATCCAGGTACACGTTGACGCGATCCATCCAGGCGCGCCAGTCCAGATTGAGCATGGCCTTGAGGTGCGCGGAGGCGTACTTCTCGGCCTCCATGCCGTTCAGCTCCATGTGTCCGAGCTCGGTGTTGGGAAAGAGGCGCCCCTCGACGAAGAGCGCCGAGCCGATCCCGGTGCCGAAGGTCAGCATGACGACCGAGCCGTTGTGCCCCCGGCCGGCACCGAGGCGCATCTCGGCGATGCCCGCGGCGTCCGCGTCATTGAGAAAGAGCGCATCCCGATCGAGCGTGCGCCGGATGAGCGCCGCGCCATCGGCCCCGATCCAGGAATGATCGATATTGGCGGCAGTGCGGGCACGTCCGCTCTTGACCACGACCGGGAAGGCGAGCCCCACCCGTCCGGTGGCGGCCGGCAGCTTCGCGGCCAGCGAGGCGATGACCGGCATCACGGCCTCGGGCGTCGAAGGCTGCGGCGTCGGCGCGGAGATGGTCTCCCCTTCGAGACGTCCGGCGTCGACGTCCACCACACCCGCCTTGATGAAGGAGCCCCCGACGTCGATTCCCAGCAATCTGCGTGTCATTTGCGTTTTCCGGTCAAAAAATTGGCAGCCGCGGCGAGCCGAATGTTACGCCAGCGCAGGACGGCGGTCTTGCATCGTCACACGTTGAGCAGCAGGTGCTCCCGCTCCCACGAGCTGATCACCTGCAGGAAGACCTCGTACTCCGCCTCCTTGACGATGGTGAAGGCCGAGACGAACGGCTCGCCGAGCAGCTTCACCAGCGGCTCGCTGTGGCGCAGCTCCCGCAGGGCCTCATCGAGCGAGCGCGGCAGGCCGAACGGCAGCTCGTGGGCGCTGCCGGAGATCGGATCGCTCGGCTGCAGTCCCTCGACCATGCCGAGGTAGCCACACGCGAGCGATGCCGCGATGGCGATGTAGGGATTGGCGTCGGCGCCGCCCACGCGATTCTCGACCCGGCGGTCCTCTGGCCCGGACATCGGCACCCGCAGCCCCGCAGTGCGGTTGTCGTATCCCCAATGGACGTTGATCGGCGCCGAGAGATACCGGGTGAGGCGCCGGTAGGAATTGACGTTGGCGCAGAAGAGCGCCATCGCCGCCGGCAGGTACTTCTGCAATCCGCCGATGTGCGCGAAGAAGAGTTGCGACGGAGTACCGTCCGGATTGCTGAAGATGTTGCGCCGCGTCTTGCTGTCCACCACGCTCTGATGGATGTGCATGGCGCTGCCGGGCTCCTTCGCGTGCGGCTTCGCCATGAACGTCGCGTACATCTTGTGGCGCAGCGCCGCCTCGCGAGCCGTGCGCTTGAAGAGAAATGCCTGATCGGCCAGGTCGAGGGGGTGTCCGTGAATGAGGTTGATCTCCATCTGCGCCGGTCCATCCTCGTGGATCAGCGTGTCGATCTCGATGTCCTCGTCCTCGCAGAACTGATAGATGTCGTCGAAGAGCGGGTCGAACTCGTTCACTGCCGCGATGCTGTAGGACTGGCGTCCGGGCTCCGCCCTGCCCGACCGACCCACCGGCGGCCGCAGCGGATAATCCGCATCCTTGTTCTGCTCCACGAGATAGAACTCGAGCTCCGGCGCCACGATCGGCTCCCAGCCGCGCTGGGCATAGAGCTCCACGACGTTGCGCAGCACGTGCCGCGGCGCCATGGTCACCCGCCGGCCGTCGGAGTAGAAGCAATCGTGGATCACCTGCGCGGTCGGCTCCGCCGCCCAGGGCACGCGCCGCACGGTCTTGGCGTCGGCCTTGAGAACGATGTCGATCTCCGCGGGGCTCATGGCCGCACTGGTATCCGGCGGGTAATCCCCGGTGACGGTCTGCAGGAAGACGCTCTCCGGCAGGCGCATGCCACCGTCCTCGGCGAATTTCTCCGCCGGCATGATCTTGCCGCGCGCGATGCCCGCCATGTCGGGAATGATGGCCTCGACCTCGGAGATGCCGTGGTCACGGAAGAACTGACGGATCTCACTCACCATGGAAACTGCCTCACCTGGATTCGGCGCGGTCGCGGCAGGCGGCGCCAAAGGCCGAGAACAGCGCGCGCGAGAGCGGGTTCTCCATCACCTTCCACTCCGGATGCCACTGCACGGCGAGCGCGAGCCTCGCCGCGCCCTCGACCTGGAATGCCTCGATCAATCCGTCGCTCGCGCGAGCCTCCACCTTCAGTCCCGGACCGAGGCGCTCGATCCCCTGCCAATGCAGGGAGTTGACCCGTACGCGGTCGGTTCCCGCCAGGGAGCGGAGCAACCCTCCCGGCTCGAGCATGACCTCATGCGCCGGTCCGTACTGCACCTCGAGCGGCTGGCTCTCATCGTCCCGGTGATCGAGATGCCCGGGAACCTCGTGGACGCGCTGATGGAGGCTGCCGCCGAACGCCACATTGACTTCCTGAAAGCCGCGGCAGATGCCGAGCACCGGCACCCCGGCGCGCACCGCCTTACGGATGAGCGGCAGTGTGGTGGCATCACGGGCCGGATCGTGCAGCGTTCCCGGGTGGCTCGGCGGCCCCTCGTAATGGCGCGGCTCGACATTCGACGGGCTGCCGGTGAAGAGGAGCCCGTCGAGGCGTTCCACCAGCTCGTCGAGGCGCAGCTCCTCGGCGAGCGCGGGAATGAGCAGCGGCAATCCGCCGGCCGCGTCCAGCACCGCACGGGCGTACTTCTCCCCCACCGCGTGAAACGGGTGCGAGCCAAGCAACCGCCGATCCGCGGGAAGTCCGATAAGGGGGCGAGCCGGTAACATACGCATCCAATTAGACCACAGCCCGCGCAAGGGCCGCTTTGAGTCCCATACGCCCGTGTGTCCCAGCGAGGACACTTGATGTGTCCTCGCCCCGGCGAGCGCCCGCGTACGATGCGCGGGCCGGGGGCCCAGCCGCCAGGGACGGCCAGTGGCACGGCCGACCCTCTTCGATTCCACCCGATCCCCCCTCCGATTGCCCTCCGATTGCCCGCCGCCGCGCCCCCTGGGCTATCCTCCCCCGGCTCGCCCCCCAAAAAAATTTTACATAACGCTTCACACGGAGAGCCCCCTCTGTCCCCCGACGCCACCTCCTATTACACGGCCTCAGCCGGACCCGCTCCCGTCCGAGCCGCCCTTGCCGGCTCAGAGGATTGCGACGTCTGCGTCATCGGCGGCGGCATCGCCGGATGCTCGGCGGCGCTGCACCTGGCCGAGAGGGGCTTCTCGGTGGTCCTTCTGGAGCAGCATCGGATAGGCTGGGGCGCCTCCGGTCGCAGCGGCGGCCAGGCGCTCCCCGGCATAGCTTCGGGTCACGCCAGGCTTGAGAGACTCATCGGCCGGACCGCGGCGCGCGCGGTGTGGGATGTCTCAGTCGAGGGGCTCACGCTCATGCGCGAGCTCATCGCGCGCCATCGGATCGACTGCGACTGGGTCGACGGCTCGATGACGATGGCCGTCAAGCCGCGACATGACCGGGAGCTGCGCCAGGAGCTGGACGAGCTGCGTGGCAAGCTGGAATACGGCAGCGTGCGGTACATGCCGCGGGATGAGGTTCAGGCAACGCTTGCCTCCCGGCGTTACCTGAGCGCGCTCTATGACACCAACGGCGGTCACCTCCACTCCCTCAATTACACGCTGGGACTCGCCGCCGCCGCGGAACGCGCGCGAGTTCGCATCTACGAGAACACGCGGGCGCTCGGTTTCTCCCCGGCCCGGGTCACAACGGCCGCCGGCGAGGTCCGCGCGCGCTATCTGGTCCTCTGCGGGAACGTCTACCTCGGCAGCACCGCTCCGGCTCTCGCCTCCAAGATCATGGCGGTCGGCACGCACATCATCGCGACGGAGCCCCTCGGCAGGGAGCGCGCGCGGCAGCTCATCGTGAACAACGCCGCCGTGAGCGACATGAACTGGGTGCTCGACTACTTCAGGCGATCGGCCGATCACCGCCTCCTCTTCGGCGGCCGGGTCAGCTACTCCGGCCTGAGCTCCTTGGAGACTCCGGGCCCGACACGAGCGCGCATGCTCAAGGTGTTCCCGCAGCTCGCCGACGTGCGCGTGGAGTACTCGTGGGGCGGCTGCGTCGACATTACGGTCAATCGCGCGCCGCACTTCGGGCGGCTGATGCCGAGCGTCTACTTCCTGCAGGGATTCTCGGGGCACGGCATCGCGCTCAGCGGGATCGCCGGCAAACTGGCGGCCGAGGCGATCGCCGGCCACGCAAAGCGGTTCGACGTCTTCGCGCGCATCCCACACCGGGACTTCCCGGGCGGGCCGATGCTGCGCCGGCCGGCGCTGGTGCTCGGTATGTTGTATTACCGGCTGCGAGACCTGCTATAGAAGCTCCGCGATCTGCACCGCGTTCAGTGCGGCGCCCTTGAGGAGCTGATCGCCCGCGACGAAGAGCGCGATCGAGCGGCCGCTGGGATCGCTGATGTCGCGGCGGATGCGGCCCACGAGGATGGCGTCCTGGCCGGAGGCGTCCTTCGGCATCGGGAAATAGTTGCGCTGCGGATCATCGACCAGCTTCACGCCCGGGGCGGTCTGCACGATGGCGCGCACCTGCTCGGGCGTGATGGGACGCTCGCATTCGAAGTTGATGGCGATCGAGTGGGCGCGCAGCACCGGCACGCGCACGCACGTGGCGGCGATGCGGATGGAGTCGTCGCCGAAGATCTTGTGGGTCTCGCGCACCACCTTGGTCTCCTCCTCGTTGTAGCCGGTCTGCGGGTCGATGCTGGCGTTGTGGCTGAAGAGGTTGAAGGCGTACGGATGCGGCAGCACCCGGCTCTCGTAAGGCCTGCCCTCGAGATACGCCCGGGTCGACTCGCGCAGCTCCTCCATGGCGGCGGCGCCGGCGCCGGAGGCCGCCTGGTAGGTGGAGACGATCATGCGGCGCACCGGGTTGACGCGGTGCACGGGCCAGAGCGGCGTGATGGCGATGATGGTCGAGCAGTTGGGGTTGGCGATGATGCCGCGATGCCCGCGCACCGCCTCCGGGTTGATCTCCGGCACGACGAGCGGTACCGACGGATCCATGCGGAAGGCGGAGGAGTTGTCCACGACCACCGCGCCCTGCTGCACCGCGAGCGGCCCGAACTGCCGGGAGGTGCTGCCGCCGGCCGAGAAGAGCGCGATGTCGACGCCGCGGAAACTGTCCTCCTTCAGCTCGCGCACGGGCAGCGGCCGGCCCTCGAAGGGCAGCGTCTTGCCCGCGGAGCGCGCGGAAGCGAAGAGCCGCAGCTCCGACATCGGGAAGCGCCTCTCCTCGAGGCAGCGGATGAGCTCGATACCGACGGCACCGGTGGCGCCGACGATCGCGACCACCGGCGCCGAGCCGGCTGAACGACCTGACTGCATGAATGCGACTCCGAAACGAACGAGGCCCCGACGGCTGTGCCGGCGGGGCCCCTGGTTGACTCGCGTTGTTCCGACTGTTCAGGCGCGCGCGAGATCCACCAGAGCCCCGCCTCGGGGCTTCTTGAGGGTAATCTTGCGCGTTTTGATCTGCCGGATCATACCGGGATCGAAGCTACCGGAAGCGTGGCCGGGTGTAAAGGAATTTCCGGCCGTGCCCTCAGGCCGGCCGGATCTCGAAGCAGCGATGGATGCGCGGGTTGCGCTCGAAATCGCGCGGCAGGGTGGCGGCCGAGACGTCCCGGATCGCGTGGCGCGACTGAAGCTGCGGGTCCAGCCGGAAGCGCTGCGCATTGGTTGAGAACACGAGCAGGCCCCCGGGCGCCAGCAGCCTGACACAGGAGTCGATGAGCGCGGCATGATCGCGCTCGATGTCGAGCACTCCCTCCATGCGCTTGGAGTTGGAGAAGGTCGGCGGGTCGAGGAAGACGAGGTCGTACCGCTCGCGGGTGCGGGCGCTGTCCCGCAGCCATTCGAGGCAGTCGGCCTGTATGTACTCGTGCAGCCCGGCACGGGTGACATCGGCGTTGAGCCCGAGGTTGCGCTGCGCCCAGTCGAGATAGGTCCGCGACATATCGACGGAGGTCGTTGCGGCCGCGCCGCCCGCGGCCGCATGGACCGTCGCGGTTCCGGTGTAGGCGAAGAGATTCAGGAAGCGGCGGCCGGCCGCCGCCTCGCGCAGGCGCGCGCGGGTGATCCGATGATCGAGAAACAGGCCGGTGTCGAGATAATCGTCGAAGTTCACCAGGAATCGCAGGCCGTCCTCGAGCACCGCATGGAACTTCCCCTCCTCCGCCACTTTCCCGTACTGCTCACCGCGCTGGGTGCGGCGGCGGGTGCGCAGCTTGATGCGCTCCGCCGCAATTCCCGTGACGCCGGGCAGAGCCGCGAGCGCCTCGCCGCGCCGACGGCGCACCGCCTCCGCCTCGATCTCGGCCGGTGCGGCGTACTCCTGCACGAAGAGCCAGCTCTCTTGCGGCTCGAGCGTGCGATACAGATCGATGGCGAAGGCGTACTCCGGCATGTCGGCATCGTACAGGCGGTAACACGACACGCCGGCCCGGTCCGCCCAACTGCGCAGGCGTTTGATGTTCTTGGCCAGGCGGTTGGCGAACATGCGCGCCCCCGGCGTATCGCGCAGGGACGAGTCCTCCCGGCCCAGGGTGCCGGGCCGCCGCAGGCTCGAGGGCTCCACGGTCATGCGCAGCAATCGGCATTCGATGGCGCCATTCCACACGGCGTGAGTACGGGCCGCGCGGATACCGAGCTCCATGCCGAGCTGAGGCGCGCCCGTGAGCACGGCCGCCTGCCAGCCGTTGAAGCGCTCGCGCAGAACCTCGCCGAGCTCGCGGTGCACGGAGCGCGCCGCCTCCACGTCCTGCAGCCGGACACCGTACGGCGGGTTGGTACAGAGGAGCCCGGGACCGCCTGAGCGGACCGGCGCCGACTGCGCGAGCGCCCGCACCTCGAACTGCACCCAACCGGCGATACCCGCACGCTCCGCGTTCGCGCGCGCATCCCGCACGGCGGCCGGGTCGCGATCCTGCCCGCGGATGAGCGAGGTCGGCTGCGCGGCCGCCAGGCAACGGGCCTGCGCCTCTTCGCGCAACCGCCGCCACAGGGCCTCATCGTGGCCGCGCCAGCCGAGAAATCCGAAGTACCCGCGCCGCGAGGCCGGCGCGCAGTGCGCGGCGATGAGGGCCGCCTCGATGACCAGCGTGCCGGAGCCGCACATCGGATCCAGGAACTCGGCGGCGGCGGCGGCGAGATCCGGCCAGCCACTGCGCACCAGCACGCCGGCCGCCACGTTCTCCTTGAGCGGCGCCTCGCCGGCCGCGCCGCGGTAGCCGCGGCGATGCAGACTTTCGCCGGAGAGATCGAGCGACAGGGTGATCTGTGCTCCATGCGCGTGCGCATGCACGCGCACGCTCGGTCTGTCCAACACGATATCGGGCCGTGCGCCGCTCACATCGCGCAGCGCATCCACGATCGCATCCTTGAGCTTCAGCGCGCCGAAGTGACTGTGGGTGATCGTGGGATGCTTGCCGCTGAAATCGCATGCGAGCGTCGCGCCGGGGCCGAGATGGCGGGACCAATCGATCTCGCGGGCGGCGCTGTAGAAGGCTTCGGCGCTCGAGGCCTCGAAGCGCGCGATCTCGAGAAACACCCGGTTGGCGAGCCGCGACTCGAGGCAGGCGCGATAGGCGGCCTCGAGCGTGCCGGTGAAGGCCACGCCCGTCGTGCGCTCGCGGACTTCAGCCGCGCCGAGCGCCGTCAACTCCTTCGCGAGGAGATCTGCCAGCCCGCGCGGCACGCTGGCCAGGAACTGATGGGAAGTCACGCGGCGCGTCTCGCGCCGGGCGAGGGATCGCCGTGGTTTGTCTCCCCGTGGGGCATTTCCTTATGATAAGGCGCTCCCCCGCCCCGCAGCCACTCCGCGAGCACCCCATGGCCCACTCCGACAGCCTCTCCCGTGACGCCGCCCTCGATGCGTTCTGGATGCCTTTCACGGCGAACCGCCAGTTCAAGGCGAAACCGCGCCTGCTCGCCCGCGCGAGCGGCATGCACTACTTCACGCCCGAGGGGCGGCAGATTCTCGATGGTGTCGCCGGACTCTGGTGCGTCAACGCGGGCCACGGCCGCAGCGAGATCACCGAAGCGGTCGCGCGCCAGCTCGGGACCATGGATTTCGGGCCGACCTTCCAGATGGCCCATCCGTCCGCGTTCGAGCTTGCCACCGCGCTGGCGGGGATCGCGCCCGCGGGGCTCGACCGCATCTTCTTCACCAACTCCGGCTCGGAGTCGGTCGATACCGCGCTCAAGATCGCGCTCGCCTATCACCGCGCCCGCGGCGATGCCGCGCGCACCAAGCTCATCGGCCGGGAACGCGCCTACCACGGCGTCGGGTTCGGCGGCATCTCCGTCGGCGGCATCGGCACCAACCGCAAGATGTGGTCGGCCTCCCTGCTGCCGGGAGTCGATCATCTGCCGCACACGCACGATCTGAAGCGCAATGCGTTCTCGCGGGGCCAGCCTGCGCACGGCGCGGAACTGGCCGAGGAGCTGGAGCGGCTGGTGGCGCTGCACGATCCCTCGACCATCGCCGCGGTGATCGTGGAGCCGATCGCAGGCTCCACCGGGGTGCTGATTCCGCCCCGCGGCTACCTGGAGCGCCTGCGCCAGATCTGCGACCGGCACGGCATCCTCCTCATCTTCGATGAGGTGATCACGGGATTCGGGCGCGTCGGGGCGCCTTTTGCCGCGCAGGAATTCGGCGTGACACCGGACCTCATGACGACGGCGAAGGGGCTCACGAACGGCGCCGTCCCGATGGGCGCCGTGCTGGCCAGGCGTTCCGTCCACGACGCCTTCATGCAGGGCCCGGAAGGAGCGATCGAGCTCTTTCACGGATACACGTATTCGGCGCACCCTACGGCCTGTGCCGCGGCGCTCGCCACGCTCGGGATCTATCAGCGAGAAGGGCTGTTGACGAGGGCGAAGTCCCTCGCCCGGTACTGGGAGGACGCCGCGCACTCGCTGCGCGGACTGCCGCACGTGATCGACGTGCGCAACTACGGCCTGATCCTCGGCCTGGAGCTGGAGCCGGCCGCGGGCCGGCCCGGTGCCCGCGGATACGCGGTCTATCTGGATTGCTTCGAGCGCGGTCTGCTCGTGCGCCAGACAGGCGACATCATCGCACTCTCGCCGCCGCTCGTCGTCGAGCGCCCCCACATCGATCAGATGTTCGGAACGCTCGCCGACGCGCTGCGCAATCAGCGGTGACGGTGGTGTCTGCGGTGCATCAGCGTCATCCAGGCCGCGCCGGCGATGACGATGAGACTGCCAAGCAGCAGCCCCATGTCGAAAGTCGAGACGGCCCGGGTCGATTCGATCGTGACGGTCGGTAACATGACAGTTCTCCGTGGCAGCGGAGCTTCGCTCGTGATACAGGCTGCCAGCCTCCCCGGGCCGGGTGAAGCGCCGGCGCGCCGTTCTGCGATGCGCTTCACCCCGCCCGTAAGTTATGTTGCGTCTGCTCAGGAGCCGGGTGTGACCTGTGTCGCATCCGCCACCTCGGGAGCGGGCGCCGCGGCGGCGCGGGCGACGGCGGCCGCCCCCTCCAAGCGCACCGTCACGCGCCTGTCGAACGCATAGGCGTCCAGATCCTCCCGAGGGCCGCCCTGGCGCGTCGCGCCGTGCCCTTCGATCACCAGGCGGTCGAGCGGGCAGCCGGCCTTCTCCAGCGCCAAGGCAACGGACTCCGCGCGCTGCACCGAGAGATCGTCGTTGATCGTCGCCGGCCCCCTGGGATCGGCATAGCCGTCGATCCGCACTCGTGCGCCCGGCGGCAGCGATGCGGCGAGGGCGCCGATCCTGCGCAGCGCCGGACGCTGCAGCCCGTTGATGGAAGCGTCGCCGGTCCTGAACATCACATCGGTCTCGATGTCGTCCGACAATTGCACCGTGCGGCCGAGCGCCGCGCGCTCGGCATCGACCGCCGCGAGCGAGTGGGTGAGGAGGTGGAGCTTCCCCGCGAGTCCCTCGCGCTCCTGCTCGCTGCTCCCGAGGCTCGCCGTCAGCGCGGCATTCTGCGCCGCGAGCGCGTGATTGCGGGCTGCGAGCGCCTGGTTGGCGAGGAGCTGCCGGTGATAGTGGTGACCCAGCAGCGCGCCAGCCACGATGCCCACCATCGCACCGATCGGACCGCCCGCCGCCGCTCCGACCGCGGCACCCGTGACGACGCCGATGTTCTCCTGTTTGGACGCGGCCTGCCGGCGGGGAGCGGCCGCCGCAGCGGCGGATGCCGGCAAAGCGGCGAGGGTCATCGCGGCCAGCGTGACACCCACCGTTCCCACACGGACCTTGTTGCTCAGAATGCTCATATGCCGACCCTCTCTATTGGATGCGGCGCACCGCGCCGTCGAGGGCCAGTACAAGGCACGGGTGAGAGCCGGTGATGACGCAAACCGGCCCGCGCTCTGATGCTTCGTGGCGAATGATGGCGGGCGGGTCGGGGCAGGCGGGCACGGGCCGCTCCGGTGCCCGTGACTCGCACCCGATCTACTTGGGGTAGGTGAGGCGGTCCTGGATGGCGAGCAGCACGTCGCTGCGCGACACCTCGCCGAGCAGGGTATGGCGCCACTGCCCCGGAGTGACCGGCAGCGCCGTCGCCTGCTCCCGCAGGAATCCGTCGAGCGCCTCGCAAAGCGACATGTCGGGCGAGAGGGCGAAATTCACCGGATTGGCGACGGCCTCCGCCGGCAGAGCCCAGTCGATCTCCCCCTTCTGCAGGCGCTCGAGCACCCTGCGGGGATCGAACCATGCGACCAGGTCATCGCCGCTCGTGACATACACCCGCTGCAGCGGCCGTTTTGGCAGCTGGTCATAGATGTCCGCCAGGCTCGTCGTCCCCGAGACGACCGCCGCCGGAGGCTTCACGAGTGCCTCCACCGTGCGCAGCCGCCAGTCATCGCCGTGCTCGGCCACGATCGCCTGATTGAGCGTGGCGTGATAGACGGACTTGCCGTGCCGGTAGACCTTGGCCGTGTAGTACGCCGCGGCGCAGGCCAGCATTCCGGGCAGCACCACGTCGTAGTCGAGAGTCATCTCGAAAATCATCATGAACGAGGTGAGCGGCGCCTGAGTCGTCGCCGCGAGAAAGCCGCCCATCCCGACGAGCGCGTAGGCCGCCGGGACCGAGGTGATGTGGGGCATCAGACCATGAAAGAGGCCGCCGAAGAGCGCCCCCACCGCGGCCCCGATGAAGAGCGAAGGCGTGAGCACACCGCCGACGCCGCCGGAGCCGACGGTCGCCGACGTCGCGAGCACCTTGGCGAGCAGAATGGTCAGCAGCGCCAGGCCGAGGACGTGTCCCTGCAATATCGCGCTCACCACGCTGTAGCCGTTGCCCCAGACCTGCGGCACTCCAGCGGAGAGAGAGCCGGTGATCACGCCTCCCAGCCCGAGTTGCCAATAGAGAGGCAGCTTCAGCCGCACGAACTGGGACTTGGCGAAATCGAGCAGCGTCAGGAACGGGGGCGCCAGATGGCCGAGCAGCACCCCGAGGACGACATAGAAGATGAGCTCCCAGTTGGAGGCGAACACGACGTGCGGGACGTCGAAGACTGGACCGTAGCCGAGGAACCGATGGATCACGGAATTGGAGACGGCCGAGGCGACCACGAGCGGAACGAAGCTCTCCATCGTGGTCGACCCGAGCACGATCTCGGTGGCGAACAGCGCGCCGGAGATGGGCGCGTTGTAAGCGGCTGCGATGCCGGCTGCCACACCGCAGGCCACCATCAGGCGCAGGCGGGGCACGGGCGCGCGCGCGAGCAGCCCCAACCTCGAGCCGAGCATTGCGGCAAGCTGCACCATCGAGCCTTCCCGGCCGATCGAGCCGCCCGATGAGATGGTGAGGAGGGAGGCGAAGCTCTTGAGGATCGAGGCGCGAAAGCCGATCTTGCCTTCCCCGACCTTGACCGCCTCGACGTAATCGACCGCCTGGGAGGAAACGAAGGTGCGGCGCACGAAGTACAGCACGGATCCCGCCAGCACGCCGCCGACCATCGGCACCAGCGCGCGGTGCCACCAGACGAGGCTCGAGGCGGCCCCGACCAGGCCGGAGCCATGGCCGGCGATGCTCGTGTACCCGGTGAACAGCCTCGTGAAGAGGCGGATCAGCTCGCGGAAGATCACGCTCGCGAGCGCGCCGACGATTCCGACCAGCGTCGCCCAGAAGATGATCCCGGCCAGATCCTCATGCCCGAACAGGACCAGCCGCAGCCGCGTCAGCAGCGACAGTGGTACCCGCGCGAACTCTCGTGCCTTGACGTGCATCTTCCCACTGGGCCCGGTCCCGACCAGCCGATTATGCATTCTGGCGGCGCCACGATGAGCGGGGCCTGAACAGGATGCGGACCAAAGTAGACAAATTCCGATGTATTTCCTAGCCTTCAGGATCACGCATTGCGCGACCCCCTTGTTCCACCCATTGCAGGAGAGCACTCGTGACCTTCTCCCTCCCCTCGCTTCCGTTTGCGCCCGGCGCGCTCGCCGCCCGCGGCATGTGCCAGGAAACCCTGGAGTTCCATCATGGCAAGCACCATCAGGCGTACGTGACCGCGCTGAACGGCCTGGTGGACAAGAACGACGCGCTCAAGGGCAAGACCCTCGAAGAGGTCATCAGGCTCGCTCACGGCCGCGAGGATCTGACTCCCGTCTTCAATAACGCGGGACAGCATTGGAACCACAGCTTCTTCTGGAACTGCCTCTCGCCCGAGGGTGGCCGCATCCCCGGCGATCTCGAGAAGAAGCTCGTCGCGGACTTCGGCAGCGTCGAGAAATTCAAGGAGACCTTCAAGGCTGCCGCGGTCGGCCAGTTCGGCTCAGGATGGGCCTGGCTGGTGCTCGGCAAGGACGGGCGCCTGAAAGTCTCGAAGACCGCGAATGCCGGTCTCCCGCTCGCGACGGGCGAGGGCAAGGCGCTTCTCACCATCGATGTGTGGGAGCACGCCTACTATCTCGACTTCCGCAATCGCCGTCCGGACTTCACCGACAACTTCCTGGCGAAGCTCGCCAATTACGAGTTCGCGGCGCAGCAGCTGAAGTCCGCCTGAGCAAGAGACACCGCGCTGCGCCTCATCGGATCTGCGCGGCAGAACCAATGGGCGCGGCGCTTGTCCGATGGATGATGCTTGCGGCGGCCGTCACGGGTTGGTCCCGGTCGCAAAGCGGCATTGAGAGCCAGGGAGCCGGTCCTCGCAGAGGGTCGGCTCCCTTTTCCATGGGCGCGAAGCCGGCATCCCGCCGCTTCGCGCCGGTCGGTGCCGCTCAACCGACCCGCGGTCGTCGCCGTGCCCGATGCGAGCCGCGTGCAGGACATCGTCGTTCTTGCTCAGACGCTGCCGCTACCCGCAGCGATCCCGACTACTTTCGATTGGAGCACTGCAGTGCGGTCCTCGGCGGCAGCTTCTATGGGACGCGCCTCAGCGTCGCGCTGCGCAAGCGGACCGGCCTCGTCTGAAGGAATTGCTGCTCCGGCAGATCCCCCTGGAGGAGTCGAGTATGGATGCCATCGCGGGCGGCATCATCAATCGCATCGATCTCGGGCTGCCGCTCGATGAGGCCTACCATCGCCGCACGGCACTACATCGAGGTCGGGCCCGCGCAGGTCGAGGCGGCATTCCGCAAGTGGATGCGCCCAAACGACCTGGTTCAGGTCAGCGCGGGGGCGCCGCCCCGCTGGTTCATGTCAGCGCGGGGCCCCCGCCCGCCAGGCTCACGCGCAGCCGTCGGCGCGCGCGCCAGCACCGGCAGACGCAACGTCACCCAGAACCTGCCGGAGCGGGGCGCCGGCGCAGCGCAGTCGAAATGCTCCGCCGCCACCTTGACGGGCATCGAGGCCAACATCGTCTGGCGGATCTGCTTCAGCAGCTGACAATCGGACGCGTGGAGGGTTTTCGGCTGACCGGGCGATAGCCGGACGGTGCCTTCGGTAGCGTGGATGGGCGCCCCGGTCACCCCGGGCTGAAGCAGGAACGGCAGCTGGAATCGCACTTCCACGTGAGGCGACCGCAAATCCCCGGCCGGCGTCGGGCTGCAGTCGTACGGCAGGATGTTGATGCCCGCTGGCGGCGCCCCGAAGCGCAGCAGAATGCCGCGGAATTCATACCAGAGCTGGTCGCAGGTGTAGGTGCGCGGAAGGCCCTGGAAGTCGACGATCATGTCGTAGGTCCGCCAGATGGCAGGGCGAGCCGACTCAGGAGGCGAGCGCCCGCGCACGATGCGCGGGCCGGGTGCCCCGCCGCCATGGACGGCCATAGGCACATCCCCACTCGCAGCCAAAAGCACCCCAGATGCCCCGCCGCCATGGACGGCCCTAGGCACATCCCCATTCGCAGCCAAAAGCACCCCAGATGCCCCGCCGTCACGGACGGCCCTAGGCACGTCCCCTCCCCCCCTCGCAGCCTCCGTCACCACCCTGCCCGCGCCATTCGCGACAGCCGCAGCTCCCGCGCATAGCAGCACGCACACGAACGCGCTTCCGGCACTCAGGTGTCTTCTCATGCGCCCTCCGTCAACTCTTTGTAATTCCTCGGTTTTGATGTGCGGCAGTCCTCTTCGGTTCCCTTGCCATAATTTGCCATGATTCCGCCACGGTCGCGACCGCAGCGGCGCCGAGAATCTCCCTCGGGCCTCACCGGCGGACGCACCATGCTCACCAACCTCAGGATCTGGCTGAACCATTTCGAGTATCACGCCCAGCAGCCGCGCGGCGCTGCGGGCGGCTCACCGGGCACGCTTGAGGCCGAAGAGCGCCGGCTCATCGCGCGCTCCCTCGCCACGTTCCAGTTGGGCGAGCAGTCCGAGGGGGCCGGGCTCCTGCGGGCGGCCAGCCGCTTCGCTGGGGCTCACGGGGACGAGCTGTTGCCCCGGATCACCGAGCTCTTCATTCGCGAGGAGCAACGCCACGCGCGATTGCTGCGGGATTTCATGGGCGAGCATGGTATCCCTGCGAGGGAGCGACACTGGAGCGACGCCATTTTCCGCCGTGTGCGCCGACTCGGCGGCTTCGAGCTCTACCTTCACATCCTCATCACGGCCGAGCTCATTGGGAACGTCTATTACCGCGCGCTCGAGTCCGTCACCCGCTGTCAGCGGCTCAAGGTTCTCTGCCGCAGCCTCCTCGCGGACGAGCTCGCGCACATCGGGTTCGAGTCGGAGCTCATTCTCGAGCTGCGGGCCGAGCGGCCCGCACTGCTGCGTGCGTTGGTCCGGCTGCTGCACCGCGCTTTTTTCTGCGGCGCCGCCTGCTCCGTCTGGATCTCCCACCGCGCGGTCCTGCGGCGCGCGGGCTACACCGCGGGCAGCTTCCTGTGCCGGTGCCTGGATCAATACGCGTTCCATCTGGATCCGCCCGCCGACTGGGCGGCTGCCGCGGCCGGCGCCCGGCGCCGCTGACAGACCTTCAGTGTCCGGCGCGCAGCGAGGCGTGCTCGGCGAGGTCCAACCGCCGCCGCCACGGGTCCGCTTCGGGCACCGGGCCGTGGTCGGTGAAGCTCATGAGCCTGTCGGTGCTCGTGCGATATTCCGGCCAGGCAGGCTCACCGCGCGGATCGGGGCGTCCGGTGCGCGCAAAGGCCACCCAGTACGCCTGCACCGCGTGCGCCATGGCTTCATCGGCGCGTGAGGTCTTCGTGCCATAGTGCGCCGCCACCGTGTCGAAGACGAATGGAATCTCCGACGCGTGGGGCGCGCCGGGAACCATGCCGCGGAGCGAGGTGGCCACGTAGCCGAAGCGATACTCGTATACGCGCTGGCCGCGAGCGGACAGGATCCGCGCGATCGCGCGAGCGGGCTCGACCATCCACTGATCACCGCCCGCGGCGGCGGACACCTCCTGCAGCGTACGGCGCCCATCCGGGTCGTAAACACGGCGGGCCTCCACCGCATCCTTGCCGAAGCTCCTCCACACCGCCGCGAGCGATGTCGCGGTCAGACTGCCGATCTCATCGGTATTGGTGCCGATCATGACCGGCACGCGAGCGCCGCCGCCGGCGGCAAACACCCTGGTCGGCGCGCCGGGGTAGAGCCTGGGGTCGAGGATGGGGCCGCCGACATAGGTGTGATTCGCGCCCATGGTCGCCATGTTGAGCCCATCCACCAGCCTCTGCGCCGGCAACGCGCGCATCTCCGCCAACGCGGCAGGGCCGTCGCCGGCGATGCCGAGGTGGCGCGCGAGCCTGACGCCCATCGCCTCCGCCGATCGCGGCGAGCCGGAGAGCGGCCGCGAGGGGAAAATGTTGTCGCGCCCGCCGCCCGATTCGATGATCGCCTTCGCGAAGAGACCGCGCGCGAGCGGGCTCATGAGCAGCGCGTTGACGGATATTCCGCCCGCGGACTCGCCGAAGATCGTCACATTGCGCGGATCGCCGCCGAAGGCGGCGATGTGACGCTGCACCCATCGGAGGGCGGCGATCTGATCCATGAACGCATAGTCGCCCCGACGGCCGGCGGCCGCGTGCCGGTCGAGCGCCGGAAAGGCGAAGAAGCCGAAGTTTCCGAGGCGGTAATTGAAGCTGACGAGCACCACACCGTCGCGGGCGAACTGCGTCCCGTCGTACACGGCCGGCGAGGTGCCGCCATCCACGAATCCTCCCCCGTAGATCCACACCATGACCGGCAGCTTGCGCGCGCCGACCGATTTCGGTCGCCACACGTTGAGGTAAAGACAGCTCTCCCGCGGCTCGGTCCGCAATGGTGCCGCATCGCCCGGTGTCGGCAGCTGCGCGCAGTCAGGGCCGAAATGCATTGCCGGCCGCACGCCGGCCCAGGGCTTTACCGGCTGCGGCGGCGCCCATCTGAGGGCGCCCACAGGCGGTGCCGCGTAGGGAATGCCTTTGAACGTGATCACCCCGCGCTCGACGGCGCCCCGGACCATCCCGCCCGCGACGCGCGCCTCGAGCGGCTGTGCCGCGATCCGCGCCTGCGCTGCCGAGACGAGCGCAATGGCAGTGATCCCGGCGCAAGCGGCCCCACGCAAAGACATGCGCAACACCAGTTGTACCCCTCCCGCGGATACGCTCATGGCAGCCGCCTCCCCTCGAAGAACTGCCGCAGGGCGGCGACACCCGGTGCCAGGTCGAGCTTCTTCTGCGCGATCCATGCGTCGTTGAAATACGTCGAGGCGTATCGCTCGCCCTGGTCGCAGAGGATCGACACCACCGAGCCGGTCTCGCCGTTGGCGGCCATTTCCGAGATCAGCCGGGCACAGGCCCAGATGTTGGTGCCGGTGGACCCGCCGCAGCGGCGACCGAGCCGCTCGCTGATGACACGGGTGGCGGCGATGCTGCAGGCATCGGATACGGGAATCATGCGATCGACGACGTCCGGAATGAACGACGGCTCCACGTGCTGGCGGCCGATGCCCTCGATGCAGGAATCGCAGCGCGCGACCGCCGTGACGCTGCGATCGGCGTAGTGGCGATGGAAGACCGACGCTTCCGGATCGCTGACACAGATCTCGGTGGCGTAACGGTAGTACCGCACATACCTTCCGAGCGTCGCCGAGGTTCCGCCGGTCCCGGCGCCGCAGACGATCCACCGCGGGATGGGATGCCGCTCCTGAGCGAGCTGGCGGAAGACCGACTCCGCGATGTTGTTGTTGCCCCGCCAGTCCGTCGCCCGCTCCGCGTACGTGAACTGGTCCATGTAGTGGCCGGACACCTCGGCCGCGAGCCGCTCGGCCTCGACATGAACCGCCTTCGGGTCGTCGACGAAATGGCACTCGCCGCCCTGGAACTCGATGGCCGCGACCTTCTCGGCGGCGGTGGACCTCGGCACGACCGCGATGAACCGCAGCCCGAGCATGCGCGCGAAGTACGCTTCCGAGACGGCGGTCGAGCCGCTCGAAGCCTCGACGATCGGCGTCTGCGGGCCGATCCACCCGTTGCAAAGCGCATAGAGAAAGAGCGAGCGGGCGAGCCGGTGCTTGAGGCTCCCGGTCGGGTGGCTGGACTCGTCCTTCAGGTAGAGCTCGATGCCCGGATAGCCGGAGAGCTCCACCGGAATGAGGTGCGTGTCCGCGGAGCGGTTGAAATCGGCGTCGATGCGGCGGACCGCTTCTGCGGTCCAGGCTCGAGAGACTGAGAGCGTGCGGCTCATGTTTTGGGGTCCCTCGCCTCCGGTCGGACGGAGGGCCGCGGTTGCGGCTCGTTCCGCGCCTGCCGCGGCGGCTCCCCACTCAGCACCCGCACGACCTCCTCGCTCGCTCTGCGCCGCAGATCGCGCAAGGATGCCTCGGAGGAGAAGGCGATGTGGGGGGTCAGAATCACGTCGGGCCGCAGCAGCCCGCCGGGAACGCGCGGCTCGTCCTCCAGCACATCCAGCGCCGCACCGGCGAGCCTTCCGCTCTCCAGTGCCTCGATGAGCGCAGCCGTATCGACGACCGCGCCGCGGCTCACATTGACGAGGAAAGCGCCGGGTTTCATCAGTCCGATGTGCTCGCGGCCGAGCAGGTGTTGGGTCTGGGCGGTGAGCGGGACATGAACGATCACCACGTCGGAGCGGCCCAGGAGATCCTCGAGCGTCGTGATCTCGACGCCCCCGTCGACGGCCCCGTCTGCGCTTCGGGTATGGCCGAGAAGCCGCACGCCGAAGCCGCTCAGCTTCTCGGCCGTCCGCCGCCCGGTTCGCCCCAAGCCTATGATGCCGCAGATGAGGTCGCGAACCCGGCGCAGCCGCGCGCTCGCGGGGTCCCAGCGCCCGGCCTTGACCTCCCGGTCGAAAGGTACGAGTCCCCGCGCCCAGGCGAGCACCATCGCCACGGCGTGGTCGGAAACCTCCTCGATGCAATAGTCCGGGACGTTCGTGACCCAGACGCCGCGGCGTACAGCCTCATCGACGGCGATGTTGTCGAGTCCGACACCGAGCCGAGCGACGATGCGCAGCGAAGGGCTGGCTGCGATCGCTGCAGCGCTCACGGGCGCCCAATTGGTCATGATGGCGGCGGGCCGGTGCTCGGACGCGAGGCGCGCAATGACGTCTGCGGAGGCGGCCTTGGCCGGACCGGTCACGAGACGCAGTCCCGCGCCCTCGATGATTTGCGACTCGATCGCGACGTCGGACCAGGCGTAGTCCGTGAGAAGAACGGTGGCGCGCGCGCTCATGGAGCCCAGTGCGGATTCCGGCATGGGGGCATTATATCGGGCAGGCGGCCGCGCCCGACCCCTCACCGGGCGCCGCTCATCTCCCGGCGATCACCTGCCGGCGCGCCGCATGGCGGCCCGGCCGAGCACCACGCCGAACTCTTTATCGCCCTCGCCGCGCCCCAGCGCCTCGAGCATCGAGTCGCGGATCACGCTTCCCACCGGCATCGGTGTCGTGGCTGCCTCGGCCGCTGCCAGCGCCAGGCGCACGTCCTTCAGCCCCAGCCGAGCCTTGAAGCCCGCCGGCTCGAAGCGTCCCTCGGCGATGAGGCGTCCGTAACCCTGATACACCGGGCCGGGGAAAAGACTCTGCCCGATGAGCTCGAAGAGGTCTCGCGGCTCGATGCCGTAGCCTGCGGTGAGCGCGGCGGCCTCACCCATGGACTCTATCGCCGCCGCCAGCATGAAGTTGACGGCCAGCTTGACGACGTTCGCCTGGGACGCCCGGTCCCCGCAGCGCCACACCTTCTGTCCGACCGTGCCCTCGAGGAGCGGCTGTACGGCGTCGGTGGCCTGCCGCGGACCCGCCAGGACGACGGTCAGCTTGCCCGCGGCGGCGACGTCCGGGCGACCGAGGACGGGAGCGGCGACATAACCCACTCCGCGCTCGAGGTGGCGCTCGGCGAGCTCGTCGGCGAGAGCCGCCGAGATCGTGGCCATGTTGACATGAATCCGGGTGGCAGCGGGCGTGGCCCGCGCCAGCACGCCGCTCTCGACCAACACGGCGCGGATCACCTGATCGTCGCTCAACATCGAGAATACGACATCGCCCCGGAACGCCTCCTCGGCCGTGGTGACAGCCTGCGCACCGCGCTCCGCGAGCCGCCGCGCGGGCTCCGGCGAGCGGTTCCAGACACGCAGCTTGTGCCCCGCTTCGAGCAGACGGCCCGCGATGGCGCTGCCCATGTTGCCGAGTCCGATGAAGCCGATGTTCATGACGGCAGGCCTCCATCCGGGGGGAAAACGGAGAATACGGCCCCGGGGGGCCGGAACGCCAGCGCCACCGTGAGCGCGGTGCGATGGAGGCGATCGCGGCAGCGCGCGCCGCCGCAATCGGTCCGACACCGCGTCAGTTGAGCTTCCCCTGCCCCTGTCGTCCGGGCGGCAGAATCATTCCGACCATGGACTCCTCGCCCTCGTTCCAGGCATCGAGACGTACGCGCTTGAGGAAATCATCCAGCGCCATCCACTGCCAGCCTTCCCAGACTCCCTGCTCCACTCGCAACAGAATCATTTGACGATTCATACGAGCCTCCTACAACCCGTCGATGATTAAAAGGCCGGCGGGAAGTCTGTCCCGCCGGCTGGAGTGCCAACGTGCCGGGGGTTGATGAGGGCACGCTGGTTGGGGGAGACGTCTTGCGGTTGATGGGCCTGGCGAGCAGGTAACGATCGCCCAGCCACTCGATGGCCTTGGCCCTTGCGGCGCTGTAATCCACGACGTGCGGCTGCTGCCGCTCGAGTTTGCTCGTCTGCTGCATGATGCCTCTCCGCTCTGAAAGGACGCTTGGCGTCCTGTCCTGGTTCCTATGATCGGGCCGGACAGCTCGAACTCAATCGCCGACGTCTCCCTCCAAAGGGGGGGAACCGGCACTCCCCGTCGGGCGATTTTCCAGCAGTATCATGGACTTATGTCACAAACGGCCGACCGCCTCGGCCTGCAGCCGTACCTGCCCGGCCTCCCGGCCCGTCAGAGCAGGCTGACAGGCGAAGCAGCGGCCCTCAACTCGAATAGCCTCTGCGTTCATGCAGTTTTGGCGCTGTATCGGCCTCGAGGGCGGCGCGCCTGTCGAAAGCGTCGCGCGCGGCATCGATCTCGGGGAGGTGATTGCGCACCCACTGGCCGAGCGCGCTCACCGGAGAATGCAACGACTGCCCGAGCGGCGTGAGTTCGTACTCGACCCGCGGCGGCACGACGGGGAAGACCGTGCGCTTCACCAGGCCGTCGCGCTCGAGACCCCGCAGCGACAGGGTCAGCATCCTCTGCGACACCCCCCCGATCGCGCGCTTGAGCTCGGAGAAGCGGCGCGGCCTCTCGGCCAGCATGATGATGATGAGGACGCTCCATTTCTCGCCCACCCGCGCCAACACCTGGCTGATCTTCGGGCACTCCTCGCTCGGCACGTGCCGGACTGCCGCGGTTACACCCGTTTTACTCGGTCGCATGCGTGTGCCTTCTTGTATCGGCGTCGGCCGCACTCACATAATTATCCTCAGTAACAATTTTATACCACCGTCCGGAGACCCGCATGAAACTTCTGCACGTCGATGCCAGCATTCTCGGAGAGAGCTCCGTCAGCCGCCAGCTGAGCGCCGCGGTCGTCTCGCGCCTGCGCAAGGCCTACCCCGGAATGTCGGTCACCTATTACGACCTCGGCACCGAGCCGATCGGTCACCTGACGGGCGCCCATCTTGCCGCCGCTCAGGGGGCGGCAGGCGGGAACGCGGCCTTGCAGCAGGACGTGGCTCGGGGACAGCAGGCGCTCGCGGACTTCCTCGCAGCCGATATCGCCGTGATCGGGGCACCGATGTACAACTTTTCGGTGTCGTCGCAGCTCAAGGCCTGGATCGACCGGCTGGCGGTCGCCGGCAAGACCTTCCGCTACACTGAGAAGGGTCCCCAGGGCCTCGCCGGCGGCAAGAAGGTGATCGTCGCCTCCTCTCGCGGCGGCTTCTATGGACCGGACACGCCCGCGGCGTCGCTCGATCACCAGGAGACCTACCTGCGCGGTATCTTCGGGTTCTTCGGCATCACCGACATCACCTTCGTCCGGGCCGAGGGCCTCAACATCAGCGCCGACCATCGCAAGGCCTCGATTGCCGCGGCCACGGCCGAAGCCGCCGGACTTGCCGCATGAATTCCTGCGGGCCGCCGCTCACGACCTCTGGCGGCGCGACGCGGCGCTTGCACTCCAACACGAATGCGGAGATCTCCGCACCGAGGATCAGATGAACACCCAATCCGAACGCACCGTGTCGCGCATCGTGCGCGGCATGCCGACTTCCGACGGCGCCGGCGTGAGACTGACGCGCGTGATCGGTCAGCCGCGGCTGCCGGATCTCGATCCATTCCTGATGCTCGATGAGTTCGGGACGGACAACCCCGGCGACTACATCGCGGGATTCCCCGATCACCCGCACCGGGGATTCGAGACCGTCACGTACATGCTGGACGGAAGGATGCGCCATCGCGACAACCACGGCCACGAGGGCGTCCTCGTGCCCGGGAGCGTGCAGTGGATGACCGCCGGACGCGGCATCGTGCACTCGGAAATGCCGGAGCAGCAGGAAGGCCGCATGCGCGGATTTCAGCTGTGGATCAACCTGCCGGCGCGCGAGAAGATGACGGCGCCGAAGTACCAGGAGTTCGGGCCGGAGAGGATTCCGGCCGCGGACATCGGAGACGGAGTGCGCGTCAAGGTGATCGCCGGGCAGGCGGCGGGCGCCACGGGCCCGATCGCGCAACCGGCGACCGAGCCGATGTATCTGGACGTCGCGCTCGCGGCGCAAGCCAGGCTCTCGCAGACGATCGCCCGGGGCCACTCGGCATTCCTCTATGTCTACGAAGGGGCGGTGCGGGTCGGCGCGGGCGAGTCCGCCGCGACCGTGGCCGCACACGAGCTCGCGGTGTTGACCGACGGCGATTCGGTGCAGCTGGAAGGCCGCGAGCCGCCGCGCGACGGGCAGAGCGCTCGGGCCATTCTGGTCGCCGGCCGCCCGCTGCGGGAGCCGGTGGCCAAGCATGGTCCTTTCGTGATGAGCACGCGCGAGGAGCTGATCCAGGCCTTCGAAGACTATCAGAGCGGGAGGTTTTAGCCTCCAGAGCCGGAGTCAGGGCGTGCCGCCCGGCCCGAATCCTTCCGGCGCCTGCCAGCCCGGGTTGGGCGGCGGCTCGGCAAGCGCCTGCCGCTGCTTCTCGTGATCGGCCGCCACCACGAGGTAGACGGCCGGCACGATGAAGAGCGTGAAGATCGTGCCGATGGCAAGCCCGGTGAAGATCACGATGCCCATCGCCCGGCGTCCGGCCGCGCCGGCGCCCGTTGCGATGACGAGCGGCAGTACGCCGAGCACCATCGCCGCGGTGGTCATCAGGATTGGCCGCAGACGCACGGCCGCCGCCTCGAGGATCGCCGCCCGCTTCGGCCTGCCGGCCCGCTGCTCGTCGTTGGCGAACTGCACCATCAGGATGCCGTGCTTGCTGATGAGGCCGAGCAGGGTGACGAGGCCCACCTGTGTGTAGATGTTGATGGACGTGAACCCGACGTTGATGAAGAGCAGCGCCCCGAACAGCGCCGCCGGCACCGACACCAGGATCACCACCGGATCGCGGAAGCTCTCGAAAAGCGCCGCGAGGGCGAGATAGACGATGATGAGCGCGAAGCCGAAGGTATAGAGAAAACCGCTGGAGCCCTGCATGAACTGCCTGGACTCCCCGGAATAGTCCGCCGTGTAGCCGCTCGGCGCCACCTGCTCGAGCGCCTTGCGCAGGAAGGCGAGCGCCGCGCCCTCGGACACGGCCGGAGCGCCGGCGATGGTCGCGGAGTTGAGCTGCTGGAAGTGGTTGATCGACTCGGGCACGGTCTCACGCTTCAGGTGCGCGATGGTGCCGAGCTGCACCAGCTGCCCGTTGGCGGCGCGCAGATAGAGCTGCAGCACCTGGTGGGGATTCAACCGGTACTTCTGCAGCACCTGCGGGATCACCTCGTAGGAGCGCCCGTCGATCGTGAAGTAGTTGACGTAGCCGCCGCCCATCGCAGCGCCGAGAACCGAGGCGACCTGCTGGTTGGTGAGGCCGAGATCGGCCACCATGTCATGGTTGACCTCGATCGTCTGCTGCGGCTCATCGATCTTCAGGTCGCCATCGACGAACCAGAACAGCCCGCTCGCCTTGGCGCGGCTCAGGACCTGCTGCTCCACGCGGTAGAGGTTCTGGATGGGCTCGCTGGTGGTGATCACGAACTGCACCGGCAATCCCTGCGCTCCGGGCAGAGGCGGGAACTGGAAAGCCGCGATCTCCGCGCCCGCGATGGTGTTCCACTTCGTCTGCAGCACCTGCTGCAGCTGGTCGGCCGAGCGGCTGCGCTCGCTCCAGGGCTTGAAGAGGATGCCTCCGAGTCCCTGCGACACCGACGGCGCGCCGACGATCTGGAATGCGCCGCGATACTCCGGCAGTGTTTTCGCGACATCCAGCGCCTGCCGCGAATAGGTCTCCATCTGCGTGATGGTCGCATCCGGCGGGCCGATCAGCTGATACGCCACGAAACCCTGGTCCTCCTGCGGGGCGAGCTCGGACGAGGAGGTCATGAAGAGATAAGGCAACGCGGCCAGGAGCAGGACCAGCAGGACGATGATCACCGGCCAGGTCTCGAGCCAGCTCGAGAGCGTCCTCTGATAGGCCGACCTCAGGCGCGTGAACCAGCGGTCGACCATGCGCACGAACCGGTTCTCCTCCTGCTCGGGACGGAAAATCTGCGAGCACATCATGGGCGAGAGCGTCAGCGCGACGATGGCCGACACGGTGATCGCCCCGACGAGGGTGAAGGCGAACTGGGTGAAGAGCGCGCCCGTCAGGCCGGTCTGGAACGCGATCGGCGCGTAAGCGGCCACCAGCACCACGGTCATGGCGATGATCGGACCGCCGAGCTCGCGGGCGCCCGCGATCGCCGCCGAGAACGGCGTGACGCCTTCCTTCATGTGCCTGTCGACGTTCTCGACGACGATGATCGCATCGTCGACCACCAGTCCGATCGCCAGCACCAGCGCGAGGAGGGTCAGCAGGTTGATGGAATAGCCGAGCGTCAGCATGACGACGAACGCGCCCACCAGCGAGAGCGGCATCGCGATCGCCGGGACGGCGGCCGCCCGGGGACTGCCGAGGAAAAGAAAGATGACCGCGGTGACGATCAGCAGCGCCTCGACCAGCGTCCTGATGACGTCGCTGATCGAGGCGTTGATGAAGGTGCTGGCGTCGAAGGCGATGGCCTGCGAGATCCCCTGCGGAAGCTGCCGGGCGATCTGCGGCAGGGCTGCTCTGACGGCGCGCGCCACAGTGAGCACATTGGCGGTCGGTGACGCCTTGATGCCCACGAAGACGCCATGGAGGCCGCTGTAGGAGACGCTGGAATTGTAATTCTGGGCGCCGAGGACGACGGTCGCCACGTCCTCGAGCCGCACGATGGCGCCATTGGCCTGGCGGACCACGAGCCGCTTGAAGGCCTCGAGCGAATGCGGGTCGGTGGACGCGGTCAGATTGACACTGACCATGTCGCCCTTGCTCTGGCCCGCGGCCGAGAGATAGTTGTTGGCGGCGAGCGCCGCGTAGACGTCGCTCGCGGTCACCCCGTGCGCCGCCATCCGCTCCGGATCGAGCCAGGCGCGCAGCGCGAAGGTGCGCCCGCCCAGGATCTCGGCGGTCTGCACCCCCGGGATGGAATTGAGCTTCGGCTGCACCACCCGCAGCAGGTAGTCGGTGACGTCGTTCACCGGCAGCACCTTGCTCGAGTAGTTGAGGTACATGACATCGGTGGTCTGGTTGGCCGCCAGCGAGATGACCGGCAGCTGCGACTGCGGCGGCAGCTGGTTGCGCACGGCGTTCACCTGCGCGCTGATCTCGGTGAGCGCCTTGCTCGCCGGGTAGTTCATCTGCAGCGTCGCCGTGATCGTCGAGCTGCCGGCGCTCGAGACGGAAGACAGGTAATCGATGCCCTGCGCCTGGGCGATCGCGGCCTCGAGCGGCTGGGTGATGAAGCCGGCCACCGTCTGCGCGTCCGCGCCGTAGTAGGCGGTGGACACGGTGATGACGCCGTTCTCCGTCTGCGGGAACTGCGTTACCGGCAGCTGGAAAATGGCGCGCAGGCCGAGCACCAGGATCAGCAGGCTGACGACCGCCGAGAGCACCGGCCGGCGGATGAAGAGATCGGTGAAATTCCTCACGCCGA
The DNA here is from genome assembly GCA_035713045.1 of Steroidobacteraceae bacterium. Taxonomy (GTDB): domain Bacteria; phylum Pseudomonadota; class Gammaproteobacteria; order Steroidobacterales; family Steroidobacteraceae; genus 13-2-20CM-66-19. The sequence continues at coordinate 29,962 of DASTAC010000098.1, forward strand.
CGCCTCAGTGCTCCTGCGGAGACGGGTTGGGATTGTCGAGCGGCAGCACGCTGTTGTTCACGACCAGCCGCGTCCCGTTCTTGATCTTCATCTGGCCGCTGCTCACGACGACATCACCGGCGACGAGGCCCTTGACGACGGCGACCTGATCGCCGCGCGTGGGACCCAGCGTCACGAATCTGAGCTGCGCCACCGGATGGCCGCCCGCTTTGGCGGGCTGGCGCACGAGATACACCGTCTCACCGTACGGGTTATAGGTGATCGCGGTCTGCGGCAGGGTGAGATAACGCTCCTTGGCGCCCGCCTGGACCGTGGCGCGGACGAACATTCCCGGCAGCAGCTTGTGCTGCGGGTTGCGGAGCGTCGCCTCGGCCAGGAAGTTGCGGGTGGATGGATCGACGAGCGGATCGATGGAGGTGATCTTCCCCTCGAAGGTCGTGCCGCGGTAGGCATCCACCGTCACATGGATCGTCTGCCCGACCTTCACCCGCGACAGATCGTCCTGGGGCAGGCGAAAGTCGACGTAGATGGGATCGACCGACTCCAGGGTGACGATGGGGTCGCCGGGGTTGAGGTACTGGCCGGGATTGACCGTCGTAATGCCGAGGCGGCCGCCGAACGGCGCTCGGATGGTCTTCTTCGCCACCAGGGCGGCCTGCGCCGCCTCCTGGTCCCGGGCACTTTTGAGGTTCGCCTCGTCGGTATCGAGCTGCGCCAGGCCGATCGCCTGCGCCTGGTACTGGATCAGGTCGCGGTGATAGGTGAGCGCGGCGAGATTCGCCGCGGCGCGCAGCGCCTTGAGCTGCGCAATGTCGGGATCGGCATTGAGCTGCACGAGCGTCTGACCGGTCCGCGCGTCCGCACCGGACTTGAAGTCCACCGACCGCACGAGGCCCGCCACTTCGGTGGTGACCTCGACGCCATGAACGGCCCGGAGGCTCCCCACGGCCCGAACTTCGGGCTGCCATTGCGAGTATTCGGCGGTGGCCGTGCTCACCGTCTGCGGAAGAGAGGCATTCTTCGCCATGGCCTTGCGGATGAAGTGGGCCTTCACGACCGTGTTGAAGACCACCGCACCACCGACGAGAACAATCATCACGGCCAGGACGATGACCAGCCGACGTCTCATCACGCTCTTCACGGCAACTCCTGATGACCCGGTCCCCTTCCCTCCGGGGCGCCCGGGAAGCACTTCGAGCAGCCTCGCCCATAGGGGCGGGCCGCGCCAGGAAGTGAGTCGAGCGGGAGCTGCCGGAAGGGTCGGTACTGTAGCAGAAACCTAGGCTGTTTCTCCTCTCTCGAAGGTGGGGTGCGCCGGCGCCTGACTCGCCGTCCGGACTCGGCCGACCGGCGGTCGGAGAGTCACCGGACGCTGCAAATGAGCGATTTGCAGAGGCGTGGAGGACTGGAGGAAGGGCGGCAGCTTCGCCGGGCTCCTGCGGGGTTCCCAGTGAAACCGCGGTCGCGGCGGCAGCGCCGCTCTTGCGTCCGACCACGCGCCGGCAGGGATACGGCTCGGAAATGCCATGCTCGCGGCCCGGGTCCGGCTGATCGGCCTCTCGGGCCCGCGCCGGGCCTCTTCCGCCCGGCCGCCTCGATGGCGGCATGCTGACTGACCGAGGCTTGCAAGTGCGGCGTTCAAGTTGCAATATAACTTGAACCTGGGATAATACACAGTTTGCCGGCGTGCCTACTCGAGGGCGCCGGAATGCGCTGGATGATCTTTCGAGCGGCTCGCGGGATGCGGGTGCAACGGCACGGTGGTTTCGACCGCAAGTGTGCGTTGGACAAGGGGACAGGGTTGTTTCCGGGCTGGCACGTTAGCCTCCTGATCCGGGGAATCCCCTGCACTGAACGGGGAAGACGCAAAGTTCGACCCATTGTCTGTCCGGAGGTTGCGGTGAAGAAGTCCTTTCTCGTTCTCTGCGTGATTACGGCCGGCGTACTCGCCGCCTGCAGCTCACCCAACGCCGACTGGCAGAAGGCGGCGCAGCAGAACACGGTGACCGCCTACCAGCAGTTCATCAAGGAGCATCCCAGCGATGCCCGCGTGGAGCAGGCGCGCAACCGGATCAACGCACTGAAGGACGAGCAGGCGTGGAGCGCGGCCAAGAGCGCCAACACGCTGGACGCCTACCAGCAGTACCTGCAGCAGGAGCCGAATGGAATGCATGCGGCCGATGCGCAGGACAAGGTCAACAGCCTGCAGCAGTCCGCCGCCTGGCAGACCGCACAGTCCACCAATACGGCGGCGGCCTATCAGGACTTCCTGTCGAAGTACCCGAACGCACCGCAGACTGACCAGGCGAAGGCGGCACTGAAGAAGCTGACGGGCTACCAGGCATTGCTCGCCGTCGTCCATACCAAGGCCTACGGCGACAAGCTCGCCAAGACGCTGAAGAGCAAGTTCGGCAACGAGCTGCAGGACGTGGTGGTGGTGCCGCACGGCAAGCTGTTCGAGCTCCGGTCCGCGCCCATGACGGAAGCCCAGGTGAAGAGCGCCTGCGCCAAGCTGCGCAAGGCGCACTACCGCTGCGACGTCGAGAAGAGCGCCGCCTGACGCTCGTCTCGTCCGCTTCGCTCGCTTCGATTCGCCCGCCGCAGGCGCACCGCCTGCGGCGGGCTCTTGCATCTGGCGCCGGTATGCGATAACCAGTCGCACCATGACCGGCGGCATCTTCCCATCTGCAGAACCTCTCGGCGCCAGCGGACCCCTGCGCGAGGCGGAGCGCCCGGCCCTTCACGTTCCGGGTGACCCGGCCTCGCGCCTTGCGCCAGGCTCCGGGTCTCCGTGAGCGGCGCGGACGAGCTCCCGCCGGATGTGCGCGCGCTGCTTCACGAGCACATCGAGTCCTACGAGCAGCTCGAGACCCTGTTGTTCCTGCGGCGCGAGCGCCATCAGGAATGGACGGGCCAGGGACTGGCAGAGCGACTGCGCGTGCAGGCGGTGCTCATCGACACCGCCCTGGCCGGCCTCGAGGCGAGCGGCCTGGTGCAGCGCGCGGGCGCCGCTCCCGCGCGCTATGCCTACCGGCCCGCGAGCGCCGGGCTGGATTGCGCCGTGGACCGCCTCGGGCAAGAGTACGCGGAGCGGCCAATCCTGGTGATCAAACTCATGAGCGCCAATGCCATCGAGCGGCTGCGCACCGCGGCCCTGCATACGTTCGCGGATGCTTTCGTGTTGAACAAGAAAGGCGATGACCGTGGCTGAGGCTGTCTACATCCTTTG
>DASTAC010000099.1:0-3223 GCA_035713045.1 Steroidobacteraceae bacterium
GGCAGGCGCGCGGGGGCCAGGAGGCCGGTCGCGATCCAGCCTTTGCCGATGTCGATCAGCAGCACCCAGAACGCGAACCCCTTGCCCTGGGTGCGCAGCGCATTGGTACCGCCGGCATTGCCGCTTCCCAGGCGGCGGATGTCGACGCCACCCCTGAGTCTCCCCACGACCAGACTGCCGATGACTGACCCCAGCAGGTAGCTGAGCACGGCTTTGAGGAGGAACTCGGTCACGCGGGCGGGAAGACCTCTGCCAACATGCAGCGCACGCTGCCGCCGCCCAACCGCTCGATCGTCGGGACCGGAACCGTCAGGACCTCGTCCGTGCACGCCGACAGCCGCGCATAAGCGTCCGGGGACAGCGCGTGTCTTGCAGCATCCGACATGACCAGCACCCTGCAGTCCCCCAGCGCCTCGTCCCAGGAGCCGAGCTCCAGCATGTTGCCGGCGAAGCGCTCGATCTCGGCGTGCCCGATCTCGATGACCTCCCGTCCGGTGCCGCGCAGCCGCTCGAGGACACGTCCGCGATCGGCGGGGACGATGGCCTGCGCTCCGACTACAGCGGCTTTCTCACCGATGCAGAGCATCACGTTGGTGTGGTAAAGCGCTACGCCGGCGCGGTCCACGGCACTGAAGACCATCGGCTCGTAGCCGAGCTCGCGGCACCACTCCTCCACGACCACCGGGTCCGTGCGCGCAGAGACGCACGCGTAAGCGGTGCGCTCGAGGTGGTCCAGCACGAGACTTCCCGTGCCTTCCAGAAACCTGCCCTCCGCCTCGTGTGAAGTCAGGTCGACCGTCCGCGCGACCGCGAACCCGAGCCGCTCCGCCACCGCCTCGATCACCTCCTGGCGCCGTTCGCGCCGCCGGCTCTGCGCCTGCATGGGATAGAGCACGACGGTCCCGTCCTCGTGGAAGCTCACCCAGTTGTTCGGGAACACGGCATCGGGCTTCGGCGGCGCGGCAGTGTCCTCCACCACGCAAACGCTGACGCCCTCGCTCTCGAGGGCAGCGGCAAGCCCTTCGTGCTCCTGGCGCGCCCGGGTCCTCTCCCCGCCCGCGGCAGAGGCAGGCGGCCGCTGCAGCCGGTTGGTGGTCGCGGTCTCCGGGTTGTAGCCGAAGCTCGCCGGCCGGACCATCAGGACCGCCTCGGCGCACTGGCGGCGGGCGGTCCGCCGCTCCGCGCCGGACGGCTCGCCCGGAGTGTCACTGCTCATGAGGGCCATTCTCGCATGAACCTGGCATCCGCCGGATCTGGGGCGTATCCTGCCGCGGTCCGCACTCCCGCGAGCAACAGCGACCCCAAAAGGGGGCAGAGATGGAGCCGGCGACGGCGACTCTTCCTTCGACGGACCACTCCGTTGCCGGCAGGGTGCTCATCCTGCGGCACAGCGCGGCGGTGCGCATTCTGCACTGGGTGAACTTCATCACCCTCACCATCATGCTGATGAGCGGGTTGCAGATCTTCAATGCGCACCCGGCGCTCTACTGGGGGGCGACCTCCCACTTCTCGCGGCCGATTCTCAGCATGGAGGCCATGGAGGACAACCAGGGACATGTCTGGGGCGTCACCACGGTGGGCTCGCATTCCTTCGTGACCACCGGGGTATTCGGCTGGTCGAAGGGCAGCGACGGGAACTACACCGACCGCGGATTTCCTACCTGGGCCACGCTCCCCGGCCCCCGGTGGCTCGCGATGGGGCGTGCCTGGCATTTCTTCTTCGCCTGGATTCTGGTGATCAACGGCGCGGTGTACGTCACCCTGGGGATCCTCTCCGGCCACCTCCGGCGCGATCTCTGGCTGACCCGCGTGGACTGGAAGCGGCTGGGCCATACCTTCGTGGAGCACGTGCGCCTGCGCTTCCCGAAGGGCGATGAGGCGCGCCGCTACAACGGCATTCAGAAGCTCTCCTACCTCTTCATCCTCTTCGTCGTCGCCCCGCTGATCGTGCTCACCGGGCTCACCATGTCCCCCACCATGGATGCGGGCTGGCCGTGGCTCCTGTGGATATTCGATGGACGTCAGAGCGCGCGCACCCTCCACTTCATCTGCGCGATGACCCTGCTTGGGTTCTTCCTCGTGCACATCGCCATGGTGATCCTCTCGGGTCTCTGGAATAACCTGCGCTCGATCATCACCGGCCGCTACGCCATCGAGACCGGACCGGCCGCCGGGAGGCAGGACCATGAGTGAGATCATCAGCGTCCGCCGGCGGCGGCTGGTTCTCGGGCTGGGTGCGGGCGCCGGGACACTGCTCCTCGGCGGCTGCGACCGCCTCTCGAGCCTGCCCCAGACCCAGAGCGTATTGCTCTCCGCTCAATGGCTGACCCGCGGCGCCCAACGTGCGCTGGTCGGACGGGATGCGCTCGCGCCCGAGTACACCCGCGCCGACATCGCCCCGGTGTTCCGCGCGAACGGAACCCTCGACCCCGACAATCCGCAGTACCAGGCGCTGGCGGCGAACGGCTTCAGGGACTGGCGGCTGAAGGTGGACGGCCTGGTCGAGAGCCCCAGGGAGTTCTCGCTGGACGACATCCGCTCCCTGCCGGCGCAAACGCAGATCACGCGCCATGACTGCGTGGAGGGCTGGAGCTGCATCGGGCAGTGGACGGGCCCGCGGCTGCGGGATCTCCTCGCCCGCGTGGTCCCGAAACCGCAGGCGCGGTACGTGATGCTCTTCTGTGCCGACCCGATGGACCACCACGGGGACTACTACTACGAGAGCATCGACATGCGCACGGCGGCGCATCCGCAGACGCTGCTCGCCTATGAGCTGAACGGCGAGACGCTGCCGATCAAATACGGTGCGCCGCTGCGGCTTCGCCTGGGGCGTCAGCTCGGCTACAAGATGGCGAAGTACGTCATGCACATCCAGCTGGTCACGAGCTACCGGCCCTTCGGCCAGGGTCATGGCGGCTATTGGGAGGACCAGGGATATACCTGGTACGCCGGGATCTGAGGGGCCGCCTCAGCTTCCCGTCGCCACGAGCTCCTGCCCGAAGGGATCCTGGGCGATCAGGTCGAGGGGCTGGCCGGTGAGGTAGTGGCGGCAGAGGTCGAATGGCGCCGGACGCGCGAGCAGATACCCCTGTGCGTACGAGCAACCGAGCTGGCGCAGCTTGTCGAGCTGCTGCCAACCCTCGATGCCCTCGGCCACCACCTCGATGTGCAGATGTTTCGCCATGGCGATGATCGCCTCCACGATCGCGAGATCGCTCATGTC
>DASTAC010000100.1:0-102547 GCA_035713045.1 Steroidobacteraceae bacterium
TCAAGAACAATCCGTCGGAGCGTGGCGCAGTCTGGTAGCGCACTTGCATGGGGTGCAAGGGGTCCCGAGTTCAAATCTCGGCGCTCCGACCAATCTTTCAGAGCATCCCTTTTCGAGCTTATGGACACCTTCATGGACACCTTGCGAAAGCCGGGGCCCGTCCATGAAGCAACCCTGATTTTTTTGGCCTCTCGGCGGCGCTTGCTGGACACTGGCAGAATAGGAGCCGTCGAGGCTTTGGCAGCAGTCTAGGAGATCTGCATGGGCACCACAATCGACGTCAGCATCCCGGTTGATAGCGATGCCGCGCGCGCACTCGAGAACCCGGCGCGCAGGGCTGCTGCAGGGCGTTACCTGAGTGGCCTGATCAAGGGTGGCCGTGCTGGCGACCTCATCGAAGAGGCGATCGCCGAGGCTAAGCGCGAAGCGCGCGCCAAGGGCCTGACGGACTCGGAGATCGACGCCGAGCTGCGGGCATGGCGATCTGAGCAACGGACTTGATCGTTGTCGTCGATGCTTCGACGCTCGTCTCCGCCGCCCTGAAAGCTGACAGTCTCCCGGAACGAGCCCTCCTGCGGGCTGTGAACGAGCCCAACCGGCTCCTGCTCTCGCAGGAAGTCGAGAACGAGTATCGGGAAGTCCTCTTTCGGAAGAAGTTCGACCGGTATGTCTCCATCGAGCACCGCCAGCGCATTCTGGATCTCGTCGTGGTCGCAGCGGATCGGATCGAGCACCCTGCCGCCGTGCGCGAGTGCAGGGACCCTAAGGACGATAAATATCTAGCGCTGGCACTTGCAGGGAAGGCGGCTGTCATCGTCAGCAGTGATATCCACCACCTGTTATCGATGCATCCCTGGCGCGGCATTCAGATTCTGTCCCCCGCCGATTATCTCGCCCTCAAAGAGGCGTAGGCCGCATCGTCGATCATGAATTCCATGAGGTGCAAGGGGTCCCGAGTTCAAATGTCGGCGCTCCGACCAATCCAGGTTATCGATGCTGTGGAATCGAAGCTTGCCCAGCAGCTCCGGCAGGAACTGATCGCGGCGACGCAGGCATTGACGCCGGAGCAGCGTCTCGACGCCTTCTTCGAGCATTCCCAGCTCATGGCGGAGCTCTACGAGGCCGGCCGGCGGCTTCGTGCCGAGGCTGACTCGAAGGGCCCGTGAGAACCACCCGGGCCGGCCAACCCGCGCTGCTCCTGCTCGATGCCGTCGGCGTTCTGGCGGCCACGAAAATCCCCTATGCGGTGATCGGCGCCATGGCGGCATCCATACACGGAATCGTGCGTGCGAGCATGGATGCGGATGCCGTTCTGTCGTTGACTATCCAGGAAGCGCGGTCTTTGGAGCGAGAGTTCAGGGCGGTCGGCTTTCAGACGGAGCTTCGCAGGGGGGATCCGGATGATCCCATCGTGGGCGTCGCAGGGGCACGATGGTCCGCACGGCGGGGACTTCATCTGCGCGAGCGGCATGCGTTGCTCCTTGCCTGACGTCTGAGATCACGCTGAAACAAGGAGAATCTGCTCGGGGCCTCCCCTGGTTTCCATGACGGGAACCAATCGCTCCCCGGCGAGTTGCGCATGGACTGGTCTTGAAGCGCCATCAGGAGAGCGACATGCCTACCGCAAGCGGCCATACCTCTGCGATCCGCGCGAAGAAGGTGCTCGGCACCAATGTCGTGGATCCCTCCGGCAGTAAAAATTGGTGAAGTCGAAGACGTCATCCTGGATAAGCAGGCCAACAGCATCCTCTTCGCCGTGATCAGCTTCGGCGGCTTTCTCGGCATGGGTGAGAAGTACCATCCCATTCCCTGGGCCGCCCTCGACTACGATGAGCGAGCAGGTGCCTACGTCGTCACTTATACGAAGGAGCAGCTCGAGGCCGCGCCGGCCGGCTCCATTGACGAGCTGACGCGTGATGACGGCCGGCAGTTCCGGGATCGCACCTATGATTTCTACAAGGTGCCGCGATACTGGGAGGTGCGCCACTGAGCATCGGGGGCGGTGCGAGATCACCTGCCCCCTGTTCGGCGCTGGCTGATCGCGGGTCTGGCCGGGAAGCTTTAACCCCGGCTCGAGCCGCTCTACGGGCTTTCCCCGACGGGCACCATAAGCACCGAGACGCAGGTCTCGGTGGGCGCGCCCTCATCCGAGTACAAGGTCAGCGCGGGCCTCGCACGGCCCGCGTGAATCGAATACCGGCGGCCAACGCCGCATCGGGGAGTCCGGCATCATGCAGTATCGCGACGAGCTGCTTCAGCAACGGGTGCGGTGCATCGTGGAAAAGTTCGAGCAGCGCACGGCGGGCGATCCGGGCCCGCTTTCGCGGGCGAGAGTCGCGGAGGTCATCGGGCAGGTGGTCGCGGATCTCGAGCAAGAGCGGCGGAGCGTCTCTGACGGAGAGATGCCGTCGCCGTAATCCGCCCGGCTGAAGGCGAATCGCAAGCCGGCCTAGTCTATCGGCGGACGCTCATCCCTCCCGCGGTCGTGCAGCCCGGGCCGCGAGCGCCGCAGCGGAACGAGATCGGGCGCGCTGCGTTTGATCCTGAGTTCCGCGTCAGGGGGCAGCGAATGGATCAGCACGCGCTCGAGAGGATCCGCCATGCGGTGCACACGGCCGCGGGGGCCGCCCGCGGGGCCGGACTCGACAATTGCGATCTGGGCGATCTCGGCGATGCTATCGAGGCTGTGAGGCAGCAGCTTTCGCAGGCGCATCCGAGCCCGATCATACTCACGCTCTACCTGAACTCCATCGGCCGCAGTCTCCTCGGCAAGCCATCGGCGCGCGAGGCGCTGGATGACATCGATGCCGCCCTGCGCCAGGCGGCTCTGCCCGCCGCCTGGGGGTCGCAGAGAAGGCGCAGCTCGTTCCCGAGGCAGACGCGTACCTGAGGGGGCAGGGCGCGGCGCACCTGACACGCTGGCGCCTGCCTGCGCCGAGCCGCCAGGTCTTGCGCTTGCAGCCGTCGACGTGGTGTTGGTCGGCGGTTCCGGCAAAGAGAACGAATAAAGAGAACGAATCGCAGGTCGCAGGTCGCAGTAGCAGTGGGTCTCGGTCGCGATCCCGATGAGGGTGCGGCCGTGCGTGTTGATTCCTCCGCGAGCCACGCGCTGCCAGTCCGGCATTGCATGCCCCTTGAACCATGTGCTATGGGGGCCTGAGCCCAGGCCGTCCGGTCGAGCAGGGCGCCGATCAGGAGCGCTCCGGCGCTCGCGGCCGGTCTCATGCGGATGGCAGTGCTCATTCTCCTTCCGCAGATCCGGCAGCCCCTGCATGGAACCCTCTTTTGGTGCGGGGCCGCACCATTCAGGTGCGCCCGCATATAGCAGTCTTCGTGCAATCACGGAAGCCTTGCCGGCCAGTCCCATTTCAGAGACTATGTTACTGACTCGTTACGGGAGAGGTCTCTATGCAAAGCAGCCGTCTGTCGCTGACGCCCACTCTTGCCCTGCTGGCCTGTGCGGCGGCCGTGAGCCCCCGGGCCGGGGCGGATCCCGCCGGATCCTCGAGCTCGAACACGCTGCAGACTGTCGTGGTGACCGGCACCAGGGCATCCGATCGGACGGTGGCCACCTCGCTCTCGCCCATCGATGTGATCACCCCGAAGGACATCACCGAGACCGGCGCACCCAATCTCGCCACGGCGCTGCGCACCCTGCTGCCGTCGTTCAACTTCCCGCAGCCCTCGGTCACGGATGCCACCGATGCCTCCCAGCCGGCGCAGCTGCGGGGCCTCTCGCCTGACGAGACTCTGGTGCTGATCGACGGCAAGCGCCAGCATTCCGAGGCGATCGTGAACGTCAACGGCTCTCTCGGCCGTGGCTCTTCCGCGGTCGATCTCAACGCGATCCCGGTGGATGCCATCGACCACATCGAGGTGCTGCGCGACGGTGCGGCGGCCCAGTACGGCTCCGATGCGATCGCGGGCGTCATCAACATCATCCTGAAGCACGGCCCGAAAGGCGGCTCCGCGAGCGTGACCGGCGGCCGCTACAGCAGGGGCGATGGTGCCACCTGGCAGGTAGGCGCAAATGGCGGAGTCCCACTCGGCTCGAACGGCTGGCTGCGCGTGAGCGTCGACGGGACGCACCAGAACCCGACCAACCGCGCTGGTCTCGACAAGCGCTTCCCCAGTGATCCGACCTACGATACCGTTACGTTCCATTACGGCCTCCCGGCTTTGCAGCAGGAAGGGGGAGCCATCAATCTGCAGTACGACTTCACCCCGCAGGTGCAGCTCTACGCATTCAGTCTGCTGAATCACCGCAACGTGTGGTCGGGCGGCTTCTTCCGCTCGCTCTCGGCATACAAGACGAGCTCGCCGGCGGCGGCGGCCGTCTACCCCGACGGCTATCTGCCGATCGAGGAGAGCACGCTGCACGATGACACCGAGGTGGTGGGACTGCGCGGCACGGCGCTGACGTGGCACTACGACGTGAGTGCCGATACCGGCGGCAACAAGTGGCGCCTCAATACGGCCAACACCTTCAATTATTCGCTCGGCGCGGCGTCGCCGACCGACTTCTATGTCGGTGCGCTCCAGTACCGGCAGACCGTGGTCAATGCGGACTTCAAGCGGGCATTCGATCCGGCGTGGCTGCGCAACGGATTCCTCGTCGCCTGGGGCCTCGAGTACCGGCATGAGAATTTCACCATCGATCAGGGCGATCCGGCTTCCTACGCCGGTGCCGGCGCGCAGGTCTTTCCCGGCTACACGCCGGGCGATGCCGGCTCGCATTCCCGCAGCAACCAGGCGGAGTATCTCGATCTGGAGAGCGATCTGACCAGCAAGCTGTCCACGGAGGTGGCGGTCCGCCACGAGCACTACAGCGACTTCGGCGGCACGACCTCGGCCGAGCTTTCCGGCCGATACGCCTTCACTCACGTCGTCGCGGTGCGAGCGACGGCGTCGACCGGATTCCGCGCGCCGTCGCTGCAGCAGGAGTACTACTCGAGCACGGCGATCAACTTCATCTCCGGGGTGCCGTACACCATCCGCACCTTCCCGGTGACCGCTCCCGCCGCGCAGGCGCTGGGAGCCCAGCCGCTGAAGCCTGAGCTGTCGCACAACTACAGCGTGGGTCTCGTGCTGACGCCGCACGACGGTCTCTACACGACGATCGACGCCTACCAGATCACGATCGCCCATCGGATCATCCTGAGCGGCAACCTGTTCGGCACGGCCGTGGGGAACTACCTGACCTCGGTGGGGATCCCGTACGTGGAAGGCGGCCGGTTCTTCACCAACGCGGTCGATACCCGCACGCGGGGCGTGGATCTGGTCTCGAGCTACACCATGCAGCTCCCGGCCTCCTCGCTCGCTCTGACGGGCAGCTTCAACTACAACAAGACCGAGATCCTGTCGATCGCGCCCAACCCGCCCCAGGTCGGTCTCGCGGGTCTGAATCTGCCCATCATCACTCGCGACGAGCAGGGGCGCATCACGGTGGGCACGCCACGCACCAAAGTGGCTGCTGCCGCGGACTGGAGCTTCGGATCGTGGACGGTGCACGGTCAGGTCACGCGCTACGGGCAGTGGAGCGACCAGAGCATCAGGAGTTCCGCGGACGATCAGACGTATGGCGCGATCGTGGAGCTGGACGCCAGCCTGGGATACCACTGGCGCCGATGGTCCTGGACGATTGGCTCGAACGACCTCAACAACGCTTATCCTGATAGGGTGATACCCGCCAACAACTTCGGTGGCATACTGCCTTATCCTCAGACCTCGCCCATCGGGTTCAGCGGCGCGTACTACTACGGCACTGCGGCTTATCGGTGGTAGGTGTCCGCGTCAGGACGCAAGGCTGAGCAGACAAAGAGGCAAGACATGCAGAAGCGAGTGGTGGCGGGAGCAGCCGCAACGGTGATGATTGCGGCTCTGGGGTTGTCGGCGGCCGCAAGCCCGCCCGCCCGGGCGGCGATCTCGAATCTGGCACTCGACACCACCGCCCCGCCGACCACTCTGGCAGCGCTCGCCGCGGCGAAGCCGGTGGTCGCACGCCACGCCATGGTGGTGACGGCGCAGCATCTTGCGACCGAGGTGGGCGTGAAGATCCTCAAGGAAGGCGGCAACGCGGTGGATGCCGCGGTGGCGGTCGGATACGCGCTCGCGGTGGTACATCCCTGCTGTGGCAACATCGGCGGCGGCGGCTTCATGATGATCCATCTCGCGGGCGGGAAGAACGTCTTCCTGGATTTTCGCGAGAAGGCGCCGCTGAAGGCGACCCCGACGATGTATCAGAACGCCAAGGGTGACGTCGTCCCCGGTTTGAGCACGAAGAGCTACCTGAGCGTCGGCGTGCCGGGGACGGTGATGGGCTTGAATGCGGCGCTGAAGCGCTATGGCACCATGCCGCTCGCCCGGGTGATGGCCCCGGCGATCAGGTTGGCGCGGGACGGCTACGTGCTCGAGCAGGGGGATGTCAACATCCTCGATACGCACGTCAAGCAGTTCGCCAGGCACCCGAACGTGGCGGCGATCTTCCTGAACCATGGCAAGCCCTATACCGCAGGGGAGCGGCTCCGGCAGCCGCAATTGGCGAAGACCCTGGAGTTGATCGCCCGCGACGGCTCGGCGGCGTTCTATCGCGGGCCGATCGCCCGCGCGATCGTCGCCTCGAGCGAGGCGCACGGCGGCCTTCTCTCCATGAAGGACCTGGCCGACTATTCGGTCGTGTGGGACAAGCCCGTGCAGTGCGAGTACCACGGCTACACCATCGTGTCGGATCCGCCGCCGAGCTCCGGCGGAACGACGATCTGCGAGATCCTGCAGATCCTGGCGCCGTATCCGCTGGCTAAATGGGGCTACGGGTCGGTCGATACGCTCCACTACCTGGTCGAGGCCGAGCGGCGGGCCTTCGCCGACCGCAACAGCGAGCTCGGCGATCCCGCGTTCGTGCACAATCCGGTCGCGAAGCTGATCTCTGCGGAACACGCTGCCGCGCTGCGCGCCACCATTCTGCCGGACAAGGCGACACCGTCGTCGCAGATCAAGGGGAACCTCGACACCCACGAGGGCACGGACACCACGCATTTCTCCATCGTGGATGCCCACGGCAATGCGGTCGCCGTCACCTACACCATCAATTTCCTCTTCGGCAGCGACTACATCGCGGGCGAGACGGGCTTTTTCCTCAACGACGAGATGGACGACTTCACCTCGAAGCCCGGCGTGGCGAATGCGTTCGGACTGGTGCAGGGCACGGCCAACCAGATCGAGCCCGGCAAACGTCCGCTGAGCTCGATGGCGCCGACCATCGTGCTGCGGGGCAAGCGGCTCTACATGGTGACGGGAAGCCCTGGCGGCTCGACCATCATCTCGACCACGCTCGAGAGCTTCCTCAACGTGGCCGAGTTCGGCATGAACGTGCAGCAGGCCGTGAACGCGCCGCGCGTGCACGAGCAGTGGTATCCGGACGTGGTGTTCGTCGAGCCGGGGCTGATGACCGCGGCGGTGCAGCGGCGCTTGGAGAAGATGGGCTACCGCTTCAAGGTGGTGCAGTCGTGGGGCGCTGACGAGGCCATCGTCGTCAACCCGAAGACCCGTCTGCTCGAGGGCGCCAACGACCGCCGCCGGCCGGCGGGGCTCGCCGCGGGCTACTGACCGCTCAGCTGCGCCGATCCATGGCGAAGAGGATCGACACCAGCGGCACGCGTCCGTGTCCGTTCAGCGCCATGCCAATGTTGCCCTGGTAGACGCCGTAGCCGCAGAGCATGCGGCCGGGAGTATAGGGATGCACCATCGACGGGCGGCCGCCTGACTGCTGGGCCTCTTCCTGTTTCGCCGTGTATTCGGAGGTCTCGACCGCCTGGACCTCCCCGCCGCTCTTCAGCTTCACGGCCCAGACGGAGCCGCCGGAAGGCAGCGTCTGCCCCTGCTCGATGACGCCGGAGAGGAAGACCTCCGAGTTCTTCGGCAGATCCGCGGGGAATCCCGATGAGACATACACCATCTTGTCGTCGAAGGGACCGCCTTTCACGTTGGGAGGGCGATCCCAGCGCATTGCCACCTCGAGGTCGTAGCAGGTTCTCGCCTGCGAGAGGTGATTGAAGATCTTGCGGCCGTCAGGCCCCGGCGCCTGCGACATGTAGCGGATGTATTTGAGCTGCCGCGGCGTTGGAAGCTCCGGGGGAGCATGCTTGCCGCCCAGCCCGAGCTTGCTGCATCCCGCGAGGGAGGTGGCGAGCAGCAGGGCGGGGACGACCGATCGGACCGTCAGGTTGCGCATCCGGCGATTCTAGCGAATGACTCAATGCCCGTGTGAGCGCCGCCAGGTCCACGGGCTTCACCAGATCATCACGGCCGTGCCTCAGTTCATGGTCGTGCCCCATAGCGAGGCCGCGAGCGAGCGCCTCGGCCATGGCTCGGGAATCGGGCGATGCAAGGCTAGGACGACATCAGGCCGGCGGTGATGTTGATAGCGAATCCGAGGATCGCGACGTTGAAGGCGAAGGAGATGATCTCGTGCACGAGGACCACGCGACGGATCGAGGCCTGCGTGGTGGACACGTCGGCCGTCTGGCAGGCCGCGGCGATCGTGAAGGAGAAATACGCGAAGTCCCAGAACGTCGGCATTTCCGTACGCGGAAAGGCCAAAGGCCGATCTCCCACCGGCGCGCTGTAGAACATATCCGCGTAGTGCATGGTGAACATGGTCGGCACCAGCAGCCAGGAGCCGACCAGGGTGAGGACCGCGAGCGCGAATCGCCACACCCGATCGGCGTGATGGGCGTGCCGCAGTGTTGCGAGAGGCTCCACGATCGCGAGGAGGCTCAAGAGCGCCGCACCGGTGACGACGGCCAGGATGACCGGGCCCGATGGATCCTCCTCCACGTAGTGCGAGCAGATCTGCTCGGCCGTCAGCCGCGTCATCCACCGATAGATCATGGCGAGGAACAGCATGACACCGAAATCCCAGCTGATCAGCACACGGCTGATGGATGAGAGTCCGTGTGGGAGGAAGAGAAAGCTCGCCACGCCGGCGGCGAGGGCGATCCAGAGCCGCAGATGGCCGTGAACGAGCCTGCTCGGGAGACGGGTGCCGCGATGGTTCTGCACGCGAGCGGATCGTAGCACGCGGCGCGCGGCCGGGGTACGCCGGCGCGCCCGGGCGCGATTGCGCGCACCGGTTGACCGGAGTACAGTCAACACCAAGGCGATGGGTGTGTGTGGTTGCCAGGCGGGCCACGAACGCTACTAATAATTACACGACCTCGCCGCAAGAAAAACGCTTTCAGTCCTCAAGCTACCAACAACATCTCAGGGGATAGGTATGCACTTGTCCAGGAAGATCACGGTATCGTTGCTGTCCGGGGCGGCGTGCCTCGGGATTCTGTCCGCGGCCTTCGCCGCGGCACCAGCCGGACCGGCACGAGACAAGAATGTGACCGTCATGGTCATCCGCGGCGCGGATCTGCTGAAAGCACGCTCCGCCGGAGTGCAGGGCGCGCAGGAAATGCCGGTCTACGGTCAGCAGATGAGCCTTTCGTCCTATGGCCCGCCGGCGCACTTCGAATTTGACAATAATCTTCAGGGCGGCCCTGGCGGCGATCACGGGCAAGACCAGGATCACGTCCCGCTGTGGGCGTTCACCGTCAAGAATGCCGGCCGTGACGGTTTGAATCATGTCGGCGCGCTGGTCGGCACCAACCCGTTCAGGGACAAGGAGACGAGCCGGATCCCGGTGGTCATCGTTCCGATGATCGTCACGACCCATACCGTCGCCACCGGCCTCACGGCCTCCGGCACCTTCTACCCGACGGTCGACGGGGCGGTGACTCAGGACTCCGGGGCGGCGCAGACCACCTGCCTCACGGCACCCAACAACGTGCCGTCCACGCTCATCGCGCAGTCGCCGATCTTCCAGAAGACGCCCTTCACCTTCGGTGGCACCTACATGGGTGACACGCAGTACATCGATGCGGTGCAGCGCGCGCAGTTCTATCGTGCGATGGGCGATGATGCCGACAGCTACCACGTGCTCTTCGACCCGGTGCGAATCATCGCCCCGGTGAAGGTCGACGTGCCGGCGAACGAGGGACTGGCAACCGACGTTCCGGGCGATGCGGCTTCCACCATCTTCGGGACCTGCGGCGCGGTGCAGTTTCTCGACATCAACTGGTTCGACTCGTACATCAACGGCACGATCCTGCCGCAGCTCGCAAAGCAGGGAATCGGCCCCGGAACGATACCGATCTTCTTCCTGTACGACACCAACCTCGCCTCGCCGGTCACCGATCTCAACAGCTGCTGCGTGCTCGGCTACCACTCGTACGCGGGCGAGCCGACGCCCAAGCAGCTCTACGCCGTGGCCGAGACCGACGTGACCGGGTTGTTCCCGATCGGCATCGAGAACACCGCCGTCCTGTCGCACGAGCTGGGCGAGCTCGTCAACGACCCGTACGGGGACAACGAGGTCCCGCCGTGGGGACATACCGGCCAGGTGGCCGGCTGTCAGGAGAACCTCGAGGACGGCGATCCGCTGACGGGGACGCCCATGCCGCCGGTGACCATGCCGAACGGGTATACCTATCAGCTGCAGGAGCTGGCGTTCTTTTCCTGGTTCTACGGCGGACAGTCGCTCGGGGTCCATGGCTGGTACTCGAGCAACGGCTCCTTCACCAGTGATGCCGGTCCGCTCTGCGGTTCCTGAGGCTTGGAACTGCGAGTGAGATCCAAGACCCCTTCCCGGCTTTGCGGGAAGGGGCCTTTTTCTTTCGGCCTCGCACTCGCGCTCTCTGCTGCCCTCTGGGGGGCGGCGGCGCCGCGGTCGCGCGCGCGCGAGCCGTTCGTGCCGACGCCTTCGCAGCTCTACGGATCGCTCTTCGTCCGCGTGCAGATGGCCGCGCTCCGTCCGGGCAATGACAACTTCGTCGATGACATCCCCAAGGCGCCGCCGCCGGTCATCATGCGCCGGTACCGCAGGGCCGATCCGCGCACCCGGGCCGCGCTGCTCGCATTCCTCGAGCACAATTTCACCTTCCCGGCGCGGGTGCGCACGCCGCCGGTTCCGGCGGACCGGACGGTGTCGGCCCACATTGCGCGGCTCTGGCCGCTGCTCACGCGCCAGCCGCTGGTTCCGCCCGCGTACTCCTCGCTCCTTTATGTGCCGAAGCCCTACATCGTGCCCGGGGGAGCATTCCAGGAGTTCTACTACTGGGATTCCTATTTCTCGATGCTCGGGCTCATTCCCGACGGGCACATGGATCTCGCCCGCGACCTGGTCGATGACTTCTCCTACCTGATCGAGACCTACGGCCACATTCCCAACGGCGCGCGCACGTTCTATCTGTCGCGCTCGCAGCCTCCGGTGTATTACCTGATGGTGGGGCTGATGGACCGCCGCGATCCGGCGAAGGCGTGGGCGAGCCACCTGCGCGACCTCGAGCGTGAATATGCCTATTGGATGAAGGGCGCCAAAGGGCTTCGACCCGGCCAAGCGCGCCGCAACGTGGTCGCGATGCCGGACGGGGCCATTCTCAACCGCTACTGGGATGCGAGGGACGTGCCGCGGGATGAAGGCTATCGCAACGATGTCCTGACCGCCCGCGCCTCGGGCAGACCGCCGGCGCAGGTGTATCGGGACATCCGCGCGGCGGCGGAAAGCGGCTGGGATTTCAGCTCCCGCTGGCTCGGTGACCGCCGGCACATGGCGAGCATCCGCACGACCGCGATCGTGCCGGTGGATCTCAACAGCCTGCTCTATGGCCTGGAGGAAGCCATCGCCCGCGGTTGCCGGCAGGAGCGCAATGTCGCCTGCGAGCGCACCTTCGATGCGAGGGCACGCCGGCGCAGGCAGGCCATGGATCATTATCTCTGGGACGGCCGGGCAGGCTGGTTCGAGGACTACGACTGGCGCGAGGCGAAGCGCCGCGGGGAGCTCACCGCCGCAACGCTTTATCCCCTGTTCGTGGGACTCGCCACGCCGCGGCAGGCGCGGCACGTGACCGTGGCCCTCAGGGCGCACTTGCTGAAACGTGGCGGGATCGTGACCACGACGATCGACACGGGTCAGCAGTGGGATGCGCCGAATGGCTGGGCGCCCCTGCAGTGGATCGCGGTTCGCGGGCTCGCGAGATACGGGAACGCGGCGCTCGCCCACGAGATCGCGCGCCGTTGGCTGGCCACCGTACGGCGCGTGTACCTGCGCACGGGGGAGATGTACGAGAAGTACGACGTCGAGCATGATCTGCCCGGCGGCGGAGGCGAGTATCCCGTGCAGGACGGCTTCGGCTGGACGAACGGCGTGACCCGGGCGCTGCTGCAGCGCTATCCGGACCTGCGATCGGCCGCTTCGCACCGCCCGCTATAATCCGCAGGCCGATGTGCGCCCGATACCAGACTCCCTCGCAAGCCGCCGCCGAGCGGTACTGGAATGTGCTCGAGCCGCTCTGGCGCTTCGAGCCGAGCTGGCGTGTCCTGCCGACGGACCCCGTGCCCGTGGTCGTGAGCCTCGATGGCGCGGTCACCGGGCAGATGATGCGCTGGGGACTCCTGCCGCATTCCGGCGAGGCGAAATTCCCCCTCATCAACGCGACGGTCGAGAAGCTCGAGACCTGGTACGCCTGGAAGCAGCCGTGGGAGCGCGGCCAGCGCTGCATCCTGGTGATGGCCGGTTTCTATGAGCCGCACCTCTTCGAGGGCGGCCGCAAGGAGCCGTTCTACGTGCATCTCGCCGACCGCCCGGTCTTCGGGGTCGCGGGACTGTGGGACCGCAGGAGGCAGGCCGGCGGCTCCGATGTCCTCTCGTGCGCGCTGATCACCGTGCCGGCGAACCGCCTCATGGCACAAATCCATAACGAGAAGCAGCGCATGCCGGCGGTCCTGCGCGAGGAGGACCATGAGGCGTGGCTGCAGGGCAGTGCGCCGCAGGCGAAGGCCGCCCTGGTTCCCTATCCGAGCGACACCATGGTCGCCTGGCAGGTCAGCCGGCGCCTCTATGCGGTGCGCGCGCCCAACGATGCCGCCCTGATCGAGCCGATTTCTGCCGCGCCTGCGCCCGCGGGGGGCGGCTGAGCCGAGCTTCCGGCAGGGCGCCTCCGGCGCCGGGCCGCACAAATGCGCTCCCCGGCCTCCCCGCGATAGGGGTAATCTTGCCGGCTTCGAGAATAACTTGGGGGCCTCGGCCTTGCCGGACGACCATTCGATTCTGACCGCCACCTTGACGGGGACCTCATCGTCCGCCGTCGACCTGCGGCGCACCGCCGCGAATCCCGATTACTGGTATCCGCTGGCCTGGTCCGATGAGCTCAAGCCCGGCCGGATCATCGGGCGGCGATTCGCCGGCGAGCCGGTCGCGCTGTACCGTGGCGAGAGCGGCCGGGTGGTGGCCCTCGAGGACCGCTGCGCGCACCGGCAGGTACCTTTGCACCTCGGCGTGGTGCAGGGCGATCGCATCAAGTGCCATTATCACGGCTGGACTTACGACTGCACCGGCAAGTGCGTCGACGTCCCCTATCTCGGCAAGGAGCGCGTCCCGAACGGCGTTCGGACCTACCCCGCGCGGGAGGTGGACGGGCTCATCTTCGTTTTTCCGGGCAATCCGGCTCTGGCCGAGGCGCGCCTGCCCGCGGCGCTCGGCTCCTCCCAGCGGCGCGACTACAAGACGCGCCGGCTCAACCGCGAGGTGGCCTGCCACTATACGTTCATGCACGAGAATCTCTTCGACATGAACCATCAGTTCATGCACCGCAAGCAGATGGGCTCCATCCGCGCGAGCTGTCTCGGGCGCCGTCATGGTGAGCACTGGGCGGAGGTGGAGTACACCTTCAGCCGCACGGAAGGGAAATCCAGCATGGGCGAGCGGGTCATCGTCGATCTGATGCGGACGCGGGGCGATGAGCGGCAGGACTTCCGCGACCACATGCGCATCCGTACGGATTATCCCTCGCAGAGCCTGAAGGTCTGGGTGGGACGCAACATCCAGGAGACGCAGGACCCCGTGTTGGATGTGTGGCTCTGCTACACGCCGCTCGATGCCGAGCATCGCACCAACCGGACGTTCGGCTATCTCTCCGTGAAGAAGCCGCCGATCCCCGGCATCATCCACCTCGCCTGGCCGTTCGTGACCTGGTTCACGGAGAGAATCTTCCGTGAAGACAAGGAGATCGTCGAGTACGAGCAGCGTGCGCACGATGCGCAGGGCGCCGATTGGAACAACGAGGTGTTTCCCGCGCTGCGCGATCTACGGGCCGTTCTGGCCCGCTGCAGCGTGCCCCTCGCCGTCGCCGGCTGAGGCGATGAGGACCGCGTTGGTGCCGCCGAAGGCGAAGGAGCTCGACATGACGGTGCGTGCGCCGGTGTTGCGCCGCGCGCGGTTGGGCACGTAATCGAGGTCGCAGTCCGGCGCCGGCACCTCGAGGTGCATCGTCGGCAGGAGCGTGTCCTGCCGCAGCGCGAGCAAAGCGAGCGCCAGCTCCAGCGCGCCGCTCGCGCCGAGGAGGTGGCCGTGCATCGCCTTGGTGGCGCTCACGGGGATGCGGTAGGCGCGCTCGCCGAACACCTCCTTGATCGCGGCCGTCTCCACCGAATCGTTGGCCTGTGTGCCGGTGCCGTGAGCGTTGATACTGTCGATGCTCTCCGGAGGGATCTCTCCCGAGCGCAACGCCGCGCACATGGCGGCGGCCTGGCCGGCGACGGTGGGCCGCGTGATGTGGGCCGCGTCGGTGGCGAGTCCGTAGCCCAGGAGCTCACCGAGGATGGGCGCCGCGCGCTCCGTGGCCCGGCTCCAATCCTCCAGCACGAGGATGGCCGCGCCTTCCCCCAGCACCAGCCCGCTGCGGTTGGCCGAGAAGGGCTTGCAGGAGGCTGACGGGTCCCTGGGATCCTCGCTCGCGAGCGTGTGCAGGGCTTCCCACGCCTTCATCGCACCGTAGGACAGCGGCGCCTCCGAGCCGCCCGCGACAGCGGAGTCGATCTGCCCGCCGCGCAGGCGCAACCACGCCTCGCCGATCGCGACCGCCGAGGAGGAGCAGGCCGTCGAGTAGGTGAGGTTCGGGCCGGTGAGATCGTTCTCGATGCCGATCCATGCAGCGGGCGCGTTGGTCATGCCGGTGAGGATCGAGAACGGCTTCATGCGATCGGACCCGTCCCTGTAGAGCGAGAGGTAGCCTTCGTCGGTGGTGAGGGCACCCCCCATGCTGGTGCCGATGAAGACGCCGACGCGCCGCCGGTCCGCGGCGGGCAGGTCCAGCCGCGCCTCGGCGATCGCCTGGCGCGAGGCCACCAGGGCGAGCTGACTGACACGATCCAACATCCGCAGCCGGGGAGTCGGAAAGTGCGCTTCGGCCTCGAAGCGGACACAGGCCGCGAGCGGGGTGGCGAGCCGGTCCGACCAGCGCGTCTCCAGCCGGCGGATGGCGGAGCGCCCGGCGGCGGCGTTGGCGAGCGCTTGCGCGCCGCCGCTGCCGAGCGGTGAGAGGATGCCGATTCCGGTGATCGCAACCCGCTTCACGGGGTCGTGTCCGTGGAGGCCGCCGGTTGCGCGGGGGCGGGCTGCGCGAGAGGGGGCGCAGGCGCCGCTCTCTGGGCGGCGATCAGCTGATCGACGTACCCGGCCGCCTCGCCCAGGGTGCCGAAGGCGATGCCCTCGGAAGGCAAGTGCACGTCGAATTCCTCCTCGATGAAGAAGAGTATCTCGACCATGCCGAGGGAGTCGATGCCGAGGGAGCCTAGCGGCTGCTCGGGTGTCAGGCGGGCGGGGTCCAGCTTGTAGCGCTGCACCAGGATTCGTGACAGTCGTTCGAGCGTGGTCATGGTGAGGATCCCTGGATGGGACCGGGAAGGGCTTCGCAGGGCGTCACGGCGGAGCGTGTCTTGCCGCTCAACCGTGCCGCCATCCCGAGCAACGCGGGCGAGCGCCGCAGCAGCGGCAGCAGCGAAGCCGCCATCCCCGGCCGCATCGCCGCGTGCGCAAAACAGGCGGCGAGACGCATGCGCCGTGAGAAGTGCGCTCGCCATCGCGAGCGGTAGCGCGCGCGAATCTCTTGCCGACTCGCCTCTCCCGGCTCATCGCGCCGGAACGCCTCGGTCGACCCGGCCAGTTCCTCGCAGAGCAGATGTGCTGACTGCAGCGCCATGCTGATGCCCTCGCCGACGATCGGATGGACTTCCCCGGCCGCATTACCGATCGGAAAGGTGCCGTCGCCGGCACCACCCAGGCGCACGCCGGGCCGCAGCGGTCCGGCGGCGAGCCAGCTTCCGACTCTGTCGGCGTGCGCCAGAGCCTCCCGTACGCCGCGGCATTCGCGCCGCAAGAGCGCTTCGATCGCCTCACCGGCCCTGGCGCCGGCCGGACCGTCGCGCCGGCAACTGGCGAGCCGGTCGCGCCGGATGCAGCAGGCGAGTGTCGCGAGGCCATCGCCTGCGACCACCATCCCGCCGTAGCCGCCGTCAAAGGCGAGCACGGGCAGCAGCCCGTCCTCGAGGGCGGCACCGCGGAAGCTCGCCTTGAATGCCAACAAGTCCGAGCCGCGCCGCTCGACGCGGCGGGGAGCTGCGTCCGCGGGCGGCGGCTCCCAGGAGCCGTGCGCCCGAACGACCACCGGAGCGCTCAACGTAAGCTTCAGGCCAGCGTGCGCGGCATCGATGTCATAGCCGGCGCCGCGGCCGCGCGCACGAACGCTGAGCGCTCTCGCCGGCTGGAATATGGCGGCGCCCGTGGCGCGCGCCCGCTCGAGCAACAGCAGATCGAGGTGCTCTCTGCCCAAGGCGCATCCCCAGGGAAAGTCGCCCTCGGTGCAGGCCGGCAGCGCGCCCGTGGCCGTCTCCTCGCCGCACCAGAACGCGACCCGCCGCAACTCCGGTCCCGCGAGCCGTCGCAGCGCCTCGCCGACACCCAGCGCTCGCAGGAGCGGGAGATTGCTCGCCGCGATGCACTCCCCGCACACCTTGCGGCGCGGATAGGGCCGCGCCTCGATGAGCGCGACGGCGCGTCCGGCGCGGGCGAGCAGAATGGCTGCGCTCGAGCCGGCCGGCCCTGCGCCGATCACGACGGCGTCGTACCAGGCTGCCATCAGGCCGCCTCGCCTCGAATGGCGATGAAGAGATGGCTGAAGAGTCCGGCCGGCCGCTCCTGCAGGCGCCATGCGCAGCCGCGGGCGGGCCAGGTATCCGACAGTTCCTTGCCGCGGAATCCGGCACGTACGCTGACCACTGCATCGTGGAGGGTGTCGCGGCTCACCGCGAGAGCAGGCAGCAGCCGGCTGCCGAGGAGAGCGGGGAGGCTGCGCCGCGGCTCGCAGGCGATGAAGGCGTCGCACCGGTCCGCGGCTGCGGACAACAACTCGCGCAGCGCATCCTTCTCGAAGTGATGGAGGAAGAGGTTGGCGAGGATCACGTCCCAGCGGCCCGGGAGCTGGCGTTGAGGCGGGGCTCGAGCCCATTCGAGTGCATCCACGGTGAGCAGGCGCAAGGTCCAGCCAAGGTGAGCAAAAGCGATACCCGTGGTCGCGGGAATCAGCATCTGCCGATCGAGCAGCGTCAGCTCGGCGGCGGGCCACGACGCCCTCAGGCGCGCGGCGATGCGTAACGCCAGGCTGCCATCTCCGGCGCCCAGCTCGAGGATTCGGGGCGCCTCCGGGTGCGCGGAAGACGCCAGCGCCTGCCGCGTGACCCGGCTGAGAATGCCGCAGCTTCCCATCACCCGGTTGACGCGCCGCAGATCGCGCCTGGAGCGGATTGCGCGCCTGTCGGCCGGCGGCAATGCGTCGAGAATCTCCGGCCGGACGATTCGGCGTGGCACGCTCAATCCACCCTCAGAAGCGCGCCGTGACAGCTGAAGCCTGCGCCGAACGCTCCGAGCCACCACCAGCCTCCCGCCGCTCCGGCCGCCAGCGCGGCCTGCAGCACGAAATACACGAATGCGCTCGAGAGGTTCCCGTACTCGCGCAGCACCGCGGCGCTGAAGCGCAGATCCTCCGGGCCGAGCGAGAGCCGCTCCTCGATCGCGCGCAGCACGTCCCGTCCGCCGGCATGCATGATCCACGTGCTGATCTGCGACACGTCGATTCCCGCACGCGGCAGCAGTATCTCGAGCACCCGTCCAACGTGCTCGGCCGCCAGATGGGGCACGGGACGGGTCAGCACGTTGCGCAGCATTCCGCTGCGGTGCTCGAACATCAACGCTTCCCGGTGGCTCGGATCGAGCAGCGACTCGCAGTCCTGCCACAGGATCCGGCGGCGCCCCGCAGGCGCGGCGCTCGAGAGCACCGCGGCACCGGCGCCGTCCCCGAAGAGACAGGCGCTCACCATGACGCCCGGGTCATCGTCGAGATACATCGCCGCGCTGGACACCTCGACACAGATCGACAACACGTGACGACCGTACTGACCTGGGGCTAGGAGCGCCTGGCCGAGCCGCATATTGGGCAGCGCTGCCGCGCATCCCTGTCCCACGAGGTCGAAAGCAGCCGTGCTCGCGCGCAGCCCCAACCGCTCGCTGACATACCCCGACAGCCCCGGACAGAGATAACCGGTGCACGTGCTGACGACGATGGCATCGATGTCATGCGCCGCGAGTCCCGAGTTATCGAGGGCGGATGCGCCGGCGCGCGCGGCCAGGTCCGGAGCGGCATGGAGGAAGCGTCTGTGCAGCGTATCCGGATCGATCTGGAACGCATCGGCGAGAGAGTCCACGGCCAGCCGGCGTGCCTCCATGCCGTTCTCGCCGAGCAGGATCGCTCTGGCGAGGGCGCGCGTGCGCTCGTGCAGGCGCCCGAACCATTCGGAGCGCCGAAACGCCTCCCAGCAATCGAGCTTCGTGTAGCGCGACGGCGGAGCCGCGGTACCGATGCCGTTCAGGTACATGCGATGACATTCCGGCGGCGGCGCCGGATGGCCGGCGGGGAGTCCCGCGCAGCAGGCCGCGTGCCGGCTCACCCTCCCGCGCAAGCTTGGCCGGACGGTGAGCGCTCGGGACCCCGGGACGCCGCGCTCGGCGCTCGCCTGCTTCCGCGAGCGGCCGTGGAAGCGGGCGAGAAAGCGCTAGGGCTGCCATCTGCCGTGGCGCAATGGAGCGGCTCGCTTGCGCTGCGCGATCACCTGGTCGTCTTCTTCTTTCGTCCTCCCTGGCGGTGGCGGCGCGCCCGCTTCTCATGTACCGGCCGCCGCGCTTCGACATCCTGCCGATGGACACAGCGCGCCGCCGCGGCTCCCAGCGCGCAGACCGGCCGGTGGCGGCCGCTCGCGGGACGTCGGCGGCTGCCGTTCCGACTCGGTGATGAGGAGCAGCGGCGGGGCTGAGCTCGTGCGGGCTTCGCGCCTGGGTCAGAGTATCCCCGCGAGAAATTCCGCGACCGCCGCTATTTCTTCGGCCGACATCTCGTGTCCGATGGGATAGGTGTGCCATTCGACCGCGTAGCCCTGCGCGCGGAGCATGTCGCGTGCAAGCTCGCCGTCGCGGGCCGCGATGACCGGATCGGCCGTGCCGTGCGCAAGAAAGATAGGAGTGTCGGCGTTGCACGCCTGCCGCTCGGCGCCCAGCGTCGAGGCGATCAGGCGATAGCCCGACAGGGCGATCACCCCGGCGAGCTTTGACGGGAAGCGCGGGCCGATGAAAAGCGACATCGCCGCCCCCTGCGAGAAGCCGCCGAGCACGATGCGCTCTGAGGGAATGCCGCGCGCGCATTCGCGCCGGATGAGGGCTCCCACTGCGGCGCAGGACGCTCGGATCGCTTCCTCATCCTGCTGCAGCTGGCGGTCGACATTGCGCAGGTCGTACCAGCCGCGCATCCGCTCCCCGTTGCAGAGCGTGATCCGGCGCCAGGGCGCATGCGGAAGCACGAGCCTCAGCGCTGGACCCGACGGACGCGTCAGTTGCCCCGCGAGCGGCTCGAACTGATGCCCGTCCGCACCGACACCGTGCAGCCACACGATGGAGGCGGTGGGCCGCGCTCCCGTTTCGAGCTCCACGGTCTCGAGCGTCCGCTCGCTCACGGCTGCGTACTCCTGATGGTCACTGCCGCGGCCAGAATACTCCTTCGACATCCCCCGGCCTGAAGGGCGGAGGAATGCCCGAGCTTTCCGCGCATCCTGCTAAACTTCGCGCCGCGGCGCCCCCGTAGCTCAGTGGATAGAGCGACCGCCTCCTAAGCGGTAGGTCGTCGGTTCAACTCCGGCCGGGGGCGCCATGTAAATCATAATCTTACGACGACAATCTCGATTATTTAGCCGGAAAACTCAGGGCAAGCCGTGCGCAGAACCGCGAAGCAGATGCCCGTCTCGAGGAATATCGCCGTGCTCTTGACCAAGCGGAATTTGAGCTTGCGATCCTGGCGCGGATTAGCTGCAGGCTCGGGTCGAAGGGCTCGACGCTAGCCTGCGCGTGCGCGATGAGCGGATTGCGGTCTTGCATGGGCCGCGCTTGTCAGAATGGTGGCGGAGCGCATCAAGCCCGCGATGACCGGCGAGCAGCAGCCCGGCTAGCTTGGAGCCGGTACCTGCGTCGATTTCGGCACGGGCTACTCCGCGCTCGGACTCCTGCCCACGCTGCCGATCGACATTCTCAAGATCGACGGCATTTTCATTCGAGGGTTGCCTGAGGATCGCGCCAGCGTATCGCTCACCTCGAGCATGCTCCAGATTGCCTCGAGCTTCGATCTCACGACGGTCGCTGAGGTCGTCGGGTCCGCAGTGCAGGTGGAATTGCTGCGCAAGCTGCGATGGGGTTTGGCGCAGGGCTATCGGCATTCGCGGGCTGTGCCGCCGCAGGAGTTGATCGCGCTGCTTGCCGACGGGACAGGCAGGCCGGTGGGCTGAGCGGGTGGTGCGGCGCCTGAGGTCCCGGCTGGCGGGGCGCCGGGCAGCATTAATTGAGAACTGCGTCCGCCTTTCAGAGCACGAGGAAACAATCGCTCAAGCCTGGGTATCCGGCGTCGATAACGGTTGACAGTGGCCCGGACGGGCCCTGGCTCGTGAACTGCGACACAGATGACATTGACATCCTCGGCGGGCCGGGACGGTGAGTCCGCGGCGACGGAAAGCGATCTTCGGGGCCAGATCTGTCTGGAGGCCCTGCCGATCTGGGCGCGCCAGGTCGAGACCGCCCGCCGCCAGACCGAGGAAGCGATCGTGGCGCTGAGCACCCGCTTCGATGGAATCGCGAGGCGCCTGGATGCGGCGCTTGGGGCGGTGGAGCAGGATGGAGGCACGCGGGTGATCACCGCCGACTCGGAGCATGCCGCGCGCACTCTGGCGTTGGTGCTCGATGCCCTCAAAGCCATTCAGCAGAGCCGAAACGCGCTGGCGCAGGACATCAGGGGCCTGGTGGCGCGCACGGAGGAGCTGCGCCACATGTCGGGAGAGGTCGAGTCCATCGCGTTCAAGACCAACATGCTGGCGCTGAATGCGGCGATCGAGGCCGCGCATTCCGGCGAGGCGGGCAAGGGCTTCGCCGTGGTCGCGCAGGAGGTGCGGTCACTCTCCTCGGCGGCCCGCGAGACGGGCAAGCGAATCAGCGATACGGTCGGCGTCATCAGCCGCTCGCTGATCGACATTGGCGCCTCCAATGAGAACGTCACGCAACGTGACCAGAAATCGGTAGAGGAGTCCGAGGTCCACATCCGCACGGTGCTCGAGCGCTTCCGCGAACGCACGGGCCGGCTGGTTGCCGCCGCGCGCCAGTCGGGCGCCGAGAGCGCGGCCATCAAGGAGGAAGTCTGCGAGTCATTGGTGCAACTGCAGTTTCAGGACCGTACCAGCCAGATCCTCTCACAGGTCGTCGCGGCCATGAGCAAGCTCGTCGCCCCTGGCTCCGCCGCGGCGATGAACCGGGAGTCGGTCGAGGTGCGCGAGCACCTCGCGCGCATGGCGGCCGAGTACACCACGGACGAGCAGCGCCGCAATCATCACGGTAACGACGCGCGGCCCGCCGCATCGCAAGACATCACGTTTTTCTGAAGCCGGTGACTCATGGCCAAGAAGATACTCGTCGTGGATGACTCGACCTCCGTGCGCACGATCGCGCGCACGGCCCTGCGTGAAAAGGGGTACGAAGTGATAGAGGCCGGAAACGGCCGCGAAGCTCTCGAGAAGCTGGCCGGAGAGCGGGTGAATCTCGTGGTGAGCGACGTCAACATGCCGGTGATGGACGGAATCAGCTTGCTGAAGGAGCTGAAGAGCCACCCGACTTCGAAGTTCGTGCCGGTCATCATGTTGACGACGGAGGCTGGCGAGGACAAGAAGCAGGAGGGACGGGCCGCGGGCGCGAAAGCCTGGATCGTCAAGCCCTTCCAGCCAGCTACGCTGGTCGATGCGGTCTCGAAGCTGGTGCTCGCCTGACGGCGCGCCTGGGGGAGCGGCATATGACGAGCCAAGCGCCGTGGGCGGTGTCACCCGAGGAGATCGACCTCGAAGCGCCGATCCGCATCGAAGGCGAGATGACCATCTACTCGGCCTCGGCGTGCAACACGCGGCTCATGGCCGCTCTGTTGCGCCGGTCGGGGCGGCCTGCGGCAATCGACCTTTCGCGGGTGACCGAGATCGACACGGCCGGACTGCAGATTCTGCTGATGGCCCGCAGGGTGG
Source organism: Steroidobacteraceae bacterium (assembly GCA_035713045.1). GTDB lineage: Bacteria > Pseudomonadota > Gammaproteobacteria > Steroidobacterales > Steroidobacteraceae > 13-2-20CM-66-19. Next base: position 22,525 of record DASTAC010000100.1, read on the forward strand.
CCGCTGTACGCGGCGGCTCGGTGGCGCTGATCGACCCGAGCCCGCCCGCCCGAGAGCTGCTCGAGCTCTGCGGCCTGCAGGGCCTCATCGCGGAGAGCGGCCGCGCAGAATCCCACCCGACGCCGGCGGTCGCAGCATGAACGTCGACGACGCCCTGCCCGGATTCATCGTCGAGAGCACGGATCTGCTGAGGGAGATGGAAGCAGGTCTGCTCGATGGGGATGCGGCGGATGCGGAAACGGTCAATCTGATCTTCCGCTGCGCGCACACCATCAAGGGGTCGGCGGGCCTGTTCGGACTCGACAGCATAGTGCGGTTCGTCCATGTTCTGGAGACGGTGCTCGATCTCGTGCGGCAGCGCCGTCTCGCGATGAGCGAATCGCTGCGCGCTCTGCTGCTCGCGGGCAAGGATCACATCGCGCAGCTCGTGGCGCGTGTGGAGGCGGGCGAGCGCCTGTCCGCGCCCGATACGCGCGGCGATGAGCTGGCGAGCGAGTTGAGGCGCGCGGCCGGGCTCGAGGAAGCCGCAGCGGGCAACGGAGTCGCCGAGGGCCATGAGCCCCAGGCTCAGCCCGACTCCCGGCCGGGGGGCAGCGGCGAGAGCCTGGTCGTGCAGGCATGGCGGGTGTCCGCTCGCTTCTCGGCGGAAGTGCTCAAAGCGGGCATGGATCCGCTGGCGTTCGTGCGCTATCTCTCGACGTTCGCCGCCCTCGATTCCGTGCGGATCGTCGCGGACGGGCTGCCCGCGCCGGAGGAGTTCGACCCCGAATCCTGCTATCTCGGGATGGAGATCGCCCTGCGTACTGCCGCCGCTCGCGAGCGCATCGAAGCCGCCTTCGACTTCGTGCGTGAGGACTGTACGCTTCAAATTACGCCCATTGCGGCTACGAGTGGCTCCGCCACGTCCGCGGGCGAAGAGACGGCAAAGAGCGAACACGCCGGCAATGAATCCGGCAAGCGCGGCGCCGCGGCCCGCTCCATCCGCGTCGATGCGGAGAAACTGGATCACCTCATCACGAGGATCGGGGAGCTGATCATCGCCGCGGCCGGCACGCAGCTCGCCGCACGCCGGGCCGAAGACGCGGGGCTCGAGGAGCATGCCTCGATGCTGACCGGCCTCGTGGAGCAGGTGCGGGAGAGCGCCCTGCAGCTGCGGATGGTGAAGATCGGCGGTGTGTTCGACCGCTTCAAGCGTGTCGTGCACGACCTCTCCCGCGAGCTGGGCAAGGAGATCGGGCTGATCGTCCGCGGTGAGGACACCGAGCTCGACAAGACGCTCGTGGAGCGAATCGCCGACCCGCTCACCCACCTCGTGCGCAACGCCATGGACCACGGGATCGAGCCGGCCGGCGTCCGCGCCCAGCGCGGCAAGCCTCCCGCGGGAACCGTCACCCTCAATGCGTTTCACGACTCCGGCAGCATCGTCATCGAGGTGAGCGATGACGGCGGGGGCCTCAGGCGGGAGAAGATCCTCGCGAAAGCCCTCGAGCGCGGTCTGGTCGATGCCGCTCGGGAGCTGAGCGATGGCGAGGTCTTCAACCTGATTTTCGAGCCCGGCTTCTCCACTGCCGAGCGCGTCACCAACATGTCAGGGCGCGGCGTAGGCATGGATGTCGTCAAGCGCAACATCACAGCTCTTCGCGGCACCATCGGATTGCGCAGCGAGGAGGGTGTCGGTACGACGGTCAGCATCCGCCTGCCGCTCACGCTCGCCATCATCAACGGGTTCCAGGTCGGGGTCGGCGGATCGAGCTACGTGCTGCCTCTGGAAGCGATCGACGAGTGCGTCGAGCTGACCGCCGACACGGGCCACGATTTCACGGATCTGCGCGGCGAAGTGCTGCCGTTCGTGCGCCTGCGCGAGGTCTTCGGCACCTCCCAGCCAGCGGCGCGCCGCGAGAGCATCGTGGTCGTGCGCCATGGGGGGCAGCGCGCCGGACTCGTGGTCGATGCCCTGCTCGGGGAATCGCAGACCGTCATCAAGCCGCTCGGCAAGATCTTCCGTAACGTCGCCTGCGTTACCGGCTCCAGCATTCTCGGCAACGGCGAGGTTGCCCTGATCCTGGACGTGCCGGCTCTGGTGCGCCAGGCGGCCGGGCGAAATTCGTCTTCATCAGTCATCCTGCGTCGAGGTTGAACATCATGTTGGAGCAAATGAAGGTAGGCACGCGCCTCACGATCGCCTTTGGGATCGTGCTGGCGCTTCTGGTCGCGGTCGTCGTCACGGGCGTCAGCCGCATGGCCGCTGTCGACAATCTGCTGCACTCGATTACGGCGCAGAACAATGTCGCGTCGCGCGACGCGGCCAGCATCCGGGAGGATGTGCTCACTGTCGGCAGCCTGGCGCGCGATCTCATCATCACGAAGGACAATGCGACGTTGCAGCTCGATCACCAGAAGCTGCAGAAGCGCGAGCAGGACCTCGCCGCCGGCATCGGCGCGATCGACCGGCTGTTCGGCTCGCTCGCGAGCACGACGTCCACCCAGAAGGATCTCATGTCGAAGATCAGGCAGATGGCGCCGGACTACTCGTCCACCGCCGAGAAGGTGGCGCAGCTCGGAATACAGAACAAGAACGCGGACGCGACCACGTTGCTGCGGCAGGAGTTCGACCCCCGCAGCGAAGCGCTGCTGCCCGTCGTGCAGCAGCTCACGGACTACGAGAACAAGCTGAATGAGCAGGCGGCCGCGCAGGCGCGGCGCACGTATGCGACCGCACGGACGCTGATGCTCATCCTGGGTGCCGCCGCCGCGATTCTGACGGTCGCTGCCGCTCTCGTGGTGACGCAGAGCATTGTCAGGCAGCTCGGCGGCGAGCCGGGATATGCCGCGGAGGTGCTGCATGGCATTGCCGGCGGTGATCTCACCGTGCACGTCGGGACTCGCCAGGGGGACGAGTCGAGCATGCTCTACGCGGTGAAAAGCATGACGGAGCGGTTGAAGCAGGTGCTGACAGAGGTGACGGGCGCGGCCGATGCGCTGGCGGGCGCGGCCGAGGAGGTGAGCACGACCTCGCAATCGCTGTCGCAGGCGGCCAGCGAGCAGGCCTCGGGCGTGGAGGAGACCAGCGCTTCCATCGAGGAGATGACCGCCTCCATCGCCCAGAACAGCGAGAACGCCAAACTGACCGATTCGATGGCCACCAAGGCCTCGAGCGAGGCCACCGAAGGCGGCGAGTCGGTCCAGGCGACGGTGATGGCGATGAAGCAGATCGCACAGAAGATCGGCATCATCGATGACATCGCCTATCAGACGAACCTCCTCGCGCTCAATGCGGCGATCGAGGCGGCGCGCGCCGGCGAGCATGGTAAGGGCTTCGCGGTCGTGGCCGCGGAAGTGCGCAAGCTGGCAGAGCGCAGTCAGGTCGCAGCGCAGGAGATCGGTACGGTGGCGTCAAACAGCGTCGATCTTGCCGAGAAGGCGGGTACTCTGCTCGCAGCGATGGTACCGAGTATCAAGAAGACATCGGACCTGGTGCAGGAGATCGCCGCCGCCTCGCAGGAGCAGTCTTCCGGGGTCGGGCAGATCAATTCTGCCGTCACGCAGTTGAGCCAGACGACGCAGCAGACCGCGGCGTCGGCCGAGGAGCTGGCTTCCACCGCCGAGGAGATGAGCGGTCAGGCCGAGCAGCTGCAGCAGGCGGTGTCATTCTTCAAGATCGGCGATGCGCGCGCGGCCGGCAGGCCCGCCGCCCGAAAGCCCGTGCGCACCGTCAAGGCCGCCGTCGCCAAGGCCGCGCGTGCCGTGCCCCTCGTCGCCGGGCCGAAGCTGGCCGCGGGACTTGCGTTCGCGGGGGCGCAGCCCGATGAGTCGCAGTTCGCGAAATTCGAATGACCGGGTGGGGAGCGGCTTACATGGCACAGAATCCCAAGGCCGAATCGCCGGACATCCAGGCCGGCGACAATCAGCAGTACCTCACCTTCATGCTGGCGGGCGAGACCTTCGCCCTCGGCATCCTTGCGATCAAGGAAATCATAGAGTATGCAAATCCGACCGCGGTGCCGATGATGCCGGAGTACCTGCGCGGGGTGATCAATCTTCGCGGGCTTGTCGTGCCGGTGATCGACCTCGCCGTGCGCTTCGGCAAAGTCGCGAGTCCGGTCACCAAGCGCACTTGCATCGTCATCGTCGAAATCGAGGTCGACGGCGAACGGCATGATATTGGCGTCGTGGTAGATGCTGTCAACGCCGTATTGGAAATTCCGCGGAGTGAAATAGAGCCGCCGCCGAGCTTTGGGGCGCGTATTCGAACCGACTTCATCGCCGGCATGGGCAAGGTGGAGGGGCGGTTCGTGATGCTGCTCGATCCGCAGCACGTGCTCGCGGCGGGCGAGATCGAAGCCCTGGCCGGGAGCCTGGAGAGCGCCGCGGCGGCATGAGACCGGCGGTGCCTCATGGTGGACATCTCTGACTCGGAGTTCGAGCAGCTCCGGCGTTTCATCTACGAGGCCGCGGGCATCACGCTCTCGGCCGCGAAGAAGCCGCTGGTCTGCGGTCGCCTGGGTAGACGGCTGCACGCCTGCGAGGTCCGCAGTTTCGGTGAGTATTTCGATCTGCTGATGAGCGGTGAATCCGCGATCGAGCTGCAGAATGCCATCGACCTGCTGACGACCAACGAGACGTATTTCTTTCGGGAGCCGAAGCATTTCGAGCGGTTGCGCGCGGAGGCGGCCGCCGTGCCGGCGGGCGCCGCGTTTCGGGTGTGGAGCGCCGCCGGTTCGACCGGTGAGGAAGCCTACAGCATCGCTATGGTTCTGGAGGAGGCTCGTCCCGGACGGCATTGGGAAGTCGTGGCTTCCGACATCAGCGCGCGGGTGTTGGCGCAGGCGCGCGCCGGGCACTACCGCGCGGACCGCCTGCAGAACTTCCCGCGGCGATTCCTGCAACGCTACTGCCTGCGAGGCTGCGGTGCGCAGGAGGGTACGTTGCTGATGGTGCGATGGCTGCGGGAGAAGGTGAGATTTCTGCAGGTCAACCTCAACGAGCCGCTGCCGCAGCTCGGTATGTTCGACGTCGTGTTCCTGCGCAATGTGCTCATCTATTTCGATCGCGATACCAAACGCAAGGTGGTCGCCAGAGTACTGCAGAAACTGCGCCCTGGTGGACTTCTCCTGGTCGGGCACTCGGAGAGCCTGGTCGACGTCACGAACGAGGTGAGCATGCTGGCGCCATCGGTGTTCAGGAAGCCGCAATGAGCGCCATCCGCGTGCTCATCGTCGATGATTCCGCAGTGGTGCGTCAGGTCCTGACGAAGCTGCTGCTGGAGGATGCGGGCGTCCAGGTGATGGCCGCTGTGGCGGATCCGATTTTCGCCATGCAGCGCATGCAGGCGCAATGGCCGGATGTCATCGTGCTGGATGTCGAGATGCCCCGAATGGATGGCATCACCTTCCTGCGCAAGATCATGCGTGAGCGGCCGACCCCCGTGATCATCTGCTCCACACTGACCGAAGCAGGCGCCGCGACGACTCTCGAGGCACTCTCGGCGGGCGCCGTGTCGATCATCACCAAGCCCAAGGCGGGTCTCAAGGGGTTCCTGGGCGATTCGGCGGCGGAGCTCTCCGCCGCCATCCGCACCGCGGCGCGGGCGAATCTCGATAACCTTGGCCGTCGCGGACTGCCGAAGGCGCCAGCTGAGCCAATAGCGTCCAGGTCCGAATACGCTGCCAGTCCCGCCGCCGAGGGCAGGGTCGCGCAGACCTCAGACCGCCCTCGCGTGCCTGCCAGGCACTCCGCGGACGTGATTCTGGCGCCAGCCGGCGAGCGCGCAATGAGTCGCACGACCGAGCGGGTCGTTGCCCTAGGTACCTCGACCGGGGGCACACAGGCCCTGCAGGACGTGCTGGCCTCGCTGCCCAACGTGTGCCCTGGCCTGGTCATTGTCCAGCATATGCCGCCACAGTTCACCGCGGCTTTCGCGAGAAGGCTTGATTCTTTGTGCCAGATCGAGGTGCGCGAGGCGCGAGACCGGGACCGCGTAGTGCCCGGACTTGCCCTGATCGCGCCCGGGGGCCGTCACTTGCTGCTGCAGCGCAGCGGCGCGCAGTACTATGTCGAGGTTCGCGACGGACCGCCGGTGAACCGGCACTGCCCATCGGTCGATGTGCTATTCCGGTCCGTGGCGAGAGCGGCCGGGCGCAATGCGCTTGGTGTGATCATGACGGGCATGGGGGATGACGGCGCCCGCGGCCTGAAGGAAATGCGCGATGCCGGTGCCGCCACGATCGCGCAGGATGAGGCGAGCTGCGTGGTGTTCGGTATGCCGAAGGAAGCGATCCGGATGCAGGCGGCGGAACACGTGCTGCCGCTCGATGCCCTCCCGGAGGCGATTCTCAGCGCATGACGCCCGGTCAGCCGGCCCGCGCCGTGGCGGGTCGCAATTGGGCGGGAATGGGGGGGGGACCACGCCCGGCAGCTCATCGAGACGAGTCGTTCCGTCGGCCGAGAGGCCGAATCGGCCTGGCGCTGGCGCAGTCAATGGAACCGTGAGCGCCTACACAGTTCGGGCCGCGAGTTCCGTCCAGACTCGCGCCGTTCCATCGTGGCCGCCGAGAACGTATCCCCAGATTGCCGCATGATCCTCAAGTTCGTCCGCATGATTCAGCGCAATAAAAAGCAGGCGCTCGACCTCGGCATTCTGGTGATGGGTCTGCTCGTGGCGGCGTTCATCAGCTACGAAGTCGACCTGTTCAGCGTGCAGGGGACGCTGTCGGCCCGTCAAAAGGGTATCGATCTCGACGAGAGCCTGTTCCTCGGCATTCTGTTTACCGCAGGCATGTTCGCGTATTCCGTGCGCCGGCTGCTCGAGCAGAAGAAGGAAGTGCGGCGCCGCATGACCGCCGAGCAGCAGGCGAGGGAGCTCGCGCTGCAGGACCCATTGACGGGGCTCGCCAATCGTCGCCAGTTCGACGAGGCGCTCGCGGCGGCGGTTCTCGCGCCGCCTGCCGCCGGGAATGCACACGCGGTGCTGCTGCTCGACCTCAATGGATTCAAGCGCATCAACGATGTCCACGGACACGGCGCCGGCGACCAGGTCCTCATCGCGGTCGCGCACCGGCTGCGGGGAGCCATTCGTGGCGAGCATCTGGTCGCACGGCTGGGTGGCGATGAGTTCGTGGTGTTGGCGCGGCAACTGGCGGGAGCGGAGTCCGCGACGAGCATCGCGAACCGCATTGCGCAGATCTTCGATGAGCCGGTCAGCGTCGCGGGCGTCAAGCACACGGTCGGCGCCGCGATCGGCATTTCGCTTCTGCCGATCAATGCAGAGACCGCCGCGGACGCGTTGCGCATGGCCGACGTCGCGCTCTATCGCGCCAAGACGGAGCGGCGGACGGTGGCGCGCTTCTTCGATCCCGGCATGGACAAGCACGTGTGTGAGCGAAACCAACTGGAGAGCGAGCTGCGCAGTGCGCTTGCGGCGCGGAGCATCGACATTCGCTTCCGGCCTTCTTTCGATCTGCGCACGCGCCGGGTTGTCGGGTTCGATGCTGTCCCATACTGGAATCACCGGGTGCTCGGGGAGGTCTCGCCGGAGCGTTTCATTCCGATCGCCGAGGACACCGGACTCATTCACGAGCTCGTCGAATACACGCTTGCTGGCGCCTGTGCGGCGGCCCGAGGTTGGCCGAGGGAGATCACGGTCGGGGTCGCAATGTTTCCGAGCCAACTTGGCAATGAGGATGCGAAGGACCGGATATTCGGCGTATTGAGCCGCGCGGGACTGTCGCCCTCGCGCCTGGAAGTACACATCCCCGAGGCCGCGCTCGTGCAGGACCTGCCCTCGGCACGGAAGACCCTCGGGGAACTGCGGGCTCAGGGCGTACGCGTCGCCCTGGCCAATTTTGGAACGGGCTACTCGAGCCTTTATCACCTTCGAAACGTCAAGCTCGACAAGATCAAGATCGACCGGCGGTTCGTCGATCATCTCGGGCCGGAATTCGACGGAACCATGGTGATTTCGGCGCTCGTCGGCTTGGGCCACGGTTTGGGGCTGACCATCGCCGCGGACGGTATCGAGAGCCGCGGCCAGCAGGAGTCGGTGCTGCGCGCAGGGTGCGATCTTGGCCAGGGTGCGCTGTACAGCAACCCGCTTTCCGTCAGCGAGGCCACGTCGCTCCTGTCCGAGGACCGTGTTCCCGCCGCCGTATAAGCCGGCACTCTGGCACGGTAGGCTCGCGAGCCATGAATGACGTCGAAATGCGCATCGGAGTCCAATCCGCGTACCTGCAGGCGCTGAAGAGCTTCCGGGAAGGCGGCGTTCCGGTCGGCAGCGCCCTTCTGGTCGACGGCGGCATCGCCTCGCTGGGCCACAACAGGCGGGTTCAGAGGGGCAGCAACATTCTCCACGGCGAGATGGATTGCATCGAGAATGCCGGCCATCACGTCGACTTCACGAAGTCGGTATTGTTCACGACGCTGTCGCCCTGCCTGATGTGCGCCCACTCGATCCTGCTGTTCAGAATTGCGCACCTGGTGGTTCTGGACGATCGAAACACCGCGGACTTCGTCACGAGCCTGGAAACGCTGAAGCAGAAAGGCGTCGCGATCACGCTGGTGGAGCACCAGCCGTCGATGGACCTGAACCGCAGATTCCAGACCGATCCGGCGACGCGCGGGATCTGGATGGGAGATGTCGGTACCTGAGCGCCGTGGCCGGATCCCTGGGCGCAAGCGGTGTCGCTTGCGCGGCCCCTGAAAGAGCGCCCGGCGCGGGCTGGCCGGAGCCGGCCCGCGACCGGGCGCAGTGCGTCACTGGTTGTCGGTCCTGCGGATGAACGCCGCGAGATTGTCGTGCAGCTGCTTCAATGCCTGCTCGTTGGCGTAGATCATGTGCCCCGACTGGTAGTAGTGGTACTCGATGTTCGCCTGCAGCCGGTTCGGCATCGGCAGGTGGTGCATCTCGTAAATGCCCTCGTAGAAAGGCGTCGCCAGGTCGAAGTAGCCGCCGTTCAGCGAGATCTTCAGCAGAGGATCGTACTTCATGGCTGATGCCAGGTCCGGCATCACGTTGGTCGTGAGCTGCTGGGGCGAGGAGGTGCCCGGGGTCTGATGCCAGAACTGCCAGTCCGGGATGTTGATCTCCGGAAGGTAAGCCTCATCCGTCCTGTAGTGCAGGTCGCGCTGCGCGTAGTCGTTGAACGCCGAGACGTACGCGGAGCTGATCGCTGCGGACTGCGGATCGTACTGGGCCTCCCGGTCGAGCGGGTCCATCGAAGGGCCGGAGAAGCGCGTATCGAGCCGGCCCGTGGTCAGATCGGAGCCGTTCTGCAGCTCGTGCTCGAACTCGAGGCCGCTGACCCGCAGGTCGGCCCGCTCGATGTAGGAGAGGGGCAGCCCCGAGTACGCGTGGAGCTGGGCGGCGATGGCATCGAACTGATCCTTGGGCAGGGTCGAGCCCGCGGCGAGCGCCTGGGCGTACGGGCCCATGGCGAACTGCTCGACCTGCTGCAGGAAGCTCTCGAGGTCGGCCGGCTGCGAGGGCAGCTTGTGATGGAACCAGGCGGTGGCCGCGAAGGTCGGCAGCTCGAGCTCATACGGCAGCTCCACGCCCGGGTTGTATTGCGGATCGTCCGCGCTCAGGTCGAAGTTGAGGATCTGCGAGAGCAGCATGACGCCGTTGAAGTCGATGTCGTCCTTGGTCTCGAGGTCGTTGATCAGCACCGCGGAGCGGGGCGTGCCGTAGCTCTCTCCGAGCAGATACTTCGGTGAGTTCCAGCGGCCGTATTTCGACAGGAACTGCATGATGAAGGAGGAGAACGCGTGGGCGTCCGGATCGACCCCATAGAACGCCTTGTCCTTGCCCTTGCCTTCGATGCGGCTGTAGCCCGTTCCCGGCGCATCGATGAAGACGAGGTCGGAGGCGTCGAGCAGGCTGTAGGCGTTGTTGACGATGCGGTAGGGTGCCGGAGGCGTGTGCGTGTCGTTCTTCGTGACGACGCGCTGCGGCCCGAAGGCACCCATGTGCAGCCAGATGGTCGAGGAGCCGGGGCCGCCGTTGTAGAGGAAAGTCACCGGGCGCGTACGCGGATCGACGCCCCGCTCGAAGTAGGCGACATAGAACATGGAGGCGACCGGCGGACCGCTGGCCGTGCCGATCTGATCCTTCGTGCCCTGCGGTTTCGCGGCATCGTCCCAGCCCTTGGGGTGCACGATGATGGTGCCGGCCACCGCCTCGTAGGCGATCCTGTGCCCTTCGACGGTCACGGTGCCGGTGCTCTTGACGCTGCGCGGCGTGAAGATGCCCGCGGGACCCGCTCCGGCTTCGGCGGCCTTCCCGGCGTGACCGCTTTTGTGCGAGGCGGCGAGCGCCGCGCCGCTGGTGAGTGAGAATGCCGCGACGACGGCGGCCAGTTGCTTCAGTTCCACGTTACCTCCGTATCGGTCCTGCCGCGGCTCGAGCCAGCGGTCCGGGCTGACGATGATGCCCGACGGGCGCCCGTCCGAGTACCCGAGGAGGAGCGATGGGTTCACGATCTGCGGCAAGCAGCATTTCCGCAGCGACGAAGCGATGCCGCGCAGGCAAGTCATCGGCACGTAACACGGCGCGAGAGGAGGCTCGGGGGCGCGGTGATATGCTGGCGCGCCTCTGAAGAAGGAGTCCAAGGCTGGCGCGCAAGACTGCAGCACGAGCATCCGCGATCGCCGGCGCGCTGGCGGGAGCCGTGCTCCTCGCGATGGCCGCCTTGATCTCCTGGTCGCCGGTGCCGCTCTCCATGTGGGCGAGGGCGCCGCGCGAGGCATTCTGGCTCGCGCTCGGCGAGAACCCTCGTCCCGTGAGGCTGCGCGTTCCAGCCGACGCGCCGCTTTCCGCGATGGCGCAGCTCGGCAAGCGGCTCTTCTATGACGAGCGCCTGTCGGCCTCCGGACGGATGTCCTGCGCGAGCTGCCACAATCCCGCCTTCGCGTACGGGCCCGTCGGCGGATCGCCGGTGATGATGGGCGGCCCTCGCATGAGCACGCCGGGATTTCGGGCGGTGCCGTCGCTGCGCTACCTCTACCGCCAACCGCCGTTCACGATCGGCCCGGACATCGAGACCGGCAACGACGTTCCCGTACCGATTTCCCGCCAGGTGCGGGCGGCTGCGGGCCACGTTCGGGTGCTGAAGACGGCGCAGACCCCCCAGGCGGCTGCCGCCAACTTCGTGCCGCAGGGCGGGCTCTTCTGGGACGGGCGCGCCGATACCCTCGAGCAGCAGGTGGACGGGCCGCTCTTCAACCCCGCCGAGATGGACGGCGGCAGCGTCGAGGAGGTGGCTCGCAAGCTGGCCTGCGGACCGTACGCGGCGCAGTTCGAGCGGCTCTTCGGCCCGGGCGTGTTTGACGATCCGCGGATGGCGGTCGATGAGGCGATGTTCGCGATCGGACGTTACGAGATCGAGGATCGCTCCTTCCATCCTTTCAGCAGCAAGTACGACGCGTGGCTGCAGGGCAGGGCTCGCTTCACCCGCGGGGAGCTCGCCGGCTATCTCCTCTTCAACGATCCGGCCAAGGGCAACTGCGCCGCCTGCCATCTCGACCAGCCGACCGCGAGCGGCCGGCCGCCGCTCCTCACCGATCATCAGTTCGAGGCGCTCGGCGTGCCGCGCAATCCCGCCATCCCCGCCAACCGCGACCCCAATTATTACGATCTCGGGATCTGCGGGCCATACCGCACCGACATGCGCAGGCAGACGCAGTACTGCGGCATGTTCCTGACGCCGACGCTGAGGAACGTCGCGCTGCGGCGCGTGTTCTTCCACAACGGCGTCTTCCACAGTCTGGAGCAGGTGATCGATTTCTACGCGAATCGTGACATCCACCCGGGCCGCTTCTATCCGCGCAACGCGGCCGGCCAGGTGGTGAAATACGACGACGTTCCGCCGCAGTATCGGGCCAACGTGGATACCGTGGACGCGCCGCTCGATCGTCACCGGGGCGATCCGCCCGCGCTCACCCGCGTTCAGATCCGCGAGGTCATCGCCTTCCTCGACACATTGACCGACGGATACTCGATTCCGCATCCTGCCGGAGAGTAGCGGATTTCGCGGGCTCAGCCGTCATCCAGGAGCATGAGGACTCTCCATACCGTAAGCGCCGCCGCGGCGCTCCTCGCCTTCCTCCCGCAGGCGAAGGCGACGACCGCGATCGTCGCCCAGGACGCCCGGTTCGAGTTCCTGACACCGTCGCTGGTGCGCATGGAATATTCACCGGGCGGCAAGTTCGTCGATGCCCCGAGCGTCGTCGTGCAGAAGAGGATCTGGCCGGCGGTGCGCGTGACGACGACACACGCCGGCGGCTGGCTCGTGCTGCAAAGCTCCGCCATGACGCTGCGGTACCGCCCGGAGGGGGGCGTCTTCACGGCCGCCGATCTCTCCGTGAGCTGGCGTGATCCGGCCGGAGGGCGCCGTCAGTGGCGGCCCGGACAGACCGATCCCGGGAACCTCGGCGGCCTCACGTACTCGCTCGACAACATCAGCGCTGCGACGCTGCCGCCGCCCGGCGATGATCTCGGCAGCCCGATCCACGACCTCATCCCCGGCATCAACGTGCGGCTGCGGCCGGCGACGCCCGGCCTGCTCAGCAAGAGCGGGTATGCCTTCCTGGACGACAGCGCCTCCCCGGTCTGGAACGCCCATCACTCCTGGATCGAGCCGCGCCCGGCCCCCCCCGGGGATGACTGGTATCTCTTCACCTACGGCCGCGACTACCGCAAGCCTCTCGCGGAGTACGCCGAGCTCTGCGGGCGCGTGCCGATGATCCCCCGCTATGCGCTCGGCCCCTGGGTGACGGATCTCAACTTCGAGTACTTGCCGGGGACTCCCGCAACGCGCTCGCCGGCCTGGCGCCGCTACGGCGAGGCGCATCTGGAGCGCGAGATATCGCGGCTGTCGCACGACGGCATTCCGCTCTCGGGCCTGGTGCTCGATTTCGCCTGGCACAACTACGGCTGGCAGGGCGGCTACGACTGGAGCCCGCTCATCCCGCATCCGCGCCGGCTCATCGGCTGGCTGCACGCGCGGCATCTGAAGCTCTCCCTCAACGATCATCCGGGCTACGCCAACACCCGCGAGAGCATCCTTTCGTATGCCGACAGCCACGCGCCCGAGGTGTTGCATGCGCTCGGCCGCTCGATGCCGCCGAAGCCGTCGTTCGACCTGAGTCTCGCCGGGATGTGGAAGTTCTCGCCCGATCCGCACGATGTGGGTCTCGAGCGCCGCTGGTTCGCCGGCGGCTACGACGATGCCCGCTGGCGGCCGATCCGGACCGATGCGCCGTGGCAGAAGCAGGGATATCCCGGCTATCAGGGAGTCGGCTGGTACCGCGCCTCCTTGCGCCTGCCGGCGAGACTCCCGCGGCACGTGTATCTTTATCTCGGCCAGGTCGCGACCGCCTACCGGCTCTTCGTCAACGGGCGGCACGTGCCGCACAGCCGCGTGCCGTGGCCGCGCCGGCTGACCTATGCCGATCTCACCCGCGATCTTCGACCGGGGCGGCGCAACGTCATCGCGCTGCGCGTCGAGCCTGCGCCGCCGCCGCCGCCCGGAGGAATCGGCGGCATCGTCCTCGGGCCGGTCGCGCTGCGCAACGTGCCGCCGCCGCCGCGCATCTTCCTGAATCTCGCCGATCGCAGGGAAGCGCGGATTTCCATGAGCGACCTGCATGCGCCCCTCCTGCGCGAGGGAGTCGACTTCTGGTGGGTCGACGGCGGCGGCGGCGCGGCACGCATGCCGGGTCTCGACCCGCAGCTCTGGACCAACGAGGTGTTCTACGATGCCGCGCAGCGTCAGACCGGCAAGCGTGCCTTCATCCTCAGCCGCTATGGCGGCTGGGGCAGCGAGCGCTATCCCGGATTCTTCACCGGTGACACGTACTCGCAGTGGCGGGTGCTGGCTTACGAAGTCGCCTACACCGCCCGCGGCGGCAACGTGCTCGTGCCTTACATCAGCAACGACATCGGCGGCTTTCACGGGGCGAAGATCCCATTCGACCTGTACGCGCGCTGGATCGAGTTCGGCGCCTTCAGCCCCATCCTGCGCATGCACAGCGCGCACGAGAACCCGCTCGAGGGCAACGTGCGCATGCCCTGGGTGTACGGGCCGAAGGGCGTGGCGCTCATGCGCAGGTATTTCAGGCTGCGCACCCGGCTCGTTCCCTATCTTTATACCTACAGCTGGCAGGCGCACGAGCTCGCCCTGCCGCTGCTGCGTCCGCTTTACCTCGAGTGGCCGGATCTCGGCGCGGCCTACAGGCACTTCCACGAGTACTACTTCGGGGACGAGATGCTGGTGGCGCCGGTGCTGCAGGCCGGCGGCGAGCGCGAGGTGTACCTGCCGCCCGGGGACTGGATGGACTTCTTCACGGGGAAGCGCTATCGCGGCGGCACGACCTTCACCGCCCATTACGCGGTGGATGCGACGCCGGTCTTCGTGCGCCAGGGCGCGATCATCCCGGAGCAGGCGATGGCTCGCGATCAAGTGCGTCCGGTCCGCGGCAAGCTGACGGTCAACGTCTACGGCGACGGCGAGGGCCGCTTCGACCTCTATGAGGACGATGGCATTTCCCTCGATTACCGGCACGGCGACTACGCCTTGACCCCGATGACGTATAGCAGTTCCGGGGACAGGCATCGGCTGGTCATTGGCCCGACGACAGGCTCCTTTGCCGGACAGAAAAAGATGAGGCGCTACCGGGTGCGCATTCACACTGAGCGTCGGCCGGCCACGATCACCGTCAACGGCAGCCGCGCGGCTGACTGGCAGTGGGACGCGCAGGATTCCACCGCCGCTGTGACGCTTCCAGCCGCAAGCATCCGGCGGGCTGTCACCGTCACCTGGTGATAGTGCGTCGGTGCGCGCATCGGCCAGCGCATAGCTGCCCGCCAAGTGCGCGGCGGCAACCGCGAACCACAGGCACACAGGTGCGCCTGGCCCTGCGGCTAGCGGCGGGAATAGCAGGCGCGCAGCTTGCTTCGGGCCGGGCCCCACGGGCCACGTCTTGCGGGAGGAGCCATGGCTGCTCGTCTCTTCCTCGGTGCCGCCGCTGCCGGCGCCCTCTCCATGTACCTTCTCGATCCCGATCATGGCCGCCGCCGCCGTGCCGTGATGCGCGATCGGGTGGCCAGCGGCGTTGGTCGCCTGGATGATGCGACCACCGTAGCCTCGCGCGACCTGCGCAACCGCGCACGGGGGCTGGCTCACGAGGTCCGCGCCCGCTTCACGCACGAGGAGGTGCCCGATGAGATCCTCTGCGAGCGGGTACGCGCGCAGCTCGGCTGGGCCGTGTCTCACCCCGGCGCGATCGAGGTCGCGGCGCAATCAGGCAGGGTGACCCTGAGCGGCGCAGTGCTCGAGCGTGAGTACGTTCGTCTCCTGCGGACCGTGTGGTCCGTCCGTGGCGTCGCCGACGTCGAGGACCGGCTTGCCGTATACGAGAGCGCAGCCGGGATCTCCGCATTGCAGGGCGGGGGCAGGGCGCGCGAGCGGCGCTACGGCCCGTGGCGGGAGCACTGGTCGCCCGGCGTGCGCGTGATCATGGGCGCGGCAGGCGGCGCGCTCCTTCTCAACGCGCTCGCGGGCAAGCGCAGCGCACTGGGGCTGCTCGGCGGACTCGCAGGCGCGGCGCTCGTCGCGCGCAGCAGCGTCAACATGCCGATCGACCGGTTGGTCGGCGTGCGCCGTCCCTCGGTGGAGCTGCAGAAGTGCATCGATGTCGCGGCTCCCGTCGAGCAGGTGTTCGCGACGTTCTCCGACCTCGAGCGGCTCCCCGAGCTCATGACACACGTGCGAGAGGTTCACGTGATGGGAGACGGCACCTCGCGGTGGGTGGTGGACGGCCCGGCGGGACGCACGATTTCCTGGGAAGCGGTGACCACCCGGTTCGAGCCCGACAGGCTCATTGGCTGGCGGACGCTGCGGGGCTCTGCGGTGGATCATTCGGGCCTGTTGCGGTTCGAGCCGACGGAAACCGGAACGCGCATCGTCGTGACCATGAACTACACGCCGCTCGGGGGCGCGCTGGGCCACGCGGTCGCGCGACTCTTCGGCACCGATCCGAAGTCGGAGATCAACGACGACCTCATGCGCATGAAGGTCTTCCTGGAGACCGGCCGTCGTGCGCACGATGCCGCCGCCCCGGCGCGGCATTAGGAAGCTACTGGAGGATCTCCTCCACCGCGACCGGATGATTGCGGTGGAGGATCTGGCGCGCGCTGTCGATCTCGTGCTCGAAGCGCGGGTGCACCGCGATCGCCGAGTTGCCGCGGCGGACCTGCTGCGCGATCGCATCGGCGCTCCCGTGAGCCTCTTCGCTCTGATCGAGCAAGGTGTGGAAATAATTTGCGATCCGCGCGGCGAAGGCGTCGCCCGGCTCCGTATCGGCCTGCCCGGTCTCGGCGAGAGAGGTCAGCTCCACCCGGTCGGTGGGGAAACCTCCCGCCACCAGCTCCGTGCGGACGCGGTCCGCGATGCCGTAATCGTCGAACAATGCCACGATGACCGGTGTCATAACGCCCTCAACGAACGGCGCGGGAGGCGGTTCCGGACAGGCTGTGAACGCCGTCACGCTCCGCTGCCGGGCAGATCGAGGGCTTCGCCGTTACAATCGGCGCAACAGGACACCGCCCACGCAGAAGAATAAGACAGTGCCCATTCCCTTCAATCGCCGCGGCCGCGTCGCCGTACCTGCCGGGGCAGCGGAGCGGCGGCGCGGACCTGACCGGCGCACGCGCGTGGTTCGAGCGCTCCTGTATGGCAGCTTCAATCCGCGCCGGCGCGGGCCGCGGCGCGAGGGCGAGCGCGCGATCGGCGCCATCGACTGGTATCACCCCTGGTGGCTTGCGGTTGCGACGCTCATTCTCGTGCTCTGCGCGAGCGATGCGGTCCTGACGGTGGTGCTCATCAGTCACGGTGCCTACGAGCTCAATCCATTGCTCGCGCCGATCATCGGCGGCTCGGGCGCGCTCTTCGCCGGGGTGAAGGTCGGTCTGACGGGCATCGGCGTGGTGGTACTCACGCTGCTCTCGCGTGTCAAGGCCTTCGGTCGCATGCCGGTCGCGCTCATCCTGTACGGCGTGCTCGCCGGCTATGCGGCGCTGATCGCTTACGAGCTGCATCTGCTCGGATGGCTCTGATGAATCCTTAATTGCTTTGGATTCAATGGCCGCCGCCGGGTTTTCAATTTCCTCGCGAGCGCGTTTCCGCTAGACTAGCGCCTCGCTGTCACGCCTCCCCATGCTCGAACCTACACCTCTTTTCGGCGGCAACGCCGCCTTTCTCGATGCCCTCTACGAGCAATACCTTCGCGATCCGGCGAGCGTAGAGGAAAGCTGGCGACGCTACTTCGAGGGCCTGCCGGGGCCCAAGGGTGCGGAGCGGCCGCAGGGGCCGATCGAGGCAGCGCTCGCCGAGCGAGCGCGCCAGCCCCGCGCCGCGCGCGAGTGGCCGCAGGCGCCGGCGGCGTCGAGGGCGGCCGAGGATGCCGTCAACGCCAAGCAGGCGGCGGTCTCGCGGCTCATCCAGATCTGGACCAATCGCGGCCACCTGCTGGCCAGGCTCGATCCGCTCGGGCTCATGCGGCGAGCGCGTCCGCCGGTGCTGGATCTCGAGTACTTCGGGCTCGGCTCGGGGGATCTCGATGCCGAGTTCTTCACCGCCACCCGCACCCCGGCGGTGCCGCCGCGGATGAAGCTGCGGGAGATCCTGAAGCAGCTCGAATTCATCTATGCCGGCCCGATCGGGGCCGAGTTCGCGCACGTGTCGGACTCGCACGAGCGCCTGTGGCTGCAGGATCGCTTCCAGGAGGGCAGGCTCCAGCACCGCTTCCCCGCGGAGGAGAAGCGCAACATTCTCTGGCAGCTCACCGCCGCGGAAGGACTCGAGCGCTATCTGCACACCCGCTTCGTCGGCCAGAAGCGCTTCTCGCTCGAGGGCGGCGACACGCTCGTGCCGCTCCTCGATGACCTCATCCAGCGCTGCGGGGCGGCGAAGATCGAAGAGGTCGTGATCGGCATGGCGCACCGCGGGCGCCTCAACGTGCTCGTCAATCTCCTCGGCAAGTCACCGGCGACGCTCTTCTCGGAGTTCGAGGGCGCTTATGACCTGAGCCACCTGAAGGGCTCGGGGGATGTGAAGTACCACAAGGGCTTCTCGGCCGATCTGAAGACACCCGCCGGCAACGTCCACGCGGTGCTCGCGTTCAATCCCTCGCACCTCGAGGTCGTCAATCCCGTGGTCGAGGGCTCGGTGCGCGCGCGCCAGGAGCGGCGCGGGGACACCGAGGGCGATCGCGTGCTGCCGCTCCTCATTCATGGGGATGCGGCGTTTGCGGGCCAGGGTGTGGTGATGGAGACGCTGCAACTGTCCCAGGCCCGCGGCTATTACACCGGCGGCACGGTCCACATCATCATCAACAATCAGGTGGGTTTCACGACGTCGGAGCCGAGCGACGCCCGCTCGACGCTCTACTGCAGCGATGTTGCGAAGATGCTGGAGGCGCCCATCTTCCACGTCAATGCCGACGATCCGGAAGCGGCCGTGCTCGCCACGCGTCTTGCGCTCGAGTACCGGATGCGATTCCACAAGGATGTGGTGATCGACCTCGTCTGCTATCGCCGCCACGGCCACAACGAGGCGGACGAGCCGGCGGCCACCCAGCCCACGATGTATCGGGTCATTCGCCAGCATCCGACGACGCGCCAGCTCTATGCCGACAGGCTGGTGGCCGAGGGAGTCATACCGCAGGCGCAGGCCGATGCCATGCCGGAGCAGTATCGCAACGGTCTCGACGAGGGCCGGCCGCAAGCCCGCGCAGCACTCGGCATGATCGGCAACAAGTTCACCGTCGATTGGACGCGCTATTCGCAGGCCGACTGGACCGAGAGGGTGACGACGGGCGTCGAGAAGCGCCGCCTGGATTCTCTCGGCGAACGGCTGATGCAGCTGCCGTCCGACCTGACTTTGCACCCGCGCGTGGCCAATGTCATGGCCAACCGCAAGAGGATGCTCTCCGGCGAGACGCTGCTCGATTGGGGCTGCGCGGAGACGCTCGCCTACGCTTCGTTGGTCGAGGACGGGTTCTCCGTGCGCATCAGCGGACAGGACAGCGGGCGGGGCACCTTCTTTCACCGCCACGCGGTGCTGCACGATCAGGGCTCGACGCGGGTCTACGTCCCGTTGCAGCACGTCGCCAACCCGCAGCAGCGGGTCGAGATCATCGACTCGGTGCTCTCGGAGGAGGCGGTGATGGGCTTCGAGTACGGCTACTCGACCACCGAGCCCAATTGCCTCACGATCTGGGAGGGCCAGTACGGCGATTTCGCGAACGGCGCTCAGGTGATCATCGATCAGTTCATCAGCTCGGGCGAGGCGAAGTGGGAGCGCTATTGCGGGCTCGTGCTCTTCCTGCCCCACGGGTACGAGGGGGCGGGGCCCGAGCATTCCTCCGCTCGTCTGGAGCGATATCTGCAGCTCTGCGCCGAGTCCAACATGCAGGTCTGCGTGCCCTCGACTCCCGCGCAGATGTTCCACATGCTGCGCCGGCAGATGCTGCAGTCGTTCCGCAAGCCGCTCATCGTCATGACCCCGAAGAGCCTGTTGCGCCACGACCTGTCGGTCTCAAGCCTGCAGGATCTGACCCGCGGCGGCTTTGCCCGCGTCATTGGCGAGAGCGACGATCTGCCCGCAGAGGGCGTGCGCCGCGTGGTCTTCTGCAGCGGCAAGGTGTACTTCGACCTGCTGAAGGCCCGGCGCAAGGACGGTATCCGCGACGTTGCGCTCGTGCGCATCGAGCAGCTCTATCCATTCCCGACGGAGGAGTACGAGGCGGCGCTCGCGGGCTATCCCAATTTGCGCGAAGTGGTGTGGTGTCAGGAAGAGCCGCAGAACCAGGGCGCCTGGTACCAGATCCGTCACCGGCTGCAGGAGCCGCTCGGTCAGCGCGGCGTCGTGCTCTACGCCGGCCGCGCCCCAGCCGCGGCACCCGCCACCGGCATCGGCAAGATCCACGAGGCCGAGCAGCAGTCGCTCATCTCAGCCGCGCTGCACTCCGCGACCACGGAGGACTCTGCCAGAGAGACGACGCGGCTCACCCATGGCGCCGCCTCCGCCGCGGGCACCCGGAAGGCACCCGCGACTTCGCTCCGAAAGAAGAGCTCATGACCACCGAGATCAAAGTCCCCCAGCTGCCCGAATCCATCACCGATGCGACACTCGTCGCCTGGCACAAGAAGCCGGGCGATGCCGTCAGGCGCGATGAGAACCTCGCGGACCTCGAGACCGACAAGGTGGTGCTCGAAGTCCCGGCGCCGGTGAACGGCGTGGTGCGGGAGCTGAAGGTGCAGACGGGCGCGGTCGTGACTGCCGGGCAGCTGCTGGCGCTGCTCGATGATGGCGAGGCGCGAAGCGCCGAGCGCACGGCCGCTCTTCGCGCCGCGCCGGCGGAGGAGCTCAGGGCGACCAGCACCGAAGCGGGCAAGGAGAAGCTGAGCCCCTCCGTGCGCCGGCTCGTCGAGGAGAACCGGCTCGATGCCGCCGCCATCCCGGCGAGCGGCCGCGATGGCCGGCTGACGAAGTCCGACGTCGTGGACTTTCTCGGCAGGAATTCCGGCGCGGCTCCCGCCGTCGCGCCTGCCGCTCCCGCCGCGGCGCCCGTCCCGGCGCGGGCGCCGGCGGCGCCGCTGCTGCCGGCGAGCGCCCGCGGCGAGCATCGGGTTCCGATGACGCGGCTTCGGCAACGCATCGCTCAACGCCTGGTGGAGGCGCAGTCGACGCAGGCGCTCCTGACTTCATTCAACGAGGTGGACCTCACCGCGGTCCAGGAGCTGCGCGCCCGGCACAAGGACCGGTTCGAGAAGGAGCACGGCGTGAAGCTCGGTTTCATGTCGTTCTTCGTCAAGGCGTCCATCGAGGCGCTGAAGAAATTTCCGGTCATCAACGCATCGGTCGACGGCGCCGACATCGTCTACCACGAGTTTTACGACATCGGGGTCGCCGTCTCGACGGAGCGGGGACTCGTGGTGCCCATCGTCAGGGACGCCGACGTCAAGAGTTTCGCGGCCATCGAGAAGGAGATCGGGGAGTACGCGAAGAAGGCACGCACGGGCGGTCTGGCCATCGAGGACCTGACGGGCGGCACCTTCACCATCACCAACGGCGGCGTGTTCGGCTCGCTGATGTCGACGCCGATCGTCAATGCGCCGCAGAGCGCCATCCTGGGGATGCACAAGATCCAGGAGCGCCCGATGGTGGTCGGTGGCGAGATCGCCATCCGCCCCATGATGTACATCGCCATCACCTACGATCACCGGATCATCGACGGCCGCGAGGCCGTGCAGTTCCTCGTGACGGTCAAGGACTGTCTCGAGGATCCGGGCCGCATGCTTCTGGGGATTTGAGACCATGGCAGATTCTTTCGACGTCGTCGTCATCGGCGGCGGCCCGGCCGGCTACCCCGCCGCGATCCGCGCCGCGCAGAACAAGCTGCGCGTTGCCTGCATCGATGAGTGGAAGAACCGCGACGGGACGATGTCCTTCGGCGGCACTTGCCTCAATGCGGGCTGCATTCCCTCCAAGGCGCTGCTCGAGTCGACCGAGCTGTATCACCGGGCACAGGAGGAGTTCGCGGTCCATGGCATCCGCACGGGCGCTGTCAGCGTCGATGTCGCGCAGCTGCAGAAGCGCAAGGCGGGCATCGTCAAGACCATGACACAGGGTATCCTCGCGCTCTTCAAGGCCGCCGGGGTCACGCCGTTGCAGGGACACGGCAGGCTGCTGCCGGGCCGCAAGGTCGAGTTCACCGCGCCCGACGGTACCCGCCGGGAGCTGACCGCGAAGCACGTGATCCTCGCCTCGGGCTCCGCCCCCATCGAGCTGAAGTCCGCCCCGTTTCAGGCGCCGCACATCGTCGATTCGTGGGGTGCCCTCGATTTCGACGCGGTGCCCAAGCGTCTCGCGATCATCGGCGCCGGAATCATCGGCTTGGAGCTCGGCAGCGTCTGGCGCCGGCTCGGGAGCGAGGTGACGGTGCTCGAGGCGCTGCCGGAGCTCCTGGCGAGCGCTGATCAGCAGTTGGCCAAGGAAGCGGCGCGGCACTTCAAGAAGCTGGGGCTCGACATCCGTCTTGGTGCCAAGGTCACCGGCGCCCGCGTCACGGCGGGCGCGGTGGAGGTCGCCTATACCGACTCCAAGGGCGAGCAGACACTGACGGTCGACAAGCTCTTCGTGGCCGTCGGCCGCCGGCCCTACACGCGTGATCTCCTCGCCGCGGGAACCGGCGTCGAGTTGGACGAGCGCGGCTTCATCAAGGTTGACCACCAATGCCGCACGGGAGCCGAAGGCGTCTGGGCCGTTGGGGACTGCGTGCGCGGCCCCATGCTGGCACACAAGGGCAAGGAGGAGGGAGTCATGGTGGCCGATGTGATCGCCGGCCGCTTCGGCGAGGTCAACTACAAGACGGTTCCTTCGGTGATCTACACCGCCCCGGAGATCGCCTGGGTCGGTCAGACCGAGGAGCAGGTGAAGGCGAGCGGCCGTGCCTACAAGGTTGGTGTCTTCCCTTTCCTGGCGAGCGGCCGCGCACGCGCCATGGAGCAGGCGCAGGGCTTCGCCAAGATCGTCGCGGCCCAGGATGACGATGAGATCCTCGGCGTGCACATCATCGGTCCGCTCGCGGGCGAGCTCATCGCCGAGGCGGTGCTGGCGATGGAGTACTCCGCGAGCACCGAGGACCTGCAGCGCACCATTCACGCGCATCCGACGCTGTCGGAGGCCGTGCACGAGGCCGCGCTCGCCGCAGACAAGCGGGCCATCGACTCGATCAACCGCTGAGCGCTAGCCTGCCCGGCGGGCCTGGATCACGTTCGGCACGCCGCCGAGGCGGTGCAGCACGCGCGCGAGCTGGTCCAGACTGCTCACGGGAACGGTTACCCGGACGTGCGCGGTGCCGGTCTTGCGGTCCGTGACCGTGGTCATGGCCTCGATGCTGAGGCGCTCGAGCGCGAGCACGTCCGTGAGGTCCCGCACGAGTCCGCGCCGGTCGTAGGCCGTGATCGCGATCTCCGCGGTCAGCGTCCTGTCCTGCGCCGAGCTCCACTCGACCTGCAGCGCGCGCTCTGGCCTGACTTCGCGCATGCGCGCGAGGCTGGGGCAGTTGCTGCGATGGATGGTCACTCCGCGTCCCACGGTCACATAGCCCGTGATCGGCTGCGGTGGCAGCGGCGCGCAGCAGCGGGCGAGGGTGGTCGGCAGGTCTCCCACTCCCTCGACCTCGACGGGCGAGGCGCGAAGCGCCGAGCGCCCGCGCGGGACGCGCGGGCCGGGTGCCCTGCCACCATGGACGGTCAGCGGTACTGGCCCCGGCTGCGGCGCTGTGCCGGCGGCCTCGGTGCCCCCCGGCTCGTGCGCGAGCGGCGCGGCAGCCGCATCGTGCTTGCGAAACCAGGCGCGGACCTTCCCCCGGTTGCGGGGGGAGACCAGAAAGCCTTCCTCGGGCGCGAGCCAGTCGCGGCTCGGCGCGTCCTGCTTGCCCGTGATGATGTCGACGATCTCGCCGTTGGAGAGCGCATACGTGAGCGGCACGATGCGGCCATTCACCTTGGCGCCCCGGCAGCGATGGCCCAGTGAGGTATGGACGCTGTAGGCGAAGTCGAGCGGCGTGGCGCCGCGGGGCAGATCGACCACTTCGCCTTTCGGCGTCAACGCATAGACGCGGTCCTCGAAGAGCTCAGAGCTCACCTGCTCGAGGAACTCCCGGTCCGATTCCGCGCCGCTCTCGGCATGGCCCCCTTCCGGCGCCGAGGGCTCGAGGAGCCGACGCACCCACTCGATCTTGCGCTGATACTGCGTATCGGGCGCCACGCCCTCCTTGTAGGTCCAATGCGCGGCGACGCCGAGCTCGGCGTGCTCGTGCATCTCCCGGGTGCGGATCTGCACTTCCACGCTCTTGCCCTGCGGCCCGATGACGGCCGTATGGATGGATCGATAGAAGTTGCCCTTGGGCGTGGCGATGTAGTCGTCGAACTCCCCCGGGATGTAGGTCCAGAGGCCGTGCACCACGCCGAGCGCCGCATAGCAGTCGCGGATCGTCTCGACGATGATCCGCACCGCCCTGACGTCGAAGAGCTGATCGAAGGCCAGCTGCTTGCGCTGCATCTTCCGGTAGATGCTGTACATGTGCTTCGGCCGCCCGTTGACCTCGGCCCGCACGCCGGCGGCCTGCAGCTCCGTGCGCAGCCGCTCGCAGAGCTCCTCGATGTAGCGCTCGCGATCGGCGCGACGCTCGTTCAGCGCGCCGGCGATCCGCCGGTACTCCTCGGGCTCGAGATACCGGAACGCCAGGTCCTCGAGCTCCCATTTGAGCTGCCAGACTCCGAGGCGGCTCGCAAGCGGCGCGAAGACGGCCCGGGTCTCCGCCGCCAGGCGCTCGCGCTCGGCATTTCCCGCAGCGTCGAGCGGAAGGTCCCTCGCATGGCGAAGGGCCACCAGCTGCTCTGCGAGCCGGGCGAGGATGAGCCGTGGATCGCTGACGACCGCGAGGAGCATCTTGCGCAGCGTCTCCGCCTGGCGCGCATCCAGCCCCTGCGCCGGGGACCAGTGGCGCGGCAGCCCGAGATCCCCGAGCTTGAGCAGGGCGACCGCCGTATCGGCTGCGGCCCGCCCCGCCGCGGCGGCGAGCCGCTCCGCAGCACGGCGGGGCTCGGGGCCGGCTTCAGCGGAGGCCGCTGGGCCGGCCGCGGCGATTGCCGCTTTCAGCAGCACGGCATTCGCGAGGTCGGGATCGGACGTGAGCGCGCCCAGCAGCTCCGCCGCCTCCGCAGCCGCGGCCAGCGTCCCGGGTGCGAGCGCGGCCAGCTCCTCGATCCCGCGCCGGGTGGTGGCGATCGAGTCGATCAGCTCGGGCGGGCAGAGTTGCCGGGTTTCCATTTGTGCCTGAATGGCCGCTTTTGCGGCTATGATAACCGGCGGTTTCCCCGGGCGGCGCCGTAGCAGCACCGCCGCGGAAGCCGGCGCCGAAAGATCGCGCGAGCGCATGGTCAGGCATATCAAATGGGCGAACATCCAGCACGTGAAAGGGCGAGCCGCCGCAGGCGGCGAGCGCCCGGACACGACGTCCGGGCCGGGTGCCCCGCCGCCAGGGAAGGCCAGTGGTACGCCCTCAGGCGGCGAGCGCCCGGACACGACGTCCGGGCCGGGTGCCCCGCCGCCAGGGAAGGCCAGTGGTACGCCCTCAGGCGGCGAGCGCCCGGACGACACTACGGCCAGGCCGGGTGCCCCGCCGCCCTCGTCCCAGCCCGTCCGCTACGAAGGCTACGGCCCCGGCGGGGC
The DNA here is from genome assembly GCA_035713045.1 of Steroidobacteraceae bacterium. Classification (GTDB taxonomy): domain Bacteria; phylum Pseudomonadota; class Gammaproteobacteria; order Steroidobacterales; family Steroidobacteraceae; genus 13-2-20CM-66-19. Next base: position 47,820 of record DASTAC010000100.1, read on the forward strand.
GGCCGTGCTGATCGAGTGCGTCACCAATGACCGCAACCGCACCCGGGCGGACCTGCGCCGGGTCTTCAGCGAGCACGGCGGCCATCTGGGCGCCGAGGGCTCGGTGAGCTATCTCTTCAATCACGTCGGCCTCATGTTCTATCCGCCGGGGACCGACGAGGAGCGGCTCATGCGCGCGGCGCTCGAGGCCGGGGCCGAGGATGTCGTGCCCCATGCCGATCAGTCGATCGAGGTCCTGGCCGATCCGATGGAGTTCGACACGGTGCGTGCGATCCTGACGGACGGAGGCTTCGTGCCGGCCGCCGCCGAGGTGACCGAGCGCGCCTCCTTGACGACGCTGCTCTCGGGGGAGCCGGCGGAGCGGATGGTGCATCTGCTCGAGAGGTTGGAAGAGCTGGATGATGTGAGGAACGTGTACTCGAATGTCGAGATATCGGACGAGGTCCTGGCGCGCATTTGATCCGGGTGCTCCCCGGACGCCGCTGCCGCAAGCCGCGGGCACTCGCATCCTCGGCCTCGATCCGGGCTCGCGGCGGACGGGGTATGGGGTCATCGAGCGTCGCGGCGCGGACTGGGTGCATGTGGCGCATGGGTGTGTGACGGTCAACGGGACAGCGGAGCCGCTCGCGCAGCGGCTGCGGGTCATCTTCGAGAGCCTGAGCGATCTCATTGCCGCGCATGGTCCGGGGGAGGTGGCCATCGAGCGGGTGTTCGTCAACAGGAACGTCGACAGCGCGCTGAAGCTCGGTCAGGCGCGGGGCGCGGCGCTCTGCGCCGTCCCGAAGGGGCTGCCGGTATTCGAGTACGCGCCGCGCGCCATCAAGCTCGCCCTGGTGGGCTCGGGCGCGGCGGACAAGGCTCAGGTCGCGCACATGATTCGCACGCTGCTGGGGCTGGAGGGCCGCATTTCGCCCGACGCCTCCGATGCCCTCGCCGTGGCGGTCTGCCACGCGCACTCGAGGGCGCTCGCGGAGCTCGCCAGGCGCTCCGCAGCCGCACAGCCGCCGCCCCCGATGGCGAAAGCCGCGACACGATGATCGGCTCGGTACGGGGGCGCATCCTCGCGAAGGCTCCGCCACAGCTTCTGGTCGAGGCCGGCGGCCTCGGCTACGAGCTCGAAGCGCCGATGTCGACGTTCTTCCATCTGCCGGCGGTCGGGGAGGAGGTGCGGCTGCTGACGCATCTGGTGGTGCGCGAGGACGCTCACGTGCTCTATGGGTTCGGCACCGAGGACGAGCGCCGTCTCTTTCGCAGCCTCATCAAGGTCTCGGGAGTCGGTCCCAAGATCGCGCTGGCGCTGCTCTCGGGCATCAGTGTCGAGGCGTTCGCCCTCTGCGTTCAGAGCCAGGACGTCGCCGCGCTCATCAAGGTGCCGGGCATCGGCCGCAAGACCGCCGAGCGCCTGGTCGTCGAGATGCGCGACCGGCTGGAGGCGGGCGGCAGCCTCGCGGCGAGCGCGGTACCGGCCGGAGCCAGTCCCGAGGCCGAGGCGTTCGGTGCGCTGGTTGCCCTGGGCTACAAGCCGGCGGAGGCGACGCGCTTGCTGAAGGCGGTGGGTCCGGGTACACATTCCACCGAAGAGTTGATCCGACGCGCCCTGAAGGGCGCGGCGCCGGAGTAGATCCACCTTGCAAGCTGAAAGAATGATCGGCGCCGAGGCCACGCGGGACGATGAGGCCGTCGATAAGGCCATCCGGCCGCGGCGCCTCGCGGAATACGTGGGCCAGCCGCAAGTGAAGGCGCAGCTCGACATCTTCATCAGCGCGGCGCGCCAGCGGGCCGAGGCGCTCGATCACGTGCTGATCTTCGGACCGCCCGGTCTCGGCAAGACGACTCTCGCCAACATCATCGCCGCCGAGCTCGGCGTCAGCCTGCGCCAGACCTCCGGCCCCGTGCTCGAGCGTCCCGGCGACCTCGCCGCCATCCTGACCAACCTGCAGCCGCGCGATGTGCTCTTCGTCGATGAGATCCACCGGCTCTCGCCGGTCGTCGAGGAGGTGCTCTACCCCGCGATGGAGGACTGTCAGCTCGACATCATGATCGGGGAGGGTCCGGCGGCCCGCTCGATCAAGCTCAACCTGCCGCCCTTCACCCTGGTCGGGGCGACCACCCGCGCGGGACTGCTGACTTCGCCGCTGCGCGACCGCTTCGGCATCGTGCAGCGCCTGGAGTTCTACGGGGTGGAGGATCTCGAGCGCATCGTGCGCCGGTCCGCTGCCATCCTCGGTGTGGCGGTCGAGGGGGAAGGGGCGCTGCGCATCGCGCAGCGTTCGCGCGGGACGCCGCGCATCGCCAACAGGCTGCTGCGCCGGGTGCGCGACTATGCCCAGGTGAAGGCTGACGGGCGCATCGCCGAGGCGGTCGCGGAGGCGGCGCTCGATCTGCTCGAGGTCGACCCGCAGGGCTTCGACACCCTGGACCGCAAGCTCCTCAGCACCATCATCGAGCGATTCGACGGCGGCCCGGTGGGCATAGACAGCATCGCGGCGGCCATCGGCGAGGAGCGAGGCACGCTCGAGGACGTGATCGAGCCCTTCCTCATCCAACAGGGATTTCTCGTGCGCACGGCGCGCGGACGCATGGTGACACGCACCTCGTACCTGCATTTCGGCCTGAAGCCGCCGGAGCGCGCCGCGACCCCGCTGTCGCTCTTCGAGGACGGTCGATGAGCGGCGGGACCGGGACGGCGAGCGTCTTCTCGTGGCCGGCCCGTGTATACTGGGAGGATACCGACGGGGGCGGGATAGTCTATTATGCGAACTATCTGCGCTTCCTGGAGCGGGCGCGCACGGAGTGGCTGCGGTCGCTCGGCTACTCGCAGCATGCTCTGGCTCGGGAGGCCGGCATTGTGTTCACGGTCGCCAGCCTCACCGTCGATTACCGCCGTCCGGCGCGGCTGGACGATGAGCTGACCATCACCTGTGAGCCGCATGCCGACCGGGCCGCGACCATCCGGTTCGAGCAGGCGATCTTCCGGGGCCGCGATCCCGGCGAGCTGCCGATCCTCACCGCGGGGGTACGGGTCGCCTGTGTCGATGCCCGTACGTTGAAGCCGAGAAGGCTGCCCGAGTCCCTGATGAACGTGTTGACCTGACCGTCTGAGATCATGAACGGACAACTCTCCATCATCCGCCTGGTGATCCAGGCGAGCATCCCGGTGCAGATCGTGATCGGGCTGCTGCTGCTCGCCTCGCTCACTTCCTGGGCCATCATTTTCCGCAAGCGGCTGCTCCTCGGGCGCGCGGCGCGCGAGGCCGACCAGTTCGAGAACAACTTCTGGTCGGGCGGCGACCTCGCGCAGCTCTATCGCGCCATCGAGTCGCACGGCGGCGCGACCGGGATGGCGAGCATCTTCGAATTCGGCTTCCGCGAGTTCGCGCGCCAGCGGCAGCAGGGATCTATCCCCGCCGACCAGCTGCTCGAGGGTGCGCGGCGAGCGATGCGTGTCGCGCAGCTGAAAGAGATCGACCGGCTGGAACACAGCCTGGCGACACTCGCCACGGTGGGCTCGACCAGCCCCTACGTCGGCCTCTTCGGCACGGTCTGGGGCATCATGACCGCATTCTCATCGCTCGGCGACGTGCAACAGGCGACGCTCGCGTCGGTGGCGCCCGGCATCTCCGAGGCGCTGGTGACGACCGCCATCGGCCTGTTCGCGGCCATTCCGGCCGTGGTCGCCTACAACCGCTTCGCCGATCAGGTGAACCGCCTGGAGGTCCGTTTCGATGCCTTCATGGAGGAGTTTTCCACCATCCTGCAGCGGCACGCGACACGCGGTACGCACGCGACGCCGTCCGCCGCCGCCATGACGACGGCAGGGGCCGGCCCCGTGCCGACGGGCGCGATGCCGGGCCCCGCCGGAGCTCGTTAGGAGGCCCGTATGGCTCAAGTCTCGCGGGGCCGGCGTCTGATGGGCGAGATCAACGTCGTTCCCTACATCGACGTGATGCTGGTGCTGCTCATCATATTCATGATCACGGCGCCGCTGCTCACGGAGGGGGTCAAGGTCCAGCTGCCGAAGGCGGGCGCGGAACCTCTGAGCGCGCGCAATGCCAAAGATCCCGTCGTGCTGTCAGTCGATCGGCAAGGGCGCCTCTACATCAATGTGGGCGGCAACCCGCAGGCCCCCGCCGACCCCGACGTCATCGAGGCGCGCGCCGCGGCGGCGCTGAGCGCCGATCCCCAGAGGGCCGTGTTGGTCAAGGCCGACACCGCGGTCGCCTACGGAGTGGTCGTGCAGGCCATGGTCATCCTGCAGCGCGCGGGAGCGCACAAGGTCGGGTTCGTCACCAACCCGCTGCCGCAGCCAGTGCCCCGCACGGGAAGCTGACGGACTCGCGCACCCGATGTCCGAGCCCACACGCGACCGGTGGCTGTCGATTGGGATGTCCGTGCTGCTGCACGGCACGCTCATCGCGCTTCTGGCGATCGGCATATGGCATTTCCACCATCCGACGCCGCCCAAGACCCTGTCCATCGACGCGACCGTGGTCGACGCCCGGACGCTCAAAGGCGAGGGCGTAGCCCCCACGCCGACACCCACGCCCAAGGTTACGCCGCCGCAGACGGTTCCGCCTCCGCCCGCGCAGCCGGCGCAGGGGCCGCCGCTCCCCACCCCCGCCGAGCAGGCCATGCGCGATCAGGCGGCCAGGGAAGAGGCCCAGCACGAGGCAGCGGCGCAGCAGGAGCTCCTCGCCCGCGAGCAGGCGAAACAGGCTCAGGAGGAGGCAGCGGCCAAGGCTGCGGTGAAGCTCGCAGCCGCGAAGAAGGCGGCGCAGGCCGAGAAGCGGGCCGAGGCGAAGAAGCAGGCCGAGGCTCGCAAGAAGGCCGAGGCGGCCAAGCTCGCGAAGGAAAAGAAGCTCGCGCAGGAGCGCAAGCTGGCCGAGGAGAAGAAGCTCGCGGAGCAGAAGAAGCTGGCGGCGCAGCGCGCCGCGGCGGCGCGCGCCGCCCGGATCGCCGAGCTGCAGCAGAGCATTCAGGAGGACGAGCAGGCTGCCGCCGCAAGCGGAGCCTTGGCGAGCTGGACGAGCGAGATCAAGTCGAGGATCCAGGATGCATGGATCAAGCCCCCGACCGCGAAGCCCGGCCTCAAGTGCGTGCTCAACGTGAGCCTGGTGCCGGGTGGGGCGGTGACCGGGGTGAGCCTCGGCCAGTGCAATGGCGATGACGCGGTACGTCAGTCCATTCAGACTGCGGTCTACAACGCCTCGCCGTTGCCGCCGCCGCCCAATAACATTGCGTTCCCGCACCAGCTCATCATCACTTTCGAACCGACCAACTGACCTGGACACCATGAAATCCACACCGAGAATGGCTTTCCTGCTGCGGATCTTCCTGGCGCTGGCGACGGCCGCCTGCCTCGCGCCCCCCGCCGCGTGGGCGCAACTGCAGATCCAGATCACCTCGGGGGTGAGCCACCCCGTGCCGATCGCGATCGTCCCCTTCGCCGAGGCTCCGACCGACGGAACGGACGTCGCCGGTGTCATCCAGCACGATCTCGTCGGCAGCGGCCGCTTCACGGCCCTTGCACGCAACCAGATGCCGGGGACGCCCACGCATGCCGCGAACGTCAAGTTCGCGGACTGGAAGGCGGCCGGGAGCGACTACGTGGTCGTCGGTCGGGTGGTGCCTGGCGCGGCACCCGGACAGCTCGCGGTGGAATTCAACCTGCTCAACACCCTCACCGGCCAGAGCATCGCCCGGCAGCGGTTCGTCGGCACCGCCGCGGCGCTGCGCAACGCGGCGCACCGCGTGAGCGATGTCATCTACCAGGCCATCACGGGGATCCGCGGCGCCTTCGCGACCCGCATCGCCTATGTCGCCCTCGTGGGGCAGGGCGCCAGCCAGAAATTCCAACTGGTGGTCGCCGATGCCGATGGCTACAATCAGCATCTGATCCTGCAGTCGCGCTTCCCGATCATGTCCCCGACGTGGTCGCCGAACGGCCAGTGGATCGCCTATGTCTCCTTCGAGAATCACCTGCCCGCCGTGTACGTGCAGCGCGTTCTGACCGGCCAGCGAACCATGGTTTCCGAGCGCGCCGGCATCAATGGCGCGCCGGCGTGGTCTCCGGGCGGGCACAGGCTCGCGCTCACGTTGAGCGGTGTCAGCGGACATCCGCAGATCTATGTCCTCAACCTGCGCAACCAGCATCTGACCCGCATCACCCACGCGCCGGCCATCAACACCGAGGCGGACTGGGCGCCGGACGGCAAGTCCATCTATTTCACCTCTGACCGCGCCGGTGAGCCGCAGATCTACAAGATCGGCATAACCCCCGGCAGCATCCCGCAGCGCATCACGTTCACCGACGAATACAATGCAGGCCCCCACGTCTCCCCCGACGGCAAGCTGCTCGCCATGGTGACCCGAGATAACAGCGGAAATTACTGCATTGCCGTGCAGAACCTGCAGACCGGCGAGTTCCGGATCCTGACGCACGGACCCATCGACCAGTCGCCGAGCTTCGCGCCGAATGGCGCCACCATCATCTACGCCGCGCGTCCCGGCAATGCCTCGGCGGGGATCCTGGCGACGATCTCCGTCGACGGCCTCACCGGGCTCTCCCTGAAGCCGACCCAGGGCGAGGTGCGCGATCCGGCGTGGGGTCCGTTCACCAAGTGATGATTTGCTGACGTCCAACAAGGGTTGCCGCAAGGCGGCGAATCTGGAGAAGGGTCTATGTATCGTCGAACTCTCGTCTTGATGTTGCTGGCCGGATGTCTGGGACTCGCGGCCTGCGCGAGCCATCCGCCGAAGCCGTCGGCTGCCTCGCAGCAGCAGCAGCAGTCCGGCGCCGGGGCCGAATCGGCCGGCGCGCAAGGGGGGGCCAACGCCAACGGCGGTCCCTTCGGCAACCAGGACTCGATCCCCGGTCCGCAGCAGGGTCTGCTCGGGCAGCGCACGATTTACTTCAGCTTCGACAGCTCGGTGATCAAGGGCGAAGGCACGCAGATCGTCGCGGCCCATGCGAAGTACCTCGCGGATCACCCGGACGCCCGGGTGAGGCTGGAGGGCAACACCGACGAGCGCGGCTCGCCGGAGTACAACATCGGCCTCGGTATGCGCCGCGCGCAATCGGTGCGCGAGGCGATGCTGCTGCAGGGTGCCTCGTCCAATCAGATCACGGTGGTGAGCTATGGCGCCGAGCGCCCGGTCGATCCGGCGCACAACAGGGCGGCCTGGGCGAAGAACCGGCGGGTGCACATCGTGTATCTGACGCCGAACATCCAGCCGCCGAAGGCGCAGGAGCAGCAGACGCCGCAGCAGCAGGAGCAGCCGCCGCAAGATCAGCCGCCGCAGCAGTAAGCCGGCATCCTGCAGCCATCTTCCGAGGACTCCACCATGCGCCCGATCATTCCTCTCGCACTCCTCGTGACGGCTCTCGTCGCCGGCTGCGCCACGACTCCGCCCGACCAGGACCCGGTGCAGATCCGGTTGAACAACCTCGATGCGCGCGTTGCCCGGGTCGAGCGGATCGTGTCCAATCAGAGCCTGGTGCAGATGGCGCAGGAGGTCGCGACGCTGCAGGGCGAGGTGCGCGATCTGCGCGGGCGGATCGATGACCTGCAGAACGCCAACCGGCAGCTGAGCCGGCAGCAGCATGATTTCTATGCCGATCTCAACAAGCGGGTCACGGCGCTCGAGCAGGGCGGCACGGCGGGCGGCGGCCAGATGGGCTCCGCGGGCGGCGGCTCCGGCGCCGCCGAGCCAGGGGTCACCTCCACCCAGCAGGCGGTCTACGCGCAGGCCTTCAATGCGCTGAAGGCGGGCAGCTACTCGGTGGCGATCGCCGGGTTCCAGGGTTTTCTCAGCCAGTACCCCACGAGCCCGCTCGCGCCCAATGCGCAGTACTGGCTGGGGCAGGCTCACTACGTGAATCAGGACTTCGCAGCGGCCGAGCACGATTTCCAGACCGTGCTCGACAAGTGGCCGAACTCGAGCAAGGCGCCCGCGGCCATGTTCGACCTCGGCAACACTCAGCTCGCGCAGGGCAAGACGGCGCAAGGGCGCTCGACGTTGAAGCAGGTCGTGAGCCAGTTCCCCGGCACGGATGCCGCCACCCGGGCGCAGTCGCTGCTGAAGAACCACGCCGGCAAGTGACGGGCGCAGGTGCCGCGGCTCAAGATCAACGAGATCTTCTATTCCCTGCAAGGTGAGGCCGACACCGCCGGGATCCCGACGGTGTTCGTGCGGCTCACGGGCTGTCCGCTGCGCTGCCGGTACTGCGACACCGAGTACGCCTTCCACGGCGGGGAATGGTGGGACCTCGAGGCCGTGGTGCAGAAGGTGCAGGAGCTCGGCGGGCGCTACGTCTGCGTGACCGGCGGTGAGCCGCTCGCGCAGAAGAGCTGCCTGCCCCTGCTCACGCGGCTCTGCGATGCCGGCTGGCGCGTCTCGCTCGAGACGAGCGGCGCCATGCCGCTCGCGGGAATCGACGAGCGGGTGGTGCGGGTCGTGGATGTGAAGACGCCTGGCTCCGGCGAGGAGTCGCGCAACCGCTACGAGGAGCTCGGGCGCTTGGGACCGCACGACCTGGTGAAGTTCGTGATCTGCGACCGCGGCGATTACGAGTGGAGCTGCGCCAAGGTGCGCGAGCTCGGCCTGCAAGAGCGCTGCACGGTGCTCTTCTCCCCGAGCCACGAGCAGCTGGCCGCGCGCCAGCTCGCCGACTGGATTGTCGAGGATCGGCTGCCGGTGCGCCTGCAGATCCAGCTGCACAAGTATCTCTGGGGCAACGTGCCGGGGAAGTAGAGGCACTTCGCATGGCGTCACACAGAGCTGTCGTGCTCGTCTCCGGCGGTCTCGACTCCGCCACCACGCTCGCCATCGCGCGCTCGCAGGGCTTCGAGTGCTTTGCGCTCTCGGTGGATTACGGCCAGCGGCACGCGGCGGAGCTCGACGCGGCGATGCGCGTCGCGGCCGCGCTGGGGGCGCGGGAGCACCGGATCATGCGCATCGACCTCGCCGGCATCGGCGGATCGGCGCTGACCGACAGCTCCATCGCGGTCCCCGAGAAGCCCACGGAAGGGATCCCGGTGACCTATGTTCCGGCCCGCAACACGGTACTGCTCGCTCTGGCGCTCGGGTGGGCGGAGGTGCTGGCCGCCGAGGACATCTTCCTCGGCGTGAACGCCGTAGACTTCTCGGGCTATCCCGATTGCCGCCCCGCCTTCATCGAGGCGTTCAGTCGCCTCGCCGCGCTCGCGACCAAGGCGGGGGTGGAAGGCCATCCCTGCCGGATCCAGGCGCCGCTCATTTCCTGGTCGAAGCAGCGCATCATCCGTGAAGGGACGCGGCTCGGCGTCGACTATTCCCTGACCGTCTCCTGCTACCAGGCGGACGATCTCGGGGGCGCCTGCGGGCGCTGCGACTCGTGCCGCCTGCGCCGTGCCGGCTTCGAAGCCGCCGGAGTCCCCGATCCGACGGTCTACCAGGGCCTGTAGTACCATACGCGGCCCGTCCGCGCACCCTTCGGGCCGCGTGCCGTGTCGGCGGGGTCTTGGGTGGGGCGTTAGCTCAGTCGGTAGAGCATCGGACTTTTAATCCGCTGGTCGAGGGTTCGATTCCCTCACGCCCCAATTAAAATACTTTGTGCGCCATCACAACCGATGAGCAGTCTGCAGCGAAGTTCAATGAGTGGACGCGCATTAGAGAGCGGGAGCGGCAGGAGGAGCGTACCCGATGAGCCCACGATTGAGCCCGAAGACCTACGGGCCGACCCCTATCCAAGCGGCGCTACCCTTGCTCGCTTCATGATGCGGAACCACCGCCGCCGCATGACGAGCGCACGTCGACTGGACCCAAGACTGAGCACCGGCGATGCGCCTGAGACTGCTCAGGCGAGGAGGAGGTGAATCCGGTCGTCGGTGACGCCGTCGATCTCGAGCACCTTGCGGCGACTGGTGGTCCCGGCGATCAAGCGCACGTCCCGCCGCCGCACGCCGAGCTTCTCCGCGACGAATGCGAGCAGCGCCTCGTTGGCTGCCTGATCCACGGGAGGCGCCGCCACCCGGATCTTGATGTCGGAGCCGTATCTGCCGGCGATCTCGGTGCGCTTGGCGCGCGGCTGAATGTGCACGGAGACTCGAACGCTCGATGACATGCCGCTACCGGGGTGCCGTTTCGTCGTGAGCGTGGGTGAAGTCTCAATGCGCCTTGGCGAGCTTGCCCTTCAAGGCCTGCCAGCGCTTCTGCGCCTCCGGCAGGTAGGTCTGCGGGGAATTGAGGAAGTACACCAGCGAGGTGGCCGAGGTGAAGCAATAAAGCTGATGGGTGTCCGGGTCGGTCCAGTTGAATGCGCAATCGGCCGGGATCAGTTTTCCCGCGACCAGGCCGATTGGATCGTGGTCGTCGAACGCACCGTGCATCTTCACGGGAGGCACCACCCATTTCCAGATGCCCTTGTGCTCTGCCATGGCCCTGCCCGCCGCGGAGTCGGCATTGGAGAGTTCCGTGGCCGTGGCGGGTGTCGCCGCCGGCGCGGAGGCCGACATGCCGAGCAGCAGCCCCGGAAAGAGCAGCGCTATGGCGAGTCGAGCGAAAAGTCTGTCCTGACGGGTCATGCTTTTAGCCCTCGAGTGAACGGAAGCGCAGCGGATCCTGCATTCTCCCGCCCCGCAGCATAAGCCATTGAGAACGCCCATGCCCGCCTCCGCGCAGCGACGCCCGGAGCAGGGCCCGAGCGCTCGGGCGATGGCGCCGTATCTCATGGAGGGCCGCATTCCGCCCACCGACATTCCCGGAGTGCCGGGTCTATCGCACGCCGGCCGGAGTCGTCGGCGTAATCAGCCCCTGGAATTGGCCGATGCAGCTCACCAGCTGGTCCTGCCGCGCGGCACTGTGTGACTGTGCACCCCCTCTCGGGGTCCGTGCTCTACCCGTACGTGTTATGGATGTGGTAATAAAGCCGGCACGGTCGGCAAAGCAGTATCTGGGGCGGTCGAATGCAGACTCAGTTGTTGATCAACGGCCGGTTGATTCCCGGCGAGAGCCTCGAGGATCCGATCCTGGATCCGGCGACCGGCGAGCGCATAGCGACGGTGGCGGCGGCGAGTCCCGCCCAGGTCGATGCCGCCGTGGCCGCGGCCGAGCGAGCTTTCGCGTCCTGGTCTGCGACTGCGCCGCGCGAGCGCGCCGCGCGCCTGCTCGAGGTCGCAGCGCACATCGAGACCCACGGGCAGGCCTATGCCGAGCTCGAGGCTCGCAACACCGGCAAGCCCCTCGCCGCGGTGCTTGCCGATGAGATTCCGGCGATCGCGGATGTGTTTCGCTTCTTCGCCGGCGCATGCCGGCTGCCGCAGGGTACTGCGGCCGGGGAATATCAGTCCGGGTGCACGAGCCTGCTGCGCCGCGATCCGGTGGGCGTCGTGGCCGCCATCGCGCCCTGGAACTATCCGCTGATGATGGCGGCATGGAAGCTCGCGCCGGCGATTGCCGCCGGGTGCACCATCGTGCTCAAGCCCTCCGAGCAGACTCCTCTCACCGCGCTCATGCTGGCCCAGGCTCTAGCAGAGCTGCTGCCGGCCGGTGTAGCCAACATCGTCTGTGGGCGTGGCGAGGCTGTCGGCGGCAGCCTGGCCGCCCACCCCAGGGTGCGCATGATCTCGCTCACGGGGGACGTCTCCACGGGCCAGAAAGTGCTCAGCGCGGCGGCAGGCAATCTCAAGCGCACGCATCTGGAGCTCGGCGGCAAGGCTCCGGTGCTGGTGCTCGATGACGCCGATCTCGAGCGGGTGGTGGCCGGCGTGCGCACTTTCGGCTTCTACAATGCCGGCCAGGACTGTACCGCGGCTTGCCGGCTTTATGCCGGCGCGCGCATTCACGACCGTCTGGTCGCCGACCTCACTCAGGCGGTGGGCAGCATCAAAGTCGGAGCGCAGCGCGAGGCGGGGGTCGAGATGGGGCCCCTGATCTCTCATGCCCAACGGGAGAGGGTAGCGGGATTCGTCGAGCGCGCCTCGACCCTGGCGCACCTCGAAATCACCACCGGGGGGCGGGCGCGCTCCGGCGGGGGATTTTTCTTCGAGCCGACGGTGATCGCGGGTGCGCGGCAGACCGATGAGATTGTGCAGCGGGAGGTGTTCGGACCGGTGATCTCGATCACTCGTTTCACCGACCCCGAGGAAGCCATCGCGATGGCGAACGATTCGGAGTACGGCCTCGCATCCTCCGTCTGGACCCGCGATGTCAGCCGGGCCATGCGCGTGGCCTCCCGCCTGCAATACGGGGTGACCTGGATCAACACCCACTTCTGCACTGTGAGCGAGATGCCTCACGGCGGGTTCAAGCGCTCCGGCTACGGCAAGGATCTGTCCGCCCTCGCGCTCGAGGACTACACGGTCGCCCGGCACGTGATGGTGAAGTTGTAGCTGGAAGGATTGCGCCGCTTGATGCGTGAGCTGGCGCGGCGCGGTGCTGACCGGCTCATGGGGACGGCGGAGTAGCGCCTCGAGAAGTGTCGCGGCCATGTCGGCCCACTTCGCCCCAGCGTTGAGGGCTGCGGGCACGGCTCGCTCATGTGCTGCGCCTCAGGGCTCCTCGCTGCCGATCTCCTCGCGGCGGCGCTCCACGTACTCATCGAGCGCCTCAGCGATGGCCGGATCGAGCGCGGGCTCCTCGTACTCCGCCAGCGCCCGCTTCCAGATCCCGGTCGCCCGCGCGGTGGCATCCTGGGCGCCCGCGAGCTGCCAGTTCTCGTAGCTCTGCCAGTTCGACACCAGAGGCTCGTAGAAGGCGTGCTCGTAGCGCTCGAGGGTATGCGGCTCGCCGAAAAAATGCCCGCCGGTCTTCACGCCCCGGATCGCCTCGAAGCCGAGCTCGGCCTCATCGACCCGCACCGGCTCCAGGAACTGCATCATCAGCTGCAGCATCTCGATATCGAGGATCAGCTTCTCGAACGAGGCGGTGAGACCGCCTTCCTGCCAGCCGGCGGCATGATAGATGAGGTTCGCATGCCCGAGAACCGCGCCCCACAGGGACATCTCCGTCTCGTAGGCGCCTTGCGCGTCGGCGGCGTTGGAGGCGCTGGCGTTGGAGGTCCGATACGGCAAGCGGTATCGGCGTGCGAGCTGGCCGCTCGCGGCATTCGCCTTGGCGTTCTCGGGCGTGCCGAATGCCGGGGCGCCGGACCGCAAATCGACGTTGGAGGTGAATGCGCCGTACATGACCGGCGTCCCGGGCCGCACCGTTTGTGCGAGCACGATGCCGAAAAGAGCCTCGGCATTCTGCTGTGCCAGCGCGGCGGCGAGCGACACCGGTGCCATGGCGCCCATCAGCGTGAAGGGCGTGATGACGACCGGCTGGCCATGAGTTGCCATGGCCATCAGGCCCTCGGCCATCGCCTCATCGAAGCGCCGCGGGCTGTTGACCGAGATGATCGTGATCACGCCGGGGCTGGCGGCCATCTCCTCGAGCGGGAGGCCGCGTGCGATCGCCATCATCCGGATCCCGTCCAGGGCCCGCGCGGCGCCGATCGCCGTGCAGTGATAGGCCAGATCTGAGTAGCGGATGTTGGCCCGGTAGGCGTCGAGGTGTCGCGAGTTGGCGGGCAGCTCGATGGGGGCGCACACCTGGTTGCCGATCAGGTGGATGGCGTTGAAGTAATGGGCGAGCCGGATGAAGTCGCAGTAATCGCGCAGATTGCCAGCGCGTCGGCCGCGCTCGCGGTCGTGCACGTTGGGCGGTCCCGCCACGAGCCCGAAATTGAGGTGATTGCCGCCGAAGGTCACCTGGCGTGCCGGATTGCGCGGCGTCAGCGTGAAAGAGGAGGGCGCACGGGCGAGAGCCTGCTCCACGAGAGCGCGATCAATGCGTACCAGGCCGTTCGCCTCATCGACCTGCGCGCCGGCGGTGCGCAGGAGGGCGCGACCCCGCGGCGACATGAGCTCCACGCCGAGTTCCTCCAGGATGCGGAGCGAGGTGATATGGATGGCCTCGACCTGATCCGCCGTCAGCACCTCCAGGGGAGCATAGGGGTTGCTCACCGTGCGCCAGGGCAGCTGCCGGAGGCGGCCGGAGGCCGTGCGGCGGCCGCGGCCGCCTTCGCGTCGTCGATGGGGTTCCACGGACCGATGATGAGGGAGGCTCGTGAGGCGCGCTTGCGAAAAGCCGACGCGGCGAGTGCGGCCGCACGACTCGTGATGAGCGCTGCCGGGCTCTGCGCTGAGCGGTGCCTGACGCCAGGGCGTCGGCCCAACCTCGGCCTCCCGTGGCCATCCTTGGTTACCAGTGCGCCGCAGGCGTCGCGCCACTGTGCCTGTCACGGCGTCCGCCCCTGGTGAGACTCAGGTCGGGATTCTGCAACCGGCTGTCGCGAATACGACATCGGGCCAACAGGGCGGCTGCCATGCTGCCGCCCCACGATGAATGCGAGAGCGCACGGGTCCATCGGGCGGGACAGGGCGTCGGTCGCGGGCAAGCAGCCGCCGATCGATGACTCGACCGATCTGCTCATCATCGGCGCCGGGCACGCCGGGATCTCGGCTGCGCTGACGGCTGCCGGCTGCGGCGTGCGAGTGACGCTGGTCGATGAGAACCCCGTGCCTCTGACGACCATGGGCGAGGATGTGCCGCTGCATTTCGGCGGGCGCGTGGCGGCGACGGCAGCAAATCACAATGCAGTCCTGGAGACGATCCTGCGGGCCCGGCCGCAGCTTGCCGAGGTGATCGACGCCGGGGTCGACGTGCGCCTGGGCACGGCGGCATGGGGTCTGTTCCCAAACCGCCCGACTGCGGCATGGATCGACGGCCACGTAGCGGGCCTCGCGGATGAGCATCGGGCATACCTGATGCGCTTCGAGCAGGTCATCGTGGCCGCCGGCTGCCGCGACATGGGCCTTGCGTTCGACGGTTGGCACAGGCCGGGTGTCATGGGTGCGCTCGCCGCATACCGACTCGCCACGGATTATGAAGCATTGGATGCCAGGGTGGCGGTGCTCGTAGGCAGCGGCACCGAGACGCTGCAGATCGGTAATGCGCTGAGCGAGGCCGGTATTCGCGTCGCGGCGGTCATCGAGCAGGCGGCGGCGATCGCCGGGCCTCAGGAGCTGGCGTCGCGATTGCTCGAGGGCGGGACGCGACTTCTGACGAGTCATGTCATAGAGCAGGCGTTGAGCGATGCGCAGGGTGTCGCGGCGGTCCGGCTTGCCCGCGTCGATGCGCAGGGACATCGGGTCTGCGAGGCTCTCGAGCGGATCGAGTGCGACACCCTGGTGCTGGGAATTGCCGCGGTTCCTGCGTTGGAGCTGCTGGAGGCCACCGGTTGCGCGATCAGCTATCAGGCTGAGCGCGGCGGTCACGTGGCGCTCATCGACGGCTCGCAGCGCACGTCGCTGCCGTTCGTCTACGCCGCCGGGGATTGTGCGGGCATCTGGCCGTCGAAGACCCTGTCCGATGCCACCGCTCGCCGTGAAGGACGCATTGCCGCCCTTGCTGCTCTCCGGTCGCTCGGTGCGAAGTGCGATGGCCGGAAGGAGGAGCCGGTCTCTCCCGATGCGGCGGGCGGGGGGCTCGATGCGCAGCGCCTGGGCTGGGTCCGGGCGACGACCCTGCGGTCCGCGGCGTCCCCATTCGTGTGTCAATGCGAAGAGGTGACCGCAGCGGACATTCTGGAGTTGAATCCGCCTCGCTACCTGCGGTGGCGGCGGCCATCTCCCGCAACCCAAGGGCTCTGCACGGTCGATGCGCAGCGCGCACCTGATCCCGATGTCGTGAAGCGTTTGACCCGGGCCGGCATGGGCCCGTGTCAGGGGCGGCGCTGTCGCGAGCAAATCGCGGCGCTCATGGCGCTTGCCTCGGGAGCGGTGCTCCCGGACATCCCGCTGGCGACCCATCGGCCGCCGGTGCGCCCCTTGCGCCTCTCGCAGCTCGCGGCGCTGCCCGAAGCGGCGGCCATGGGGGACGGGTGGGAAAGCTGGTTTGGCATTGCCGCGCAATGGGTGCCCTACTGGCGCGTTCCGCCGGAATCGCGCGCCTGCGCGGGCGGCAAGCACGAGGCGGTGTCAGGGGAATGAGCGCGGACGGGCGGGCGGGCGCAGCGGTAGTCATCGTCGGCGCGGGCGTCACCGGGCTCAGTGCCGGATGGTGGCTCGCCCGCGACGGGGTGGACACGCTGGTGCTCGATGCCGGCGCGGCGGGGTGGGGTGCTTCGGGACGCAACGGTGGCGGTTGCTCGCATCATCACAGCCCGCTCTTTCTGGAAGAGCAGCGCCTGTGGCCGCTCATGGACGAGCTGCTCGGATATCCGACCGAATTCCAGCCCGGTCGCATCCGCATTGCGCTCGATGAGCGTCAGTTCGCGCTCTATCGGCATGCGCTCGAGAACGCCGCGTATCACGGCTTTCGCACCGAGGTGCTGGATGCGCAGCAGGTCCGCGAGCTCGTGCCGCTTGCCGGCGGGGAGATCTTCGGGGGCTATCACTATCATTTTGGCGGACACGCGAACCCGCACCGCACGCTCCAGGCGTACGCCTGGGCGCTAAGGGATTGCGGCGGACGGCTGCTGCAGCACACTCGCGTGCTCGGCTTCGAGACCCAGGGCGGCCGGGTGGCGGGCGTCAGGACGAGCCGCGGCAGGCTCGCCTGCGAGCACCTGGTCATCGCCGCGGGACCTGCGACAGGGGAGCTCGCGTCGCTCCTCGGAGTCAACATACCGCTCATGAGTGCACGAGCAGAGATGATCGTGACCGAGCCGTTGCCGCTCATGAGGCTCGGTGGCGTGGACGGCAACGGGCTCTATGGCCGCCAGACCCTGCGCGGCAATCTCGCTTACGGCGGCGGTCCCCACGAATGGATCGAGGATGCGGACGCGGCCGGCGCGCGGCCGTACTCCACGCCGCTGCAGGCCAGCATCGCGCGCCGGCTCTGCGCGCTCTTGCCGAAGGCCGCGCACGCTCGGGTCATCCGCAGCTGGGCGGGCTTCATCGAGAACACGCCCGACGGACGCCCTGTGATCGAGCGGCCCGCGGCATTGGACAACCTGACCGTCGCTACGCTCTCGAGCGTGGGGTTCGGGCTGTCGCCGGCCTCGGGCCGCGCGATCCGCGATCTGGTGGTGAGCGGCAAGTGCAGCTTCGCCGACCTGTCGACGCTCAGGCTGAGCCGCTTCGCGGCCCTCGAGGCCGACTGGCGCAGGCTACAGGGATGGCTGCCCAGCGCCGTCAGCATCGATGCTTGAGCGGCGCTCGTGCGTCGGAGGGATGCCGTAACGGCGTTTGTACGCGTGGCAGAAATGAGAAGGCGAGCCGAATCCGCACTCGAGCGCGATTGTGCGCAGGGAGCCCGGGGTCCCACGCAGCAGGGTGCGCGCCTTGGCGAGGCGCAGATCGAGATAGAACGTTTTCGGCGCGGAGCCGAGGTGTTCCTGGAAGAGCCGCTCGACCTGACGCACCGATATGTTGGCGCGGCGTGCCATCTCGCGCAGCTCCATCGGCTCATCGAGCGTCTCTTCCATCAGCGCGATCACCTGGATCAGCTTCGGGTTCTCGATGCGGTAGCGGATGTGGAAGTCGAGGCGCTGTTGCTCCTCCTGCGCGCGCACCTGCGGGTGGATGAACTGCTCAGCGACGCCCAGAGCGAGCTTGCTGCCGGCGAGCTGACCCACGAAGTGCACCATCATGTCGAGAGCGGCCGTCCCGCCGGAGCAGGTGAAGACGTTCCGGTCGATGACGTAGAGGTCCTCCGTGACCTCGAGCTGCGGGTAACGGGCGCGAAAGGCGTCGAGGTACTCCCAATGAACCGTGCAGCGCCGCCCGGCGAGCAGTCCCGCCTCCGCGAGGAGAAACGAGCCGCTGCTGATGGCACCGACGATGGTTCCGTGATGGGCCAGGCGCCGCAGCTGATGGTGAACCTTCACGTTACGTTCCGGCGCACCCGGCTCCAGGCCGGCGCAGACGACGATCATGTCGGCCCTCGCGATGTCGGCGAGGGGGCCTTGGGTCGCGACGGCAATGCCGTTGCTCGCCTCGACGGGATTGCCGTCCGCGGATACGAGCAGCCATTCAAAGAGCTGGGTGCCGCTCAGGCGATTGGCGGACCGCAGGGGCTCGATGCCGGCCGCGAACGCCATCATCGAGAAGCGCGGAACGAGGAAGAACGCTATTCGGACAGGCTTGCCGGAAGATCCGAGCGCCATCGCGCCTCCTGCCCGGCGGGTGCGAAACCGGGTGGTTGCCTTACTGTAGCACGGGGGGTGCGGCTGCGATGACAGCCCGGGGTCAACCGGACTCGCCGCTGCCGAACGCGGCCTTCTACCCGGATTCCGGGTCCGCTGAGGCGCCGCCCCTGTGCGGTGTGCTGCGGATCGCGCGCGTGCGCATGCGCACGCGTCCGGAGCTGGAGCATCCGCGGCTCGACGGCCGGGATGCGCGGCTCTTCCCCGCCGTGGCGCTGGCCTTCGTCACGATGAGCGACATTCTCGTGCCAGTGCAGCGCGGCTGCATGGTGGCCGAGCGCAGCCCCGGCAAGACACCGAGCTACTGGTGCGTCATTCCCCAGTTCGGCCGCGTGTGGCGCTGCGCGGCGGAAGGCGGCTGGTCGCGGGCCGCATTCCCGCTGATGCTCGTCAACGACCTCGAAAATCATGCCCACCAGGGCCTGGCGATGTTCCGCTACCGCGGCGACCGGGTGAGCCCGCTCGAGCTGCAGTTCGTGCAGCAGACCTCGCCGTATCGCCTGGGACAGCATTTCATCGCGTGGGCGGTGGCGGCAACGCGGTGGAGCGAGGGCGGCATCGCCGATGCGGCCGCGCAGCGCGCGCAGGCGCGGGCGGAGCTTGGGCGTCGCCTGCCGCACGCGACGTGGCAGGAGCTCACCCGAAGCCTCCCGAGCGGCACCCTCGCGGGCTTCGGCGGGCCGGTGCACGAGAAGTGGCGGGTGCAGACGGCACTCATCCGCCATGGCACGCTCTTTCACGAGGAGGCGCCGACACCCTGCGGCAACTATCCCTACCCTCTCGAGATGCGATTCGGTGTCCGCTCGGTGATGAAGAGCATCGGGGCGCCGCTGGCGCTGCTGCGGCTTGCAGAGGTCTACGGCCCTTATGTCCTTGGACTGAAGATCGGCGACTATCTCGAGGGTCTCCACCCCAAATATCGCCGTATCCGCTTTCTCGACGCCGCCAACATGGCCAGCGGGTTTGGCGGCACGGGAAGCCTGCGGACCCACCCCAACGACCCTCGGGACGGATATCTGGAGGGCGGCTACGATACGTGGTACACGGCCCGCTCGCACGATGCCAAGATGCGCCAGATGCGGCGCGGCCAGCGTCCCTACCCCTGGGAGCCGGGCACCGTCGTGCGCTACCGCGACCAGGATTTCTACCTCCTGGGCGTGGCCCTCGACCGCTTCCTGAAGTCGTTGCGGGGGCGCCGGGCCGATCTCTGGGACGTGTTGTCGAGCGAGGTGCTCGAGCCCATCGGCATCGCGCAGGCTCCCGCCGTGAGAACCGCGCAGGCCGGGGGCAGGCGCGGGGTGGTCTGGCTCAACGCCGGCTACTATCCGACGCTCGATGACCTGGGCAAGATAGCGCTCCTCTATCAGAATCTCGGCGCCGCCGGATCGCGGCAGATTCTGCATCGGGGGCTGACCGAGGCGCTGCTGAGCGCGCGCGAGGCGCTGGCGCAAAGCGGCGATGCCTCCCTCGGGCCGGGGCCGGCCGCGGGATCCGAATCCGGGGGAGCACTTTACAAGATGGGCTTTCATTTCACGCCCTACGTGGGCGCCACCAGCGGCCGCCCCCATGCCCTGCCTACGATGTGGGGTGCGGGGGAGAGCGAGGTGATCCTCTACCCGGGCTCGCTCGTGTCGATCCGGATCGCCAAGGCAGCCTGCCTGCCGGACGGGGAGAGCGCCTTCTCAGAGGCGGGTCCGCAGACGATCCGCGCCGTCGATCGTCTGTCGCCGTTGTGACCGGCACGGGATCCGGCTCCATGCGCTACTCGATCTTCGCCCTGTTGCGCGAGGCCCTCAGGGAACACCAGGGATGGGCGCCGGCATGGCGCGATGCGGCGCCGAAGCCGGCTTACGAGGTGATCATCATCGGCGGCGGCGGCCACGGGCTGTCGACGGCTCATTATCTGGCCAAGGTGCACGGCATCACCGACGTGGTGGTGCTCGAGAAGGGGTTCATCGGACTCGGCAATGCCGGCCGCAACACGACCATCATCCGCTCCAATTACCTCTTGCCCGGGAACAATCCCTTCTATGAGCTCTCGATGAAGCTCTGGGAGGGTCTCGAGCAGGACCTCAACTACAACACCATGGTCAGTCAGCGCGGTGTGTTGAACCTCTATCACTCCGATGCGCAACGGGACGCGTACGTGCGCCGGGGTAATGCGATGCGCATGCACGGGGTCGATGCCGAGCTTTTGGACGCCCGCGAGGTCAGGCGCATGCTGCCCTTTCTCGATTTCGACAACGCGCGCTTCCCCATCCAGGGCGGGCTGCTGCAGCGTCGTGGCGGCACGGCGCGACATGATGCCGTGGTGTGGGGCTATGCGCGCGCGGCGAGCGGCCGGGGGGTCGATATCGTCCAGAACTGCGAAGTCACGGGGTTCCTGCGGGAGGGGGGACGGGTCGTCGGCGTACGCACGTCACGCGGCGACATTCAGGCCCGCAAGATCGGCATGGCGGTGGCGGGCAACACCTCGACCGTGGCGCGCATGGCGGGGTTGCGCCTGCCCATCGAGAGTCACGTGCTGCAGGCGTTCGTGTCGGAGGCAGTCAAGCCGCTGGTGCCCTGCGTGGTGACCTATGGTGCGGGACACTTCTACGTCAGCCAGTCCGACAAGGGAGGTCTCGTCTTCGGCGGCAACATCGACGGCTACAACTCCTACGCCCAGAGAGGCAATCTGCCGACCGTGGAGGATGTGTGCGAGAGCGGCATGGCGCTGATGCCTGTGATCGGCCGGGTACGCGTGCTGCGCTCCTGGGGAGGCATCATGGACATGTCGATGGATGGCTCCCCGATCATCGACCGCACGCCGGTGGAGGGCCTGTACCTGAACGGCGGCTGGTGCTACGGCGGCTTCAAGGCGACACCGGCCTCCGGGTATTGTTTCGCCCACCTGCTCGCCCGGGAGGAGCCCCACGAGGTGGCGCGGGCCTTCGGTCTCGACCGGTTCGCGGCCGGGCGCCTGCTCGATGAGAAAGGGCAGGGGGCGCAGCCCAACCTGCACTGAGCCGCCGTGCGCATCGAATGTCCTTTCTGTGGGGAGCGGGATGCCGCTGAGTTCACCTATCTCGGCGATGCCGCCTGCCGACGCCCGCCGCCCGATGCGCCGGACCTCGCCGGCCGTTACTACGAAGCCGTCTATCTGCGGGAGAATCCCGCCGGGGCTCACCGGGAATTGTGGTATCACGGCAGCGGTTGTCGCTCGTGGCTGCAAGTGACCCGCGACACGCGCACGCACGAGATCCTGGCGGTGCGTTTTGCGACGGAGGCTGCCGAGTGAATCTCAACAGGCTCGAGGGGGAGGGCGCTCTGCGGCGGGACCGGAGCCTTGCCTTCACTTTCGATGGCAGGCGCTACAGCGGCCATCCGGGCGATACGCTCGCTTCCGCCCTGCTCGCGGCAGGCATCAGAACGGTCGCCCGCTCGTTCAAATACCATAGGCGCCGGGGAATCCTGACCGCCGGCTCCGAGGAGCCCAATGCGCTGGTGGAGTTGCGCAGCGGCGCGCGCCGTGAGCCCAACACGCGGGCGACGGTGATCGAGCTCTTCGACGGGCTCGAGGCCCGCAGCCAGAATCGCTGGCCTGCGCTCGGGCTCGATCTCGGAGCGGTCAATTCGCTCCTCTCGCCAATGCTCGTCGCCGGGTTCTACTATAAGACCTTCATGTGGCCCGCGGCCTTCTGGGAGAAAGTGTACGAGCCGCTCATCCGGCGGGCCGCGGGGCTAGGGCGCGCGAGTCTCGAGCCCGATCCGGACAGGTACGAGAAGGCGCACGCGTTCTGTGACCTGCTGGTGGTCGGCGCCGGGCCGGCAGGTCTTGCCGCCGCGCTCGCGGCCGGCAGGGCCGGCGCGCGCGTGATCCTCTGCGACGAGGACTTTCTCGCGGGCGGGCGCCTGAACGCGGATCGCCGTGAGATCGACGGCGAGTCCGGGGCGCGCTGGGCGCGGCAAGTCGCCGATGAGCTCGCCTCGCTTCCCGAAACGCGTGTCATGTTGCGCACCACCGTGTTCGGCGCCTACGACGGCAACACCTTCGGAGCGCTCGAGCGCGTGTCGGATCATCTGCGGGAGCCGGAACCGCATCAGCCGCGGCAGCGACTGTGGAAGATCGTCGCGAGACGGACGGTGCTCGCCGCAGGCGCGCTCGAGCGGCCGATCGTTTTTGGCGGCAACGACAGACCCGGCGTCATGCTGGCCGGTGCCGTGCGCACGTATGTCAATCGCTTCAGGGTGAGACCGGGCCGCCGCACCGCGGTGTTCACGGCCTGCGATGATGGGTGGAAGACAGCCTTCGATCTCTTCGATGCGGGCATCGAGGTGCCGGTGGTGGTCGATTCGCGCCCGCGGATTGCGGCGGAGCTGGCGATTGAGGGAAACCGGAGGGGGCTGCGGGTCGTGCTGGGGGCGCACGTTTGCGATGCGGATGGCGCGGCAGGCGTGCGCAGGATCGAGGTTCGCGATGAGCGTGGCCGGAGCACTCGCGTGGCGGCGGACGCTCTTGCGGTGAGCGGTGGCTGGAATCCGAACACGGCGCTCTCCACTCATCTCGGCGCGCGGCCGCGCTGGTGCGAGGCGATCCACGCGTTCGTGCCGGCCGGGCTTCCCGGCTCGATGATCGCGGTCGGTGCGGCGGCAGGGGAGTTCTCGCTCTCAGGAGCGCTGCGCGGCGGCGCCGCGGCCGGCCGGGATGCGGCCCGGGCTGCAGGTTTCGATGCGCCGGTGGAGACTCCGCCGCGCGTGGATGACGAGGCGGTCGGCGGCACACCGCTCTGGTTCGTCGCGGATTCGCGCGGCAAGGCCTTCGTCGACCTGCAGCACGATGTGACTCCGCAGGATCTCGCCATCGCCGCGCGCGAAGGCTTTCAGTCCGCGGAGCTGCTGAAGCGCTATACGACCCTTGGCATGGGGACCGATCAGGGCAAGACATCGGCCATGAATGGGCACGCTCTCGCCGCCGTGCTGACCGGCCGGGCGGCCGCGGACCTGGGAACGATCGCCGCCCGCCCGCCGTACACGCCGGTTGCGATCGGCGCTCTCGCGGGGCCGCACCGCGGCCCGCATTTCAGGCCGTGCCGGCTGACGCCGAGCCATCGCTGGGCGGTGAGCCGGGACGCAGTGTTCGTCGATGCAGGCGAATGGCGGCGGGCAAGAGCCTTCCCGATCGCCGGTGAGGACTGGAAGCGCACTCTGGTGCGCGAAGTCCTAGGCGTGCGTAACGGCGTTGGTGTCTGTGATGTCTCGACGTTGGGGAAGATCGACGTGCAGGGCGCCGACGCCGGTGAGTTTCTGGATCGTGTATATGCGAACCTGATATCGAGCCTGTCCGTGGGTAAGGCGCGCTACGGCATCATGCTGCGCGAGGACGGAATCGTCTTCGATGACGGCACCGTGGCGCGGTTTGCCGCGGATCACTTTCTGCTCTCGACCACGACGGCTCAGGCGGCCAAGGTGCTGCAGCACCTCGAGCACGCGCGGCAGGTGCTCTGGCCCGAGCTCGACGTCGAGCTCGCGCCCGTGACCGAGCAATGGGCGCAGTTCGCCATCGCCGGCCCGCGCTCGCGCGCCCTCCTCGAGGCTCTGCTCGGCGGCGCCGCCGACATCTGCAACACTGCGCTTCCCTACCTTGCCTGCGCGGAGTTTTCCTGGCAGGGGCGGCCGGCGAGACTCTTTCGCATCTCCTTTTCGGGCGAGCTGGCCTACGAGCTCGCGGTGCCCGCGCGTGTGGCAGACGCCGTCATCCGCGCGATCATGACCGCCGGTGAGCCTCTGGCGGTCGTCCCGTATGGCCTGGAGGCGCTCGGGGCGATGCGCATCGAGAAAGGGCACGTCGCGGGCGCGGAGCTCAACGGCACGACGACCGCCCGGGACCTGGGACTTGCGCGCATGATGTCGGCGCAGAAGGACTACATCGGCCGAGTGCTGGCTGCAAGGCCGGGTCTCACCGCGCCGGACCGGCCGGCGCTGATCGGCGTGAAACCCTTGAGGCGCGAGGCCACGCTCAGGGCGGGCGCCCACTTCCTGCGGCCCGGCGCGCCACCGAGCCTCGCGAACGACGAGGGCTTTGTCAGCTCGGTCACTTTCTCGCCGATGCTCGGGCACTGGATCGGGCTCGGGTTTTTGCGCGGCGGCCCGGCGCGTATCGGTGAGCGCGTCGAGGCGCATGATCCGCTCTCGGGCCGCGATGTCGCCGTCGAAGTCACGAGCCCGGTGTTCTACGATCCCGACGGCGCGAGGCTGAGGAGTTGAGCGTGACCTGCAAGCCCACCGGCATCGAGACTTCGGCGTTCGACGGTCTGCCTGGCGAGATCGGCCGCGGCCGCGGCGTGATCGCCACCGAGCGCGGGGGGCTTGCCGTCGTGCGCATCGCGGCGCGCAAGGGGCGGCGAAGCGCGATGGCGCGGGTGCTGCGCGAGAATTTCGGGATCGAGCCGCCCGAGGCGCCGCGGCGCGTGAGCGGCGGCGACGTCGCGCTCGCCGGCATCGCGCCTGAGACCTGGCTCGCCGTCCGCGAAGGCGGCGGCAACGGCTTCGCCCAGTCGCTGCGGCCGCTGCTGAAGGACTGCGCGTCGATCGCCGATCTGAGCGATGCCTACGCGATCCTGCGCCTGACGGGCCCGGACGTGCGGGCAACACTGGCGAAGCTGGTGCCCATCGATATTCACACACTGGCCTTCGGGGTCAATGCCCTGGCGCAGACCGTCTGCGGATACATGAGGGTCATTCTGTGGCGTCTGGAAGACTGCGCGCCGTGGGGTCCGACGTTCGAGATCTGGATCGGGCGCAGTCTGGCGGTCGGCCTGTATGAGGCGCTCTATCATGGCGCGGCGGAATTCGGCTTCATGCGGCAGCCGGGCCCCGGTCCCGCGCACGAGGGGAGAGGGATGACATGAGCGACGTACCGGCTGACACGGGCCCCGCAGCCGCACCGCAGCAGCACCACGGGCCGGCGCGGAGCGCTTCGCTGGGGGAGCGCTGGTACGTCGCCGGCATGATGTGCCTCGTCTACACCCTCAGCATCTCCGATCGATACTCCATCTCGACCGTGCTCGAGCCCATCCGTCGAGAGCTCGATCTCTCGGATGCCAACATCGCGTTTCTCACCGGGGTCTCGCTCGCGCTCTTCTATGTCACATTCGGCTTTCCGCTCTCGGCGCTGATCGACCGCCGGAGCCGCCGCAACATCATCGGCGTCTGCCTCATCGCGTGGTCGGCGCTGACGGTGGCGACCGGCCTCGCGGGCAGCTACTGGCAGCTCCTCTGCGCGCGGATCGGTGTCGGCGTCGGGGAAGCGGGCGGAACGCCGGGCGCCAATTCCATCCTGTCGGACTTCTTTCCGCCCTCGCGCCGGCCGATGGCGCTGCAGGTCTTCTCGCTCGGGGCGCCGATCGGAGCCTGGATCGGATCCCAGGTGGCCGGGTGGATCGCCTACCGCTTCGGATGGCGCACCATGTTCCTCGCGCTCGGGCTGCCGGGCGTCGTGGCGGGAGTGCTCGTTCTGCTCAGCATCCGCGAGCCCCGGCGGGGCTGTCTGGATGCGGGCACGAGTGACGGCGCGGCGCCATCCTTTCTCGAGACGATGCGCTTCCTGCTGCGCCAGCGCTCGGCGGTGCACGTGATCCTGGCTCAGTCGGTGACGGCTCTCTGGGGCTGGGGCCTCATGTGGTGGACGCCGGCGTTCCTGATGCGCAGCTACTCGCTCAACGTCGATCAGGCCGGAGGGCTCCTCGGGCCGATACATCTGATCGGCGGCAGCGTTGCGATGATCGCGAGCACCTGGCTCCTCTCGCGGCCATGGCTCGGCGATGAGCGGCGAGTGCTGAAGCTCCTGGCGATCATCATCGCGCTCGCCACCGTCGTGACGGCGGTCATCTACTCGACACACTCGCTGGCGCTCACCAGGGCTCTTTTCTGGCTCTTCATACCGTGCATCTATGTCTACCTCGGCCCGGGGTTCGGGATCCTGAACAATCTCGCGCCGCCGAGAATGCGCGCCATGTACTGTGCCACGCTCCTCTTCCTCGCCAACATCTGCAACCTCATCATCGCCCCGCAAATGGTGGGACTCCTGAGCGACTGGTTCGCGCCGCACCATGCGCCGGATGCGCAGTCGTTGCGGCTCGCGATGCTCTGTCTAGTGCCCACGGGGTTCTGGGCCGCATGGCACTACTGGCGCTCGGCGAGGGGCCTCGTCGAGGATGAGCGGCTCGCCGTCGGGGCCGCGGCCGAAGCCGGCTGAGGATCCGCGCTCTTGAGGGCGTCCGCTCCCGAAACGATTCCCCTGATCGATGCCGCGCCGCTCCTCACCGCGGATCCGGCGGCATGGCGGGTCGCCGATGACGATCTCGCCGCGGCGGCGCGCGAGATCGGCTTCGCCTGCGTGCGCGGACTGCCGCGCGCCGCGGCCCCGGGTGCCGAGGAACGCTCGCGCCTGCTCGCGGTATTCGGCCTTCCCGAGCTTGCCAGACGCCGTCTGTATCGCAGAAAGTTCGCTGCGGAAAACCGCAACGTCTATCGTGGCTGGTTCCCTTTGCAGTCAGGTCACCTGACTTCCAAGGAGGGCATCGACATCGGCGGCGACCTCGTCCATGGGTCGGCCGTCACCGCGAAGGGCGATCCGCTGCGCGAGCCAAGTCCGCTGCCTGCCGAGGAGGATCTGCCCGGGTGGCGCGCGGCAGCTGCCGCCTATTATCAGGCGATGGAGCGGGTCGCCACAGCCATCATGCGCTCCCTCGCGCGCAGCCTCGGCCTTCGCCAGGGCTACTTCGATGCGTCATTCGAGCGAGGGCTCTCGACCCTGCGGTTGCTCCATTATCCGCCCCGGTCAGCCGAGGAGCTTGCCACGGTGGATCCCGAGGTCTGGGTGCAGTGGCACGGGACGCGGCGATATCTCATCGGTGCGCCCCACACGGACTCGGGGTTCGTGACCCTTCTTACGCAGGATGGCGTTGCGGGGCTGCAGGCCCGGGCGCGCAGCGGAGCCTGGATCGATGTGCCGCCGCTCGAGGGCACGCTGGTGGTCAACTTCGGCCAGGTGCTCGAGCAGTGGTCGGGGGGCCGGATCCGCGCGACGGAGCATCGGGTGCTGGGCTCGGGGCGGGAGCGCTTTTCCATTCCATTTTTCTACGAGGCTCGCGCGGATGCCATCATCGCGCCATTGCCCGTGGACCGGCAGCATCTCTTCGCGCCGTTCCAGTACGGCGATTTTCTCTGGCGGCGCATGACATCGTTCGTCGAGTTCGCGGGTATGGAGCGCGAGCGCGGCGAGCAGCGAGAGTCATGAGCTTGGAGGTCGATATGTCCGAATCGCCCATTACCGAGCCGCGTCCCACCGTCACTGCGCGCGGCCATTGTCAGTGCGGGGAAGTACGGTTCGAGGTTCACGGGCCGTTGCGGCCCGTTGTCTACTGTCATTGCACGATGTGCCGCCGTTTGAGCGGGCATTTCGCGGCGGCCACGGCGTGCGCGCCAGAGCATCTCAGCCTCCTTTCCGCGCAAACCTTGCGCTGGTACCAGTCCTCCGCGAGCGCCCGGCGCGGGTTCTGCGGCACGTGCGGCGCGCAGCTCTTCTGGGAGCCAACCCATGGTGGCCATATCAGTATCTGGGCCGGTGCGCTCGCTACACCGACCGGCCTGAAGGCCGCTGAGCATATCTATGTCGCTGATAAGGGCGATTACTACGCGATCACCGACGGCTTGCCGCAGCGACCCCAGGATTTCCCGCCGGACCACTCTGATGATTGTTGACAATCGACAATAACCCTGGTGGAATCGCCTGAAACAGCCGCCCGGTCAGGTGATGCGCACAGTCAGCTTCCGGCAGATGAAGGACGGTACCAAGGCCGAGTACCTGTTCCTCAATGAGCTGGAGCGGCAATACATCCGCCGCTTGCCGGACCGAATCCTCAATGGCCTGCGCGCACTCGACGACGGCCTCGCCGGCTATCAGGTCACGCGACTGGAGCATTCCCTGCAGACGGCCACCCGGGCGGAAGCGGACGGCGCCGACGAGGAGATGATCGCCGGCGCGCTCATCCATGACTTGGGCGATGCGCTCGCACCTGAGAATCATTCCAATTATGCCGCCGAGATCATCCGGCCCTACGTCAGGGCCGAGGTGACCTGGGTGGTCGAGCATCACGGCCTCTTCCAGAAGGTGTACTACGCCCATTATTTCGGCGAAGACCCCGATCTGCGCTCCGCCTGGCGCGATCATCCCTGGTACGGCAGCTGTGTCCGCTTCTGCGAGCGCTGGGATCAGGCGGCCTTCGATCCCGACTATCCGACGCGCTCGATCGGGCACTTCGAGCCGCTGGTGCGGCGCATCTTCTCCCGCACGGCCTTCGATCCCGCCATCGTGGGAGGCTGCCCATGAGTCAGGAGTCCGCCAGGGACGCACGCCCGCCCCGAAGCATCGGTTTCATAGGTCTCGGGAACCTCGGCTCGAAGCTCGCGGCGACGCTCCTGCGCAACGGCAGCGAGCTGATCGTGCACGATCTCGACGAGAGGGCGGCGGGCCCGCTGCTTGAGCGTGGCGCGCACTGGGCCGCCACTCCGCGGGAGCTTGCGCAGCGCGCGGACATCGTCATCACCTGCCTGCCTTCGCCGGCCGTCAGCGCGCACGTGCTGCAGCAGCGCGAGGGAGTGCTCGAAGGCCTCTGGGCCAACAAGCTGTGGCTGGAGATGAGCACGACGGAGGCGGGGGAGGTGCGGCGGCTCGGCGAGCTCGTGCTGCGCACGGGTGCGTGGCCGCTCGAAGCGCCGGTCTCGGGCGGCTGCCACCGGGCCGCCAGCGGCAACATCTCGATCTTCGTGGGCGGGGAGCGCGCGGTGTTCGAGCAGGCGCTGCCGCTGCTGCGGCTCATGGGCCGCAGGATCATTCACGTCGGGCCGCTCGGCAGCGCCTCGGTGCTCAAGGTGGTCACCAACTATCTCGCCTTCGCAAATCTGGCCGCGTTGACTGAAGCGTGGACCGTCGCGCTCAAGGCGGGAATGGATCCGAAGACAACGTACGAGGCGATCAAGGCCTCCTCGGGAAACTCCTTCGTCCACGAGACCGAGAGCCAGGTCATCCTCAACGGCAGCTACGACATCAATTTCACCGTCGACCTGGTGTTGAAGGACATCGGGCTTTTCCTGGAAGTCGCCCACGCACACGGCGTGCCGACGGAGCTGGCCGACACCGTGACCGCAATGTTCCGCGACACGCATGCGCGCTACGGGCCACGGGCTCTCTCGCCCCGTATCATCCAGCGTCTGGAGGACGATTGCGGGATCCAGGTCCGCGCCCCCGGCTTTCCGTCGCAGCTCATCGATCGGGAGCCGGAGCAGATCGGGGAGGAGATCCTTCCTTCCGAGACCCGCTACGTGTTCGCCCCGGACGACGCCTGAGCCGCCATGGAGGAGCGGGTGGCCGAGACGATCGAGAAGCGGAGCCTGGAATCGCAGGCGGCCGATCTGCTGCGACGGCTGATCGTGCGCGGGGACCTGCGCGCCGGTGAGCGGCTGGTCGAGATCCCGCTCGCCGAGCGCTACGGCCTCTCGCGCGGTACGATCCGGGCCGCGCTGCGCCGTCTGATCGAGGAGGGACTGGTCTGCCACGTTCCTTACACGGGCTATCAGGTCATCGATCTGAGCGAGCAGGACCTGTGGGAGCTCTACACCCTGCGCGGCGCGCTAGAGAGTCTCGGCAGCCGCCTGGCGGCGATGCGGATCGACGGCGCAGGCATCCGCCATCTGCGCGCGGCATTCTCGCAGCTGCTGGAGGCGGCGCAATCGGCTGACCATGACCGCGCGGACGAGCTGGACCGCGAGCTGCACAAGCTCATCATCCGTCTCTCCGGCCACGAGCGGCTGCTGCAGCACTACCTGCGCGTGGAGAACCAGTTCCGGGTCTACATCGCGCTCTCCAACCGCGAGGTGGAAGCCCGCGAGATCTGCGAGTCGCATCGCGAGCTCGTCGAGAGCATCTGCGCGGGAGATGCCGAGCGCGCGGCGAAGCTCGCGAGCGCCAATATCCTGCCGCCCGAGCTGCTGCGCACGGCGCATCGAGGCGGCTCATGAGCGACGTGCGACTCACGCTGAAGACCGATCCGCCGCGGGTGCTCGCGCAAACCGCGGCGGACACGACGGAGCTGCCGCCGCTTTGGCTGCGGGAGCGTTGTCAGGACCCGGCGAGTCTCGATCCCTGCACCGAGCAGCGCCTCTTCGATCCGCATCGTCTGCCGGAGGATCTGGCCCTGGTGCGGGTCGAGCCCGCAGGACCCGGACGGGCGAGGCTCTGCTTCAGCGACGGATATTCGGGCGAGTATGAGCTGGGCAGACTCGCCCGCGACCTCGAGCCCGAGGATGGCCTGCCCGCAGCCATTGCGTGGCGCGCCGATCTGGTCCTCGCGACGGTGAGCGTCGATGGACGCAGCCTGGAGAGCGACGCCGTGCGCCTGGCGGCTGTCACGTCGCTCCTCACCCGTGGGCTCGTCATCATCCGCGACCTGCCCACCGA
Organism: Steroidobacteraceae bacterium; assembly: GCA_035713045.1. Classification (GTDB taxonomy): domain Bacteria; phylum Pseudomonadota; class Gammaproteobacteria; order Steroidobacterales; family Steroidobacteraceae; genus 13-2-20CM-66-19. Next base: position 78,491 of record DASTAC010000100.1, read on the forward strand.
TCCCGAGCGCATTCTCGAGGTGGCGCGGTGGTTTGGCCACGTGCGGGAGACCAACTTCGGGCGCTACTTCGAGGTCTATTCGCGGCCGGGCTCCAACGATCTCGCCTACCGCCCGGTTTCCCTGGGGGCTCACACCGACAACCCGTACCGGGACCCCGTGCCCGGGGTTCAGCTGCTGCATTGCCTGGTGAACGAGACGCGCGGGGGACTCTCCACGCTGGTGGACAGCCTGTCGGTGGCGCAGGCCCTCGAGGAGGAGGACCCGGAGGGACTGCGGCTCCTTGCAACCACACCGGTGCGGTTCCGGTTCGTCGACGCGGGGGAGGAACTCATCGAGCGCCGCCCGATCGTGCAGCGGGATGCCCTCGGGCGGATGACCGGCGTGCACTACAGTCCGCGGCTCGATGGATTGCCGCTGCTCGATACCGCCGCCACGCGGCGCTTTCAGCGCGCCCGCCGCCGGCTGAGCGAGCTCTTCGCCGATCCGCGCTTCGAGTTGCGTTTCCCGCTCGCGGCGGGCGAGCTCATGATGTTCGATAACAGCCGCGTGCTGCACGGGCGTACCGCGTTCGACCCGAACGAGGGCCGGCGGCACCTGCAGGGGTGTTACATCGACCTGGACGGCCCGCGCAGCCTCTATCGCACGCTCACCCGAAAGCGCGGGCGCTGAGAGCGGCTTACTTCAGGACGACGGTCCTGCTGCCGTTGCGGAATACGCGCCGCTCGGCGTGCCACTTGATGGCGCGGTTGAGCACCACCGACTCGAGCTCGGTGCCGACGACAGTCAGGTCCTCGGGCGACTGGGTGTGATCGACGCGGGAGACTTCCTGCTCGATGATCGGGCCTTCATCGAGGTCGGTCGTCACATAGTGCGCGGTGGCGCCGATCAGCTTCACGCCCCGGGCATGAGCCTGGTGGTACGCCTTGGCGCCCTTGAAGCCGGGAAGGAAGGAGTGATGGATGTTGATCGCCCGGCCCTCGAAGTACCGGCAGGCCTCCGGCGTGAGCACCTGCATGTACCGGGCGAGCACGAGGAGCTCGGCGTCGGCACGCTCGAAGAGCTCGATGAGCCGCCGCTCCTGCTCCTGCTTGCGCCCGTCGATGATCGGCAGGTACTGGTAGGGGACCCCGTGCCACTCGGCGAGGCTGCGCATGTCCTGATGGTTGGACACCACGCCCACCGCCTCGATGGGCAGGGTGGCGGTGCTCCAGCGGTGCAGGATGCTGTTCAGGCAATGCCCCTGCCGGGAGACCGCGATCAGCGCGCGGCAGCGGCGCACCTCGTTGAACTGCCACTCCATGGCGAACCGCCGGCCCACCGCCTCGGCGAACTGGCGGTCGAGCTCCTCCACCGATGGCATTCCCTGGCCGTTGTCGTGGAACACGGTACGCATGAACGACGTGCCGGTATACGGGTCATCGTAGTGCTGCGCCTCCGCGATCGTGGCATTGCGCGCGGCCAGGAATCCGGCGATACCAGCCACGATCCCCGTCGTGTCGGGGCAGCGGGTGGTGATGATGTAGAGGCGAGGAGCGCCGGTGCTGCGCTGCACCGCGCCTGCGGCCTGCGTCGCCGGACCGGGCGCCCTGAGGGCGGGGGAGGCCGTCACTTCGTCGAGAGCTGTAGGCATAGTGCTGGTCATCACCGCCGCGGTGAGGCTCCTTGAGCCGTTCGCGCCATGGTAGCGGGGCAGGGCGTCGTCGGACGGTGCATTTCCGACATGGGCGTGTCCCGGGCCGACAAGGACGCATCTCGGCAAGCGGATGCCGCAATTCGATTAGCCGTGAGCGGCGCCGGCCGTCATACTTTCGCGAGCGCCGCCACAGCACCCCATATTCCCGGAGTTCCCATGGACGAGCAGTCAGCCCAGACCCATCGCTCTCGCCGTCCGAGCGGCCGGGACGCGAAGCGAGCCGCGCGCACGGCGCGCAGTCACTCTTCGGTTCCGTACATTACGCGCAGCATTCCGTATTACGAGGTGCTCGGGCCCGAGGGGCTCGAGCTGCTCGAGCACAATGCCGATACGATCCTCGAGGAGATCGGCATCGACTTCCGCGATGACCCCGAGACGCTGCAGATCCTCAAGGGCGCCGGTGCCGACGTGCAGGGTGAGCGCGTGCGCTTCCCCCGCGGCATGTGCCGCACCCTCGTGACCCGGTCCGCACCCAGGGAGTTCGTGCAACACGCCCGCAACCCGGCGCGCAGCGTCGTGATCGGCGGCGGCCGCACGGTCTTTGCTCCGGCTTACGGGTCTCCCTTCATCCGCAGCCTCGATGAAGGCAGGCGCTACGCGCGGATCGAGGATTTCCGCAATTTCGTCAAGCTCACTTATCTTGCGACGTCCCTGCATCACTCCGGCGGGACGATCTGCGAGCCGGTCGACCTTCCGGTCAACAAACGCCATTTCGACATGGTCTACAGCCACATGAAGTACAGCGACAAACCGTACATGGGCTCGGTGACGCACGCGGAGCGGGCGGCCGATACCGTCGAGATGACGCGCATCCTCTTTGGAGACCAGTACCTGGATCCGGCAACCGGCAAGCCGAAGACCTGCGTCCTGAGTCTCATCAACGCGAATTCGCCGCTGACCTGGGACGCGACCATGCTTGGGGCGCTGAAGACCTATGCGCGCGCGAACCAGGCCACACTCATCACGCCCTTCATTCTCGCCGGTGCGATGTCGCCGGTGACGGTCGCCGGCACGGTCGCCCAGACGCTCGCCGAGGCGCTCGCCGGGATGGCGCTCGCGCAGCTCGTCAATCCGGGTGCCCCCGTGGTGCTCGGCAGCTTCGCCTCCTCGCTGTCGATGCAGTCGGGAGCGCCGACTTTCGGGACGCCCGAGCCGGCGCTGGTGCTTTACGTGATGGCAGCGCTCGCGCGGCGGCTCGGTGTGCCGTTCCGCTCCGGCGGCTCGCTCTGCGCCTCGAAGATCCCCGACGCCCAGGCCGCCTTCGAATCGGCCAACACCCTGATGCCGACCTGCCTCGCCGGCGTCAATTTCGTGCTGCACACCGCGGGCTGGCTCGAGGGCGGCCTCACCATGGGCTATGAGAAGTTCGTCATGGACGCCGATCAGGCGGGCATGATGCATACCCTGCTGCAGGGCGTCGATTTGAGCGATAACGGGCAGGCGATGGATGCGCTGCGCGAGGTCGGCCCGGGCAAGCATTTCCTCGGCTGCGCCCACACCCAGGCCAATTTCGAGACCGCCTTCTACCGCTCGCCGCTCGCGGACAACAACAGCTTCGAGCAGTGGGACGCGGAAGGCGCCACGGACATGGCGCAGCGCGCCAATGCACTCTGGAAGAAGCAGCTGGCGGAGTACGAGGCGCCGCCGCTCGATCCGGCGACCGATGAGGCGCTGCTCGATTACATGGAGCGGCGCAAGGCATCCTTCCCGGACTCGAACGTCTGACCTCGTGAGCAGCAGCGCGATCCTTCTCGACGGCCGGGCCGTCGCCGCGAAAGTCCGCGGCGAGGTGGCGGTGCGTGCCGCCGGGCTCGCGGCCCGTCTGGGCCGTCCCCCGGGGCTCGCTGTGGTGAAGGTGGGGGAGGATCCTGCCTCCGCCGTCTACGTGCGCAACAAGCGCAAGGCCGCCGCCGAGGCCGGGATCGCCTCTTTCGCCCACGATCTGCCGGCAACGACCTCCCAGGCAGAGCTCCTCGCGCTCATCGACCGCCTGAACCGCGACGAGCAGGTGGACGGGATTCTCGTGCAGCTGCCGCTGCCCAACGGCCTCGATGCGAGCCGCGTCATGGATGAGATCGATCCGGCGAAGGATGTCGATGGCTTCCATGCCATCAACACGGGCCTGCTGGCTCAGAAACGTCCCGCCCTGCGCCCCTGCACACCGCTCGGGGTGATTCGGCTCGCCGAGGAGTACGGCATCGCGCTGCGGGGGCTGAAGGCGACGGTCGTCGGCGCCTCGAATATCGTGGGACGCCCGATGGCGCTCGAGCTGCTGCTGGCGGCCTGCACCGTGACGATTTGCCACACTGGCACCCGGGATGTCAGAGCCGAGGTCGAGCGCGCCGACCTGCTCGTCGCGGCCGTGGGCAAGCCGCGCTTCGTTCCCGGCGACTGGATCAAGCCGGGTGCCGCCGTGTTCGATGTCGGCATCAACCGGGACGGCGACAGCGGGCTGGTGGGCGATGTCGACTTCGACCGGGCCGTGGAGCGAGCCGGCTGGATCACGCCGGTGCCCGGCGGCCTGGGTCCGATGACGATCGCGATGCTGCTGTCGAACGCGGTCGAGGCGGCAGCCCGGAGAATGGAGTCCCGGAGCCGTTGAGCGAAGCCACCGCTACCCCGGTCGACTCCCCGGAGCTCTGGATCGGCCTCGACACGGGTGGCACCTACACGGATGCAGTCGCCTTGGACGGCGGCGGCCGGGTCATCGCCACCGCCAAGGCCTTGACCACTCACTGGGACCTGTCGGTGGGGCTGGGAGAGGCGCTGCACTGCGTGCTGAGCGCGTTGCCGGCGGGTGCGCGCCAGCGCATCTCGCTCGTCTCCGTGTCGACCACACTCGCAACCAACGCGGTGGTCGAGAACCGCTTCAGTCCGATCTGCGCCATCCTCATCGGCTTCAACGATCGCATGGCCGAGCAGACGGGCATTGCAAAGGAGCTGGGAGGCGTGGTCGTGCGCGTGCGCGGCGGACACGACCCCACCGGTGCGCAGGAGCAGGCGCTCGAGGAGGCGGCGGTGGAGGCGGCGGTCAGGGAATTCGCGCCGCGTGTCGAGGCGTTCGCCGTGGCGGCGCAATTCTCGGTGCGCAACCCCGATCACGAGCGGCGCACGCGCGAGCTCATTCGGGTCCTGTGTGACAAGCCCGTCACCTGCAGTCACGAGCTGAGCTCGCAGTTGAATGCGCCCAAGCGCGCGCTGACCGCCGCGCTCAATGCGCGCCTGGTGCCGCAGATCCGCCACCTGCTCGATGCCGTGGACCGCACGCTCGGGTGCGAGGGAGTCAGTGCTCCGTTGATGGTCGTGAAGGGAGACGGGACCTTGATGCGGGCGGCTGTGGCCCTGGAGTATCCGGTCGAGACCGTACTGTCCGGCCCGGCGGCGAGCGTAGTGGGGGCGGGGTTCCTCACCGGTCTCACGAACTTCGAGGTCGCCGACATGGGCGGGACGACCACCGACGTGGCGATCATAGTCGACGGGCGTCCGGTGGTGCGGCCTGATGGCGCCGTGATCGGCGGCTGGCGGACCATGGTCGAGGCCATAGACGTTCGCACATGCGGGCTGGGCGGGGACAGCGAGGTGCGGTTCGACCGGGAAGGGCGCCTGCGGATCGGCCCGCGTCGCGTGATGCCGCTCAGTTTGCTCGCCGATCGGTTCCCCGGGGCGCTGGCGGAGCTCACCTGGCTGGCGGTAGCCGAGCGCCTGCCGCCGTTTGCCGGTCAGTTTGCGTTTCGCAACCCCGGGCGCGAGGCCGGGCCGGATCTCGACCGGCTGGAGTCGAGAGTCTGGGCGGCGCTCGGCACCTCACCGCAGCGCCTCGACGAGGTCGCCCGCACGCAGCAGGGCCTCGAGGCGCTGCGACGCCTGATGGATCGCGGACTGGCGACGCTCGCGGGATTCACGCCGAGCGATGCGCTGCACGTGCTCGGCCGGCAGTCCGGCTGGAGCCGCGATGCGGCCCGGCTGGGCGCCACCATCCTCGCCACCGAGGAACGCAACGCAACCGCGCGCAGGGGCAGGGACAGCCCGGAGGAACTGTGCGGGCGCGTCTGCGAGCGGGTGATCCGGCAGGCGGCGCGCGTGGTGTTGGAAAGCGCGCTGGCGCAGGATCCGGGAGTCGAGCCGCAAGGGGACCGCTGGGGGCCCTTCGGTGTGCTGATCGAGCGCGCGGTGGAAGGCCGTCCCGTGTCGGGGCTCATCGACATGCAGCCGCGACTGGTGCATCCGCTGGTCGCGATCGGCGCTCCGGCGGCCGCGTTCTATCCGGAAGTTGCGCGCCGTCTCGGCGCGCAGCTCGCCGTTCCCGAGCATGCCGCCGTTTGCAACGCGGTGGGCGCCGTCGTCGGCGTGGTGGCGCAGACCGTCGAGGTCTTGGTGAACCAACCGGAGTACCAGCGGTTTCGGGTGCACGACCCGGCGGGCATCCGTGATTTCGACCAGGCCGAGGCCGCGGTTGCGGCGGCGAAAGAGGTCTCCCGTGAGCTTGCGCTGGCGGCGGCGCGACGTGCCGGCGCTCTGGATCCCCATGTCGAGACGACTGTCATCGAGCGTCGTGCTTCCGGGCATTCCGGAGACGACTACCTCGCGGAAGCGACCGTGCGCTCACGAGCCACCGGCCGGCCGGCAACGGGCCACGCGCCGCCGGCTCTGCATCCGCCGGCCTCGGCCGTCGCGATCGACTAAGACTCGCCTGCTGCCGGCGTCGTCGTCGCGGGCCGCCGCCGCGCGCCACGCGGGCCGGTGCGCGCCGTCGGCGCCTTGGGCGGCGGCAGCGCGACCGCTTTGCGCAGGTGCGCGTACCGCGCCGTGGAGTGGGGAATGCCCATCGCCTCGACGAAGTGGCTCTGGAACCGCGGCTCGATGGCGGTCTCCACCTTCTCCACCTTGTGCACGAGGCCCTCGATCGTCTGGCGCGAGCCGAGATCGAGCAGCGCGATGCGCGCTCCGGTGCCGGCGGCATTGCCCGCGGAGGAGACCTGCGACAGCTCGCAGTCCGGAATCATCCCGAGCACCATGGCGTACTTGACGTCGATGTGCGAGCCGAATGCGCCCGCCAGCCGGATGCGATCGATCTGCTCGGCGCCGAAGCGGTCCATCAGCAGGCGGATGCCGGCGTAGAGCGCCGCCTTGGCGAGTTGGATCGCGCGCACATCGTTCTGCGTGACCGTGAGGGTTTGCGCTCCTTGGTACACGACATAGCCGAAGGTGCGTCCCATGGGTATGACCCGTGGGCTGCGTGCTGCGAGCTCGCCATCGACCACGCCGTCCTGACTGATGATGCCCGCCAGGTACATCTCGGCGATCACCTCGATGATGCCCGAGCCGCAGATCCCGGTGACGCCCGAGGCCTGCACCGACTCCTCGAAGCCCGGCTCATCGGACCAGAGGTCCGAGCCGATCACCTTGAATCGCGCCTCGAGCGTCGTGGGGTCGATCCGCACGCGCTCGATCGCTCCTGGAGCGGCACGCTGGCCGCAGCTGATCTGCGCGCCCTCAAAAGCCGGCCCGGTCGGGCTCGAGCAGGCGAGCAGACGTTCGCGGTTGCCCAACACGATCTCGGCATTGGTGCCGACGTCGACCAGCAGCGTCACGGCCTCGTCGAGGTCGGGCCGCTCGGCCAGGATCATGCCCGCCGTATCCGCCCCGACATGGCCGGCCACACAGGGCAGTGCATACGCGCGTGCGCCGCGGTGCAGGTGTAGACCGATCTCCGTGGCCCAGAACTCCAGGGCCTCGTCCGTCGCAAGCGCGAAGGGAGCGCCTCCGAGCTCCACCGGGTCGATGCCCAGGAGCAGGTGATGCATGATGGGGTTGCCGACCAGCGTCACCTCGAGAATGTTGTCGGTATGCGCTTTCGCCTGCCGTGCCACGTCGGCAGCCAGCCGGTTCAGCGCTTCGCGCACCGCAGCGGTCATCTGCTGCGCCCCACCCGGATGCATCATGGAATAGGAGACGCGGCTCATCAGATCCTCGCCGAAGCGGATCTGCGGGTTCATCACGCCGCTCGAGGCGAGCACCTCGCCCGACTCGAGGTCGCAGAGGTGGGCGGCGATGGTGGTGGAGCCGATATCGATTGCGAGACCGAGCGCCCGCTCGTGAAAGCCCGGCCAGACGCCGATGATCCGCTCGCCGCCGTGCACGGCGACCGTCACTTTCCAGTCTCCTTTGCGCAGCGCCGGCTGCAGCCGCTGCAGCATGTGCAGGTCGCAGCTGAGGCCGGTCAGCAGCCACTCGCGCTCGAGGGCTGCCGAGAGACGCTGCAGGTCACCCGAGGGGTCGTGCATGTCGGGCTCGCGCACTTCGACGTAGTGCAGGCGCGCCACCGGATCCAGTGTGATGGCTCGTGCCTCGGCCTCCTTGCGAATGACCTGCCGGTGCACCTGGCTGGTGGGCGGCACGTCGACCACCAGGTCGCCCTGGATGCGCGCTTGACAGGAGAGGCGGTGGCCGGCCGGCAGAGGCCGACGAGCGGCGGAATTCTCCTCCGCCGCGCTCGGTGCCGACAGGTTTTCCAGCCGGGAGACGACGCCGTGCTTGGCGAACTCGCCCTTCATGATCAGCACTTCACAGCGGCCACAGATGGCGCGGCCGCCGCATACGGAATCGACGTCCACCCCCAGGGCGCGCGCCGCCTGCAGCAGCGGCGTACCGAGCGCGAAGCGACCGCGCTTGCCCGAAGGCGTGAATACGACGAGAGCGTCCGGCTCAGTTGACACGGCGGCGATGGCCTCCCTCGCGGCGGCCGCGCGCGGCGCCTTCGGCGGGCGCCGCTGCACCGGTTCCCGAGGCAGGCGGCGCCTCGCGGAACCTGCGGATCCAGCGCATGCAGTCCGGATCGTGTCCCATCATCACATCCGCCCCCATGACGGCCCGCACGATCTCGGTGTGCAGTGGGTTCATGATCGCGGAGGTCATGCCAGAGCCGATCGCCGAGATCAGGAATGCCGCCGTGATGCCCTCGCGCGCCGGCAGGCCGAAGCTGATGTTGGAGGCACCGCAGGTCGTATTGACCTTCAGCTCGCTCCTCAGGCGCCGCAGCAGATGCATCACCTGCACGCCCGCCCTGTTGATGGCGCCGATCGGCATCACCAGCGGGTCGACCACGACGTCCGAGGCCGGAATGCCGTAATCGGCGGCGCGGTGCACGATCTTCTTCGCCACTTCGAAGCGCACGTCCGGGTCCTCGGAGATGCCCGTCTCGTCGTTGGAGATGGCGACCACAGCCGCGCCGTGCTTCTTCACCAGCGGCAGGACCGACTCCAGCCTCTCCTCCTCGCCGGTGACGGAGTTGACGAGCGCCTTGCCCTGGTAGACGGCGAGGCCGGCCTCGAGCGCGGCCACGATCGAGGAGTCGATGGACAGCGGCACGTCCGTCACCGATTGCACGAGCTGCACTGCCCTGGCGAGGATCGCCGGCTCATCGGCGAGCGGGATGCCGGCGTTGACATCGAGCATGTGCGCGCCGGCGGCTACCTGTGCCCGAGCGTCGGCCTCGACCCGGCTGAAGTCCCCGGCGGCCATTTCCGCGGCGAGGATCTTGCGCCCTGTCGGGTTGATGCGCTCCCCGATCATGACGAAGGGGCGGTCGAAGCCGATCACGACTTCGCGGGTGGCAGAGCTGATGATGGTGTCGGTCATACGGCGAGCCTGTCGGAGTTGCGTTGCGGGTCGCGGCCGGGATACCAGGGGACACGGCCGCCGAGCACTCCGGAGCGTTCAATGATTTCGGGGACACTGTCTTCCTGACGGTAGGCCATCACATGGACGCCGCTCACGCCGGCAATGGAGCGGATCTCCTGGATGAGATCGATGCAGATATTGCGGCCTTCACGCGCGGGATCGGCGGCACCGGCGAGGCGGGCGATCACCGCATCCGGGATGTGCAGGCCCGGTACGTGCGCGCGCATCCATTCGGCCGCCTTGGCCGAGCGCAGCGGTCCCACGCCGACCAGGATGAAGACCTTCTCGAGCAATCCAAGATCCGTGACCCGGCGCATGAAGGACTCGAGCAGCGCCACGTCGTAGCAGTACTGCGTCTGGATGAACTGGGCGCCGGCGGCGACCTTCTTCGCGAGACGCTGGGCGCGAAAGTCGAGCGGTGGCGCGAAAGGGTTCTCGGCAGCCCCGAGCAGCACCCGCGGGGAGCAGGTGAGCTTGCGTCCGCTGAGGAACCGGTGCTCGTCGCGCATGGTACGGGCGGTCTCGAGCAGCGTGATGGAGTCCAGGTCGAATACCGGCAGGGCCTGAGGATGATCGCCGGCCTGCACGCCGTCGCCTGTCAGGCAGAGCATATTGCACACACCCATCGCGGCGCCGCCCAGGATGTCGCCCTGAATGGCGATGCGGTTCTTGTCGCGGCAGGAGATCTGCATCACCGGGGCATAGCCGACGCGCGTCAGCAGCGCGCAGACGGCGACGCTCGACATGTGGCAGTTGGCTCCGCTCCCGTCGGTGGCGTTGATGGCATCGACATGACCGTCGAAGATGCGCGCCCGACGGTACACCTCTTCGGGGTCCGCGGAGTCGGGTGGCGCCATCTCCGTGGTCACCGCAAACTTGCCGGCGCGCAGGATCCGCTCCAGACGCCCGGGAGAGGTATGGCCCGGCAGGATCGGCAGCGGGTAGCCGGGAACCGGCTCGTCCTCGAAGATCAAGGTGTTTCTCCGGCGCGCTCTCTCGCCACGCGCAGCCAGGAGGATCTTCCCGTGAGCCGCCGGTCGAGAGGGGGCTGCGCGCGCCTGAGCGCCTCGGCCCCATCCGCGATGCGCATGCTGCCGATGATGGCCAGGTACCAGACGCACTTCATCTCGGGCCGCACCTCGCAGTGGCCATTGGCGCGCACGCCGCCGCAGGGACCGTTGCGCAGGCTCTTGGGACAGTTCATCGGACAGGACATGCCGGTCGAGCTGAGCACGCATTGTCCGCACATCCGGCAATCGAAGAGGAGGCGCTTGACGGAGTGCTCGAGCGCCGCGATCGGACGCTCGAGGCGCTGGTAACCGATGCGCTCAAAGAGGGGATGGAGCGCCGTCAGGGCGCGCTCAAACCCGCGGTAGAAGCTGTTGAGGCCGCGCGCATGACGCACCGACCACAGGCGTACGCTGTGCATCAGGCACCCGCGGGTTCCGACGCGGTGCCATCGGAGGGCGCGTCGGGATCGAGGCCTTTGGACTTCACCAGTCGCTCGAGATATTCGTCGCTGTAGCGGGCCTCGATTCGCGCGGCCTCGGCGGCCACTTCCGCCGCGATGTCCTCGCCGCACGGCCGGGGCGCACTGCGCTTCCAGTCCGCGAGGTAGGCATTGGAGCTGCCCCGGCCGGCCCGCATCGCGGCCCGGTCCACCGCCTCCTGGAAGCGCGGTGACAATGGGGCCTTGGCGGTCTCGCGCCCCTTGCGGCCGACCACCTGCGCGGGGATGTCGCGCCAGGAAATGATGCTCAGGCTGGCCATGCCGGCGTCCGTGCGGGGGCGGCGACGGCCGTGAGCCGCGTGCCGAGCTCGCCGAAGCCCGTGTGCCGGTGCTCGAAGGCGAGGCCGAGCCTGGCGGCGATCTGCCGCGCCTGCTCGATGAGGCCCGCGGAGCGGGTCTGGGCGAGGTAGACGACCTTGCGATAGTGGCGGAAGTATTCCTGAGCGAGCTCAGGGTGGCGGTCCATGCCGAGCCCACGCACCACCAGTCGCTCGAAGTGGCGGACCAGAAAGTCCGTCAGGTAGAAGGTGCCCGGCTCGGCCTGCGCCAGCTCGGCAAACGTGCGGGCCCCTGCGAAGAACTCGTAGCAATGGGCGCCCGGCAGCCGCTCCACGCCTTCTTCGCGCAGCACCGCGTCCAGCCGCCCGCCGGTGCCGCAATCGCCGTAGGCGACGAAGAGGCTGCGGTACTCGCCGCGATGCGCGCGGATCTTCTCGCGCACCGCCGGGGCGATCCGCTCGGGGCGGTTGTGCAGCTCCGGAGGCAGGCAGCAGATCTCGACGCCCGTCCAGCCGTTCGCATGGCGCAAGGCCGCGATCTCGCGCGCAAGCGCTCCGCAGGCGATCACCAGCGTGCCGGGTGGTGGCGTGTCCACGCAGGCGCTCCAGTGTCCTTCGGCGGCCTCAGGCGGCACGCACGGCGCGGCGCGCGGCGAGCAGGGTCTTCGCCGTCTCGACCGCGATCGCCGCATCGCGGCAGTAGGCATCGGCGCCGACAGCCTTGCCGAATTCCTCGTTGAGCGGCGCCCCGCCCACCAGCACGATGAAATCGTCGCGGATATTCTCCTCGCGCATCTTGTCGATCACGACCTTCATGTAGGGCATGGTCGTCGTGAGCAGCGCCGACATGCCGAGAATGTCGGGCTTGTGCTTCTCGAGCGCCTCGAAGTACTTCTCCACGGAATTGTTGATGCCGAGGTCGATCACCTCGAAGCCGGCGCCCTCGAGCATCATGGAGACGAGATTCTTGCCGATGTCGTGGATGTCGCCCTTCACGGTGCCGATCACGACCTTGCCGATCGGCTCGGCGCCCGTCTCCGCAAGCAGGGGACGCAGGATCTCCATCCCCGCCTTCATCGAGTTGGCGGCGAGCAGCACTTCGGGAACGAACAGGATGCCGTCGCGGAAGTCGATGCCGACGATTCTCATGCCTTCCACGAGGGCGTCGTTCAGGACCTTCTCGGCGCCCCATCCGCGCTCGAGGAAGATCCGCGTTGCCTCCACGACCTCATCGCGCAGGCCGTTGTAGAGGTCGTCATGAATCTGCTCGGTGAGCTCCTGGTCGTTCAGGTCGCGCAGGTTGAACTCGGGCTGCTCTGCCATGCTCGGTCCTCGGCTCGGGGGCGTACGCCCGCCACGAAAATGGTAGCTGAGGGGAAATCGCCGATGGGGCGATTTTGCGACGTCGGCATGTCCGCAGGCGACAGCCGTCTGCCGGCCCTATGCGCAATTGCACCGCGCCATGCCGATAGGTGATCGACCGCCCGCACTAAACGATGCTTTTACCCGGCCCGTACGGCTGCTTGCGCTCCGGCGACACCGGGTGGCGGCGCATCTTGCGCCACAGGTCGAAGAGGCTCAGCAGCCCGGTGAGGCAGGCGAGCGCGCCGAAATAGGCGCGGGGTCCGAAGCGCGCGATGAGGCTCCCCACCAGGATCGGGCTCAGAGCGGCGCCGATCCCATTCAGCCTGAGCAGGGCGCTGCTTGCGGCCACCATCTGCGTGGGTTCGAGGTGATCGTTGACATGAGAGACGCCGAGCGAATAAAGCGTGAAGGCGAGGCCGCTGAAGATCGCGGCCGCCGCGAATACCAGTCCGTGCGGCAGTTTCCCAAAAGCTGACGGCACCGCGGCGCTCACCGTCGCGAGAATGCAGATTGCGGCGATCACGGTGCGGCGGTCGATGCGGTCGGAAAGGCGGCCGACGGGGTACTGCAAGGCCACAGCGGCGAGAATGCTGATGCCCATGAAGGTGGCCACACCCGAGGTGTCGAGACCGCTCAGTTTCGCGTACACGGGGCCCATGGAATATACGTTGGATGTCACCATGCCCGCGATCGTCACCGCCACGACGCCGAGCGGCGAGTCCCGATAGAGGTCGCGCCAGCTCACCCTCTGCGGCACGGCGATCTCGGGAGCGCTTTGCGCGGCGATCACGATGGGCACGATGGCGAGTGAGATGAGGATCGCCACCAGCATGAACGGCGTGGACGTGCGTGGATCGGTCGGGATCAGCAGGAACTGCGAGCTGCCGAGCCCGATGTAGAGCACCACCATGTAGACGGCGAAGAGAGTGCCGCGTGTGGCGCGGCTCGAGCGGTCATTGAGCCAGCTCTCGGCGACCACGTAGATCGCGGCGAAGCAGAGCCCCGAGACCGCGCGCAGGAGCGCCCAGGGGAGCGCTGCGATGAAAAGCCCCTGGCCCAGGATCGAGGCGCCGGCGAGCGCCGCCATCGCGGCGAAGACCCGGATGTGACCGACCCGGCGCACGAGGCGTGGCGCGAGCGCGGTGCCGAGCATGTATCCGAGGTAGTAGCACGACATGATCGCGCCGGTGAGCGGCGCCGGAAAGCCCTCGAGGGTGGCTCGCAGGCTGATGACCGTGCTCTGAAGTCCCGCGCCGAGCATGAGGATGCCCATGCCGAGGAGCAGTTGCCAGGTGGCCGCGATGGCGTTGAAGGGCACGGGAGGCGCGCGAGACGCTTCGGGAGGGGTGTTTGAGCATTCTACCGCATGGCGGTGGGCTCGTACGTGGCTGCGCGGACGGTCCTTGCCGGAATGCTCCGGCGTGATGAGCGTATGAGTTTTTGCGATCGGAGCGGCTCGCGCATCTGGCTATAGTGTGATGATGCGGCAGAACCGACGTCACTCCGGTCAGGAAACCCGGCCCTCGGGGCTCGCTCGCGCGACGGCCTACCGTCGTTTGCGAAACCCATTCACGCCCCAGGGGGTGTTCTCTGACGACGCGGTGGCGGCGATGCACGAGAATGCGCTGAAGGTTCTGGAGACGCTCGGCATCAAGGTGCTGTTGCCGCAAGCGCGCGCTCTCTATGCCCGGGCGGGTGCCCTGGTCGATGAGGACTCGGAGACCGTGAGGCTCGGACGGGATGTCGTCGCGGCGGCACTCGAAAGCTGTCCCCGCGCATTTGCGGGGCTCGGGGGCGATACTTCTCGCACGGTGGATCTCGCAGCCGGCTCCCTCGTCTTCATCGGCGGCTCGAGCTGTCCCAACGTGAGCGACCTCGATCGCGGGCGCCGTCCGGGCTCGCTAGCCGATTTCCTGGAGCTGATCAAGCTCAGTCAGCACTTCGATGTCCTGCACGTGCTCGGCAACCATACGGAGCCGCAGGATGTGCCCGTGCACCTGCGCCACTACGCCATGATGCGGGCGCAGCTCACCCTCTCCGACAAGATGCCGATCGTGATGGCTCGCGGCACGGGCCAGGTCACCGAGAGCTTCGCGATGATCCGCCTCGCGCGGGGCCTCTCAGAAGAGGAGTTTCGCCGCAATGCCTACACGTACACCGTGATCAACAGCAATTCGCCGCGTGTGCTCGACCGCTCGATGGCGCAGGGCATCATCGATTTCGCGCGGCACGGGCAGCCGGTGATCATGACGCCGTTCTGCCTTGCGGGCGCCATGGCGCCGATCACCATCGCCGGCGCCCTGACGCTCCAGCATGCGGAGGCGCTGGCCGGCATCACGCTTGCGCAGCTTGCGCATCCCGGCGCGCCGTTGCTCTACGGCAGCTTCCTGTCCAATGTCGACATGAAGTCCGGCGCGCCGGCTTTCGGCACGCCCACCCACCTGCAGGCCACCCTGGGAGCGGGGCAGCTGGCCCGGCTCGTGGGACTCCCTTGGCGCAGCGGTGGCGGCACCGCGGGCAACGTGGTGGATGCCCAGGCCGCCCTCGAGACCCAGTTCTCCCTCTGGGGCAGCGTGCTCGCTGGCGCGACCGTTTGCCTGCACGCCGCCGGCTGGATGGAGGGAGGACTCACCCACTCCTACGAGAAGTGCGTGATGGACGTCGAGATGCTGCAGATGATCGCCGAGCTCTGCGCGGCGCCGGCGGAGGACGAGGATGCCCTCGGATACGCGGCGATAGCGGAAGTGCCGCCCGGTGGACATTTCTTCGCCGCGGCGCACACCATGGCCCGCTACCGTACCGCCTTCTACGAGCCGATGATCGCGGATTGGTCGAACTTCGGCACCTGGTCCGAGCGCGGCTCGCTCACGGCCACCGATCGCGCCCACGCCAAGTGGAAGCAGGTTCTCGCGGAATTCAAGGCGCCGGTTTCCGCCATCGGCTGCAGCGAAGCGCTCGACGATTTCATCGCCCGCGGCACGGCGGCGGGCGGTGCGGCGCCTCTGACCTGAGGCGCTGGAACCAGGCATTGCGCTGCGCAGACCCTGCTTCGCGCAAGCCCGGGCGTCCGTCCTGGCCGCCCGTGCGACGCATGCATCACACCCGCGGCCTGACAGTCTATGACGGATCAGCCGCGGCCCGTCGCTCGTCCTCCTCGATGTGCCGGGCCGAGAGGAAGTAGTGCCACGCTGCCCAGAAGCCCGTGGGCACCAGGCACAGCATGGCGAGCCGCAGCGACTGCGCGTCCGGCACGTGGTGAGGTGCGAACCAGTCGCTCAGGACACCGACCAACTGCGGCGCGATGATGAGGTTGCCGAGGTTGGCCGTGAAGAGAACGGTGGCGCAGTAAACAGCCCGCATGCCCGGGCGCGCCAGATTGTTGAGGATGCCGAAGCCCGGGCCGATGTAGACGTAGATCGAGGGGATGAAGAGCCAGAAGAGGGCGCGGGTGAGCGCCAGCGAATGGGTGGAATAGATGACGGCCGTGACCACCGTGGCGAGCGCGATGTTGATCCCGAGGAGGCGCAGGATGCGCCGCTGGCTCGAGAGCCACGGCCGGGACAGCAGCCAGGTGCTCGCGATCATGGCGAGGCTGCCGCCGATGAGATGAATCGGGCCGAGCATGGCACCGGTCTGATCGACGTTCAGACCGTAGCTGCGCATGAGGAAGGCGGGTGTCCACCACATGAGTCCCCACCCCCAGAGCGCGACGACGGAGCTGCCGATGATCAGATGGACCGCGGAGGGCTGGCGCAGCATGAACCGCATCGTCTGGAGGAAGGGCGGGGCGGCATGATGCTCCTCGCCGCCATCGAGAGCGCCGCGCGGGGGCTCGCGGATGGTGAGTAGCACGAGCGCACCGACCGCGATTCCGGGGATGCCGAGCGCCAGGAACATGGTCCGCCACCCGAAGCGGTAGGCGATCGAGCCTGCGATCTGCGAGCCGAGCCACGCGCCCACCGGCGCGCCGAGCGAGAAGACCTGCAGTGCCATCGGCCGGCGCTCCGCCGGAAAGTAGTCCGACAGGATCGAGTTGGCTCCCGGCGTGCCGCCGGCTTCACCGACGCCGACACCGATGCGCGCGCAGAGCAGCTGCCAGTAGTTGCGGGCGAGTCCGGTGGCGACCGTGAGCGCCGACCAGGCGACCAGGCAGGCGCTGATGATCCCGCGGCGGCTCTTGCGGTCGATCAGCCAGGAGAGCGGAAACCCGAAAACGACGTAGAAGATCGCGAGCGACACGCCCGTGAGGAAGGCGACATTGGCATCCGAGAGATGCAGCTCCTTGCGGATCGGCTCCAGGACCGTGGAGATCGAGTAGCGGTCACAGATGCTGAGTGTGTAGACCACGCTCATCGTGATCGCGACGTACCAGCGCTCGGCAAGTGAGGCCCCGGCGCGCTTCCCGGGACGCTCGCCGGGCACCGCTCCCGGCGCCCTGTCGGCCTGCGTCCGGCTCACTCGATCTCCGGCGCCGTGCGCGCGGCGGCAGAGGGCGTTGATACCTGCTCGGGCCGCAGGCTGGATGATCGGGCCGCGGCATCCTCCAGAATGAGGTCGGCCGCCTTCTCGGCGACCATGAGTGTCGGGGCGTTGATGTTGCCGGAGGTCACCGCCGGGAACACGGAGGCATCGATGACTCTGAGATTGCCGATGCCGTGGACGCGCAGTCGTGAGTCGACGACCGCGCGGGAAGTGTCAGGGCCCATTGCGCAGGTGCCACAAGGGTGGAAGACGGAGCCGGCGCGGCGGCGGAAGTCATCGAGCACCTCCTCATCGGACTGGATCTGCGCGCCGGGCAGCCGCTCCGAGGCGATCACGGCCGCGAGCGGCGCCGAGGCGGCGATCCGGCGCAGCAGCCGCGCGCCCTCGGATACGTCTGCGAGATCTTCCGGCGTCGAGAGGCTGTTGGGCATGATCGCGGGAGGTGCCAATGGGTCGGCAGCGCGCACATGGATGCTGCCGCGGCTGGTCGGTCGGCACGTGTTGAATGACATGAGAAAGCCCGGGAACGGGTCGGGATCGAGCAGTCGCCGGCTCTGGCCGCAGGTCGTGGTGCTGTAGCTCGCCGGATTGAAGTACACGTGCAGGTTGGGTCGGCTGAGCCCGGGGCGGCTGCGCACGAAGGCTCCGGCCTGATTGACGCTCATGGCGAGCGGACCGTCGCGCCGCAAGGCGTAGCGCAGGGCGGCCCGCGCCTTGCCGAGGAACGGCGCGAGCTCATCGTTGAGGGTCGGGACCGTGGAGCGGTAGAAGTAGGAGACACAGAGGTGGTCCTGCAGCCCGCGCCCAACGGCGGGCAGAGACGCGAGCACGCGGATCCCGAGGCCGCCCAGATGCCGCGGATCGCCGATGCCGGAGAGCTCGAGCATCTGCGGCGAGCCGATCGCGCCCGCCGACAGCAGCACTTCCCGGTGGGCGGTCGCGGTCAGCCGCTCACTGCCTCGAAGGTACTGAACGCCCGTGGCCGCGCTGCCGGCGAAGAGCAGGCGGGTCGCGCGGGCATCCTCCATCACTTCCAGGTTGCGCCGGCGCAGCGCCGGCCGCAGATAGGCGCTCGCGCTCGAGACGCGCACGCCGTTGCGGATGGTCACATGCCACAGGCCGGCCCCTTCGGTCTGGGCGCCATTGAAATCCCGCGTGATCGGGATGCCGGCCGCAGCGCAGGCCTCGAGGAAACGCTTGCAGAGCGGATGCACTGCCGCCGTCGGGTCATGGATGTGTACCGGTCCGCCGGCCCCATGGTATTGCGAGGCGCCCCACGCGTGATCCTCGAGCTTCAGGAAGTACGGCAACACGTCGTGCCAGCCCCACCCCGGGTTCCCCGCCTCCCGCCAATCCTCGTAGTCCGACGGCTGCCCTCGCACGAATACCATGGCATTGATGGAGCTCGAGCCACCGAGGACCCTGCCGCGGGGCCAGAACGCACTGCGCCCATGGAGGGTAGGCTCGGGCTCCGTCTGGTACATCCAGTTGTACCGCGGGTCGGTGAAGGTGCGCGCATAGCCGATCGGCACGCGGATCCATGGGCTGAAATCGCTGCCGCCGGCCTCGAGGAGGAGCACGCGGTGCCGGCCGCTCGCGGTCAGGCGATTGGCGAGCACGCAGCCAGCGGAGCCGGCCCCGACGATGATGTAGTCGAATTCCCCCATCTATCCTGAAGAGGATAGCCCCCTTCGGATCCGTGGCCGCATGCCTTTTTCCGATGGGACCATAGAAATTCTCGGCTTTCGTGCCATGCCCTCGTGTGAAAGCCTTGAACAGACCCGATTCGCCCGGTGTCGTGAATCCGCAACCGGCGCGTCGCGAACTCACAAGCCGCGGCGCCGTGATTACGCCAGGATCATGCCGCATTGAGCCGCAGCGACGGGGCGCGCGGCGAGCCAGGGGGGGGCAGCGCCGGGACGATAACAAAGTTCGCAACCTGCCGAGGTCATCGATGAAATCGAACCACAAGCTCTCGCGCACGATCGCCGCCATTCTGAGCGCCTCGGCCGCACACGCCGTGCTCGCCGCCGGCGCCTCGCAAACGCCCGCCGAATCCGCGCAGACGAGCGCCGCCGCGCCTTCGACCGCTGTCGCCGACACAGGGACGCTGCGGACGGTGATCGTGACCGCCCAGCGGCGCGCGCAGAATGTCCAGGACGTGCCGATCACGATCCAGGCGATGACCGGCCAGACGCTTCAGAAACTGAATGTGCAGACGTTTGCGGACTACGTGAAGTATCTGCCGAACGTGAGCACCGGCTCCCAGGGGCCGGGCATGGGCACCCTCTTCATGCGCGGCCTCTCGACCGGGGTGCTCGGCACCCAGGGGCAGGGCTCTGTCGGCCTCTTCCCCAATGTCGCCGTGTACCTCGATGACCAGTCGGAACTGCTGCCAGGCCGCGACCTCGATGTCTACGCGGTGGACCTGCAGCGCATCGAGGTCCTCGAGGGTCCTCAGGGGACGCTCTTCGGGGCGGGCGCCCAGGCGGGCGTGATCCGCTTCATCACGAACAAGCCCGAGCTCGACACCTTCTCGGTCGACGTAAATGCCGGCTACGGCGTCACCGCCGGTGGCGATCCGAACACCAGCGCGAATGCGACCTTCAACTTCCCGTTGATCCACGACAAGCTCGCGGGCCGTGTCGTGGTGTTCAACGACCGCCGCGGCGGGTACATCGACAACCGCCCGGCGTACTTCGCGCGCGGCAGTCAGGACCTCGGCATCGCCGATTCCAATGGCGGGGTGGTGCCGACCAACAGCGTGGTGGTCAACAATTACCAGATCGCCGCCAACAACATCAATCCGCTGACCTATGATGGCATCCGCGGGGAGCTGCTCTACAAGGTCAATGACGACTGGAGCGTGCTGCTCACCCAGATGTATCAGAACATGGACGCGCAGGGCGTGTTCTACGAGATGCCCTACGGCGCCGAGGGGGCGGGACTCACGAATCCGGGTGGCGTGCCGATCGGCGGGCAGCCGCTGCCGCCATACTCGGTGAACCTCTTCAATCCGTCCTCCGACAAGGACAGGTTCGAGAACACCGCGCTCGAGGTGCGAGGGAAGGTCGGGCCGCTGAGCCTCGTCTATGCCGGCGCCTATCTCGACCGCAACATCGACCAGGTGATGGACTACACCAACTACGCCCGCGGCCGATACGGCTACTACTATCAGTGCACCGGCGTCTCCTACAGCTCGACCAAGGGCAACGCCAACGCGACCTGCTACTCGCCGAGTTCGGTGTGGAAGGATAAGGAGCGCGACACTCACGTCAGCCAGGAGCTGCGCCTGAGCACGCCGCAGACGTGGCGCCTGCGCGGCCTCGTCGGCCTCTTCTACGAGGACTACAAGATCTACGACGACACGCAGTGGATGTACAAGAGCGTGCCGAACTGCTCGCCCACCGGCCTGCAGAGCAACTGCTTCCTGCCGATCCAGCCCTGGCCCGGCAATCCGACCAATAATGCCGGCCTGCAGCCCAACGTCGGCTTCTTCGACGATTTCCAGCGCACCTTCATCCAGCAGGCGGCCTATACGTCGGTATCCTTCGACATCGTGCCGCGCAAGCTGACGCTCACGGGCGGCGTGCGCTATTTCCGCATGTACAACTCCGAGCTCGGCGGCGACGTCGGCAGCTTCTACTGCAAGATATTCGGCACCGCGACCTTCTTCGGCGCCTGCGGCACCAATGGCTATCCGGACGGGGCCAAGTCACCTTACGGCACCAACTTCGCGCTGCAGAACCCGCACACCCTGCGCGAGTCGGGCATGCGCGGCCGCGCCGACCTCGAGTATCACGTCACGCCGGATATCCTGGTGTACTACACCTACTCCCAGGGCTTCCGGCCGGGCGGCTTCAACCGCGGCAGCTCGGATCACCTGCCGGATGCCAGCGGCACCGATCAGTACGCGACGCCGAAGACCTACCTCTCCGACAATCTCACCAACAACGAGGTCGGCTGGAAGACCATGTGGTTCGACCACCGCGTGGAGTTCAACGGCGCGGTGTATCAGGAGAACTGGAGCAACGCGCAGGTCAGCTTCTTCTGTCCGCAGTGCGGCCTGGGCAACCTGACGTACAACACCAACGGTCCGGATTACCAGGTGAAGGGCGTCGAGCTGCAGGTGGCCGCCAACGTGTGGCACGGGCTCTCGGTCAACGGCGCGGCCGCCTGGAACAGCGGCGAGCTGAAGAACTCGCCCGCGCTGGTGGGGAACATCCCCGGGACCGCGAGCTACGGCAAGCCGCTCTCGGTGTTCTACGTGAACGGCGTCGCGACCCCGATCCAGGACGTCTACGGCCAGGTGGGCAGCCCGCTCGCCAACTCCCCGCCCTTCGAGGGGAGCCTGCGGGCGCGCTACGACTGGGCGATGGGCGATTACCTGCCCTACGTGCAGGTGGGCATGCAGCACCAGTCGCACTCGCGCTCGGCCGCCGGCAACGTGGAGTCGTACGATCAGCCGGCCTGGACCACCTATGACCTGTCCGCCGGCGTGGCGAAGGACAACTGGACCGTGTCGCTGATCGGGACGAACGTCACCAACGTGAACAAGAGCCTGTTCACGACCAGCCGCCAGTTCATCCTGACCGAGACGCCCATGCGCCCGAGGGTCATCGAGCTCACGTTCGGCTACAGCTTCTCCACGCATCAGTAGCCGCGGCGCGCACCCGGGTACGACTGGGGTAGACTCCCGGGTGTGACCAGCGGCTGTGGGAATCCGATGCAGGCCGAGGGCGCCGCGCCGCCGAGCCCGGATGCCGGGGGGGCGGGCGTGCGCCAGCTCCTCGATCGTGGCCAGTTCGCCGAGGCGGCCCGCGCCGCGCAGGCGTTGCTCGCCGCGGGGCCTCCCGAGCGGGATCTGCTCTACATGCTGGCGATCGCGCAGCGCTATCTGGGACAGATCCCGGCGGCGCTGGCGACGCTGGCGCGGCTGGAAGAGCTGCATCCGGATTATCCCCGACTGCACCAGGAGCGGGGTTACTGCCATGTGGCCCAGCGCTCGGCAGAGCCGGCGATAGCGGCGTTCGAGCGTGCCGTGGCGCTCAATCCGGCGCTGCCCGGCAGCTGGCGCACCCTGCAGGCGCTTTACCGGATGGCCGGCCGGGCGGCCGATGCGGATACCGCCGCCGCGCACGTCGCCACGCTCGCGCGCCTGCCCACCGCGATCGTCACCGCTCGCAGCATGTTCGCCGACGGGGAGGTCGAGGCCGCCGAGGCGCTGGTGCGCCGCTACCTGCTCGAGCACGGCGATCACATCGAGGGCATGCGGCTGCTCGCCCAGATCGGCATGAGGCTCGACGTGCTCGACGATGCGGAGCTGCTCCTCGAGGCGGTGCTCGAGCGGGCGCCGGACTACCGGGCGGCGCGCTACGACTATGCGCAGGTGCTGCTGCAGCGGCACAAGCACCGCCAGGCACGCGAGCAGATCCGGATGCTGCAGGAGGCGGCGCCGCAGGAGCGCGCCTACCGGGTCACGCAGGCGACTCTGTCGACCGAGCTCGGGGAGTGCGAGCTCGCCCTGCGCGAGTACCGGCAGCTGCTCGCCGAGACGCCCGATCACGCTGAGCTGCACCTGTCGATGGCGCACACCCTGAAGACCCTGGGCCGCCAGCATGAGGCAGTCGAGTCCTACCGGCGCGCCGCGCGGATCAGGCCCGATTACGGCGATGCCTACTGGAGCCTGGCCAACCTCAAGACCTATCGCTTCACCGACGAGGAGCTCGCGGCGATGCGCGCCGCCGAGGCCGCGCCGCGCACGGCGCTCGCGGACCGCTTCCACCTCTGCTTCGCGCTCGGCAAGGCCTTGGAGGACCGGGGCGAGTATGGCCAGTCCTTCGCCTGCTACGAGCGGGGCAATGCGCTCAAGAAGAGCGAGTGCCGCTATCGCCCGGAGTTCATCGAGCGCAACACCGAGCTGCAGAAGGAGATGTGCACCGAGGCGCTCTTCGCCGCGCGCCGCGGCTGGGGAGCTGCGAGCGACGCGCCGATCTTCATCGTCGGGCTGCCGCGGGCGGGCTCGACGCTCATCGAGCAGATCCTCGCCTCGCACTCGCAGGTCGAGGGGACGATGGAGCTCTCCGACATCCCGCGCCTCGTGCAGAGCCTGCAGGGCCGCGAGAGCGGGCGCGACCGGCCGCGCTACCCCGCGGTGCTCGCGGAGCTGCCGCCCGAGGACTTCAGGCGCTTCGGGGAGCGCTACCTGACCGACACGGAGCTCTACCGCAGCGGCAGGCCGCGGTTCATCGACAAGATGCCGAACAACTTCCGGCACATCGGCCTCATGCACCTCATCCTGCCCAACGCGAGGATCATCGATGCGCGCCGCGGCGCGATGGCCTGCTGCTTCAGCAACTTCAAGCAGCTCTTCGCCTCCGGGCAGCAGTTCACCTACTCGTTCGAGGACATCGCCCGCTACTACCGCACCTACGTCGAGCTGATGGCGCACTGGGACCGGCTGCTGCCGGGCAAGGTGCTGCGCGTGCAGCACGAGGACCTGGTCGCCGACTTCGAGCGTGAGGTGCGCCGTATCCTCGAGTTCTGCGGCCTCGATTTCGAGCCCGCCTGCCTCGAGTTCCACAAGACCGCCCGGCGCGTGCACACCGCGAGCTCCGAGCAGGTGCGCCGGCCGATCAACACCGAGGGTCTCGAGCAATGGCGGCGTTTCGAGCCCTGGCTCGGGCCGCTCGCGCAGGCGCTCGGGGAGCTCGCAGAGGAGCCATCATGACGGAGCCGCCGGCAGCGTCGACCCGGCGGCGTGAGCGCGGGCGAGGCGCACGCTCCACCGGCCCGTCGCTGGCGCCCATTCCGCGCCTCAGCAACCGCTGGCCGCCGCTCGAGATCCTGACGGAGGAGCAGGTGGAGCGCATCGTGCTGGCCGCCTTCAGGGTGCTGGAGGAAGCAGGCCTCGAGATCCGCAGTACCGCGGCCCGGGAGGTCTATCGCCGCGCGGGCGCGCTGGTGGATGAGGGCACCCAGATGGTCCGCGTCGGGCGCGACATGGTCGAGGCGCATCTCCGGTCCGCGCCGGCCAGCTTCGTGCTCC